>JBBRWA010000067.1:0-22869 GCA_038246345.1 Chitinophagales bacterium
TCCAAGGCAGGGCGCGTGCGCCAAAAAACAGGTCGACTAGGCCGTCATTGTTAAAATCGCCAGCTAAAACACAACCTGCAGTCATGTAAACGCCTTCAAAATCGCGGCGTGTGAACCCTCCTTTGCCGTCGTTGATGTAGGAATGTTGCAGCATTGGCTTTTCCTGACCGCGGTATTCATTGCCGCCTGCAGCAATGACGATGTCAAGATCACCATCGTTTTCAATATCCACAAATACCGCATCAACTTCTTCAAAAGTACTGTCTGCAACAATCACTGAAGGCGTTTTTAGTGAAAACGTCCCATTTGGGGATTGAAAGTACAGGGCTGCACGCTCTCGCTTGGAAGAACCGAAAAACACATCCTCCAAGCCATCACCGTTCAGGTCACCTACCGCGAGCGCGGGGCCTTCCCTGGAAACCATGAATGGGATAAGTCGTTCCCTGTTAAATTCAATAAAAGGGTTTTCAACATGCTGGAAACCAAGCCCGGATTTTATTGTTTCATCGAAAAATGCATAGGGCACAGTTGATTTGTACTGGATCTGATTATACCTAAATTGGGGCAAGCCAGCCTGCCATTTAATCGTCATCGTTTGATTGAACTGCAAGTCAGCCAATTGTTCGTATGAGCGGTCTGGCCAAATTAACAATATTGAATCTATGTTCGCCGAATCGCCGATACCAAAATGCAGTGGTATTTGAGCACTTGAAAGGAAACCTCGGACAGGATAGTTTTCCTCAACTTGGCGTTCTCCATTTTTTTTATAGACCAAGATTTTTGCGCCAATTGCATTCCGATTTAAGGCAGAGCCTTCGAGCTTTACCGATAAATATTTTGTCGTTTCCTGTGCCTTGTCTTGTAGGAGGTTTTGATAAATAAATGGCTCATCCTCCAAGTTGTTTGTCACGACATCCAGGTCTCCGTCATTGTCCAGATCAGCGTATATTGCGCCATTGGAAAAGCTTGGAAGATCGTCATCTACCTGACCTACGATATCTGTAAACCTCAGGTTTCCAGTATTTCGATAAAACTTATTAAGCAACTTAACCCTTGGCATTTTTTCTACTATGGACAATTCGCTGTCCTCTACGTTGTTAGATTGACCTTTTAATTTTAATTCTCTGTTTTCCTGAAAATTCACATAATCAATGTCATTCATGCGCCGTGGAATGCCATTGCTAACAAACAGGTCTTTATTCCCATCGTGATCAAAATCAAAAAACAGTGGCGACCAGGACCAATCGCTTGCTGCAATACCAGCATAAAGTCCTAATTCGCTGAAAGTTCCATTGCCATTATTGATTTGCAGGTTGTTTCTGGCAAACTGTGTACTGTACCCAAGGCCAATTTTGTAAGCAAAAATATCGTAGCTGTCCTCTCCCAGTGAACTCTTTAGGATGAAGGGGTCTTCCGGCATCATGTCCAGGGAAAAAATATCGTTCCAGCCATCATTGTTTACATCTGCAATGACAACGCCCATGGAGAACTGGCTAGTATGCCGAATTTGTTCTTGCGAAACCTCCCTGAAGGTTCCGTCCCGTTGGTTGATATAGAGGTAGTCGTTTTCATGGAAGTCATTGCCAATGTAGATGTCTGGGTAGCCATCATTGTTCACATCGCCCGTGCTGATTCCCAGCCCGTATCCAATGACGAGGCTGATGATCCCTGCCTGGGTGCTTACATCGGTAAACACCGTTTTACCATTTTTCCCTGCTCCGGAATCGTTGCGAAAAAGTTTGTCGCCAGCCAAAGGGTGCGGCTTTCCTACAAAAAGGTTACGCGCTCCGAAAGTGCCGTTTTGGTGGAGGGAGTGGTTGAGTTGGAACATATCCAGGTCGCCATCCAGGTCGTAGTCAAAGAAAACTGCCTGTGTTGAAAAACCTGTCAAATCAAGCTTGTAATAAATAGCTTCGTCCGCATATACCGGAACCCCATTGTCGATGCTTTTGCAAATGAAAAGTTGGTTGCGCCCTCGAATGCTTTGATATTCCCCCAATTGGCCAACATATAAATCCAGCATCCCGTCGTTGTTGATATCGACTACGCTTACCCCGGTACTCCAGCCATTCATACCTGCTACGCCTGCTTGCTCCGTAATGTCCTGAAATTTAAGGCCACCTTGATTGAGGAACATTTTGTTCGGGCCCATATTGCTTACGAAGTACAGGTCTGCTAACCCATCATTGTTGAAATCGCCCGCAGCAACACCGCCACCATTGAAAAAATACATGTAATTGAATACATTAAATTCACTGTCTTGGTGTAGTACATTTTCAAAATCAAGGCCAGTGCTGTTTTTCCGCAGCAGCTTGAACATGGGGGAATCACTTGTTGCGGAGTGTTTACAGGCGGACACGGAACCCACCATAAAAGCAACTAAAAGAATGTATTTTGACATTTTGGAAGAAAAACTATTGTGCAGAATCATTGCTTTTTAACAAATGCAGCGTTGGCGTCCTACCATTTGCTGTTGAAAGGAGGTGTTTTTTGCCTTTAATATTGATAATGGCTAAGGTTTTGATGTCACCGCGAACGAGATACCCAGATGTTCGATTGTCGAGCCGCTGATATTGGCCGCCACCGATATTGAGCAAAACATGTCCAAAACTCGCATCAAGCTTTGAGTATTGGGGTATGAAACAATTTTGGTTGCCAGCCATTATCAAGTCGTTTTTTCCATCTCCGTTGAGATCATACCATTCGATAGCACAAACACTGGAAAACTGGACTTCAGCAGGCAGTGCTTGCAGGGTAAATTTCCCGTTGCCTTCATTTATGGCTACAGCTGAAGAAAAGTAGGCACTTTCTAAAACAATGGTAGATTTTAATACTTCTTCCGGAAAAAGGTCTTGAATAGATTTAGTTGAATAATCAACATATTTCAAATTCTTTTTCTTGAGGGATGGAATTTGATCGGTCAACTCTTTTTTCATCGGAATGGGCATATCCTTGCCATTAATCTGGCGGGTTACAATCTTTTGTATCCTTCCATTGCCATCAAAATCGCCGACCCAAAGTTTTGAAGGATGCATATAATCCCCCTTGAGATAGAAGTTTTCGCCCCTGTTTCCCAAAATAAGGTCTTGATCGCCATCGCCATCCACGTCATCTGATTGTATAGCTGAATACCAACCAGTATATTGATTGAGGTTGGATGGAACTAAGTTTAGTTGCCCACTTTTTATTTCAAAAATTTTGGGGCTGTTCCATTCGCCCACAATTATCAGCTCCGGTGTGGCATCTCCAACAACATTGGCGAGTATGGCATCCGTAACCATACCCAGGCCAGAAAATTGAGGGGCAACGTTTCTGGTAACGTCTTTAAAGCTGCCTTTTCCATCATTTTGGTACAAAAAATGTCTCGGGGGCAAGCCGTATTGTGCAGGCACACTGCGGCTCCCGACAAAAAGATCCAAGTCGCCATCGCCATCGTAATCAAAGGCTTTGGCTACGGCGGTATTCAGCCCGCTTAGCGGCAAGGCACGTTCGTTACTGGTAAATCGCCCTTTCCCATCATTCATGTAGAGGCGGTTCTGCATAAAGCGGGCGTTCATCGGCAAGGCATTGCCGCCACTGCCGACAAAAAGGTCTGCATCACCGTCACCATCTGCATCAAAAAAAGTAACATCTGTATCTTCATACAGCGAATCCTGATCGAAAGATGCACGAGAACTGCGAATAAATTTACCACTGGATGTTTGAGTGTAAAGCTGGCCAGCTTGCTTGCTGGCCCCTCCGATATAAACATCATCCAAACCATCTCCATTTACGTCGGCCACGGCTGCCTTTGGGCCTTCCCGTGAGATCATTTTGAAACTAAGCCCTTCTTGGTAAAAATCGACAAAATCATCTTCTTGGTGGGATTCAAAATTGCACGCCACCTCCTGCGCCACGGGCTTCCCTTGCAATGGCAGATCAAAAGGGTTGATTGCTTTATCGGAAGAAGCCTTATCACAAAAAAATGTCAGAAGGGTATCAATGGGCGGGTGTAGCATAAGGGTTTTGGACTTGTCTGGCCAGACAATCACGATGGAGTCAACAGAGGGATTTGTTCCCAGTCCAAATACCAGGGTATAATCTACGGAGGATTGGAAACCACGCGTTGGATTTAGCAGTGAGTTGAGTTGCTGCCCATTTTGGTATATTGTGGAGGTCGCGCCAATCGCAAAGGTATTTTGTCCTTTCCCTTTTAATTGCAAGCGCAGGTGGTGGTTTCCGGCAATTTTGTCCGCATGGTTTCGGTATACGAATGCTTCCTGGTTGACATTGTTGATGATGAGGTCTAAATCGCCATCATTGTCTAAGTCTCCGTAAGCGGCACCGTTGGAAAATGAGGGTGTTGTAAAACCCCAAGTGTTTCCAGTTTCATTGAATTTAAGATTTTTGTTGTTGTGGAAGACTTTGTTTAATATGGGAATGGACGGCATCTCTTTGATGATATCGGAGATGTCTTTTTTCTGACCTGTGAGCGCCATTTTCTGGACCACCTCATCGGCAAAGAAATCCATAAAATCCTGGTTTGTCAGATCCTTGTAAATCCCGTTACAGACATAAATGTCGCGGTATCCATCGTTGTCCATGTCAAAAAGCAACGCCCCCCAGCTCCAGTCGGAAGCGGCCACGCCACTATAATAAGCAATTTCGCTAAAGGTTTTGTCTTTATTGTTGAGCTGCAGACAGTTCTGCATGTATTGATGATAGAACCCACGTTCTTGTTTCAACTGGTAGATGTTGAAATTTTCGAACATGGTATTGGATTTGAGGCGTGTTTCATCGTCCGGAAGCATTTCAGTAGTGAAAATTTCCGGGTATCCATCATTGTTGATGTCGGCCATATCGGCACCCATAGAGGCCAGGCTAAGGTGTGACATCCATAGCTCGGCTTCCTCTTTAAAAGTTCCATCGCCTTGATTGATGTATAAATAATCGCGTTCATAGAAATCGTTGGACACGTACAAATCAGGTAAATAATCGCCATTGACATCGCCTACCGTAATGCCTAGGCCAAAGCCAATCAGGCTTCCAAAAATTCCTGCCTGTTTGGACACATCATTAAAATGGCCGTTGTCATTTCGAAGTAATTTGTCGCCACCACCTTTTAAAAAATCTTTTACGGGCCAATCTGCTGCATATAATTCCCGGTTATTGCTGTAATTCAGGGTGTTGACGGGCATAAAACTGTTATTCAAAATATAGCAGTCCAGGTCGCCGTCTAAATCGTAGTCAAAAAAGGCAGCGTGGGTGGTATAACCTTTTTCATTGAGCCCGTATGCTTCAGCCTGTTCTTCAAAAACAGGGATGCCCGCGCTGTCTGGCCCCAGGTTGATGAATAGTTCATTGCTTGGCGGTTTTTCTTGTGAATACCCCGCATTACAGACGTAAATATCTAATAGTCCGTCGGCATTTATGTCGACCATTACCACGCCAGTGCTCCAGAACTTAGCGCCTGCTACGCCTGCAGTTTTTGTTATGTCTTCAAAATGGAAATCACCTTTGTTCAGATAGAGTTTATTCTTACCCATATTTGAAGTGAAGTACACATCAGCCAGTCCATCGTTGTTGATATCGCCAATTGCAACCCCGCCGCCGTTGTAGAAATTTCGGTAAATGAATATATTGAAGTCTTCCGTGTTTTCTACATTGTTGGCAAAGTTGATCCCAGATGCTCCTGAGTCTATTTTTTCAAACAACGTGTCTGCCTTTTTGGGACTGGTGCACGCCGCAAAAAGCAAAATTGAGACGAAGATGTAAAATATGGAGTTGACGAAGGAACGCATATTAGGAGCGGGTAATTTCAACTTATGGGCAATTGCTGCGGCCATGATGGGTTTGTTTTGACAAAAAAAGGGTGAGGCTGTCTCTAAGCAATCAAACGCTTTTGAGGCAGCCTCACCAAAGGTAATAATTAAAGCAGGCAGGAGCTGCTTGGCATTCAACAGAAGGCAATTATTGTAATTTTAATGCAGCCCATTGAATCAGCATCTCCCAGCAATAATAGATTTAATAGCCTCTATTTTGCTGCAGGTTCGGATTGGAATCCAATGCAACCTGAGGAACTGGGAACAATACTCGGAATGCTTCCGTAACTGTCTTTTGGCTCCAGGTATCATCAAAAGTGCCAAAACGGATTTGGTCAATCCTGCGGATACCTTCCCAGTATAATTCTCTTCCGCGCTCATCCAACATGGTAGCGTCATCCAATGCACTCAAAGCTGAGGCACCACGAACGCTGCGCAAGTTGCTTACAAGATCCAGCGCCGTTTCATTGCCAGTGCCGCCGCGCATAATGGCTTCAGCTTTCATCAAATATACATCAGCATAGCGCAACAGAATGTATTTGCCAAAATCAGCTGGGTGATACTTAATTACGCGAATACCATCAAAAGTAGTGGCACCTGCGATTGGCACGTTAGCGGTGTAATCTAAAGGCTTCTTGTTTCTGCCGTTGATAAGGGTATCACCGTCATCTTTGAACTGCTGCCCTATCAAAAAGCCGCGGCCAACACCGGAGAAAGCACTACCATCAGGTGTTGGGTAGCTTCCAATACGCTGGTCTTGTGGCTCAAATTTGTTGTAAAAGTCGGCCAAAGTGGTGAAACCGTTCCAACCGCCAGGATTTTGATCGTAGTGCAAAGTCATACGGAACCGGCTTTCAGGTGTTCCCTGAATGCTTGTAAAGATGATCTCTTTGGTAGCGGCGGTGCTGAAATTGGTGAAGTAATCCGTCTCAAGAGAATATCCTGCACCTGTAACTGCATCGCAATAGCCTACTACCTTGGTCATATCTGCTGCATCAAAGGTGTAAGGGCCTTCTGGAGTGGCAGACTTATAAACAGCTTTGTTCAGGTACATGCGGGCAAGCAGCGCGTTGGCCGCAGCTTGTGTAGCACCAGAATTGTCGGCTAATGGGCCAGTAGCTGGCAGCAATGGCAAAGCCTCTTCCAGATCTTTCAGGATAAAGTCAAACGCTTCAGAACGGGTATAAACTTTAGGGTTTACATCCACACCTTCATTAACGCCACGGAATGGAACTTGGCCAAACAAGTCCATAACATGGTACATGTAGAAAGCGCGCAGGAACTTGGCTTCTGCTGCTTGTACAGTACTTGGATTTGAAGCCAAAATCTGGTTGCATTTGAAAGCACGTTGGTTCAAACCATTCCAGGTTTCCAATACATAAGCATGTGTAGCATCCCAAGTGTGTTGGTGCAAGGTTCTCAATACGCCATTGTCGCCCCAGTCAACGCCACGCGTTGGCGGGATCATCTCATCGGAGGTGTGGTCATACAAAGAATACACCCTGTCTTGATTGATAAAGAAGTCGAGATCCCTGTATGCTGAAACCAGGAGTGCGCCTGGGTCGCCTGGCACAAATCCTCCACCAGCTTCCGTCAGCACGATGGAGTCTTTTTCTGTCAGAACCAGATCGGTACACGCAGAGAACAAAAACATGCCCAGCGCTGCCGATATGAAAATTTTTGAAATTTTATTGATCTTCATGTTAAAGAAAAGTTGAAGTTAAAATGAGATACTGCCACCAATAACAAAGGTGCGAGCCCTAGGATAGGCAGTGTAATCGATGCCGAAAGATGGAACACCGTTTGGATCGTTGTTAATTGGTTTGTTTACGTTCACTTCTGGATCCTGGCCGCTGTATTTTGTAAATACAGCAAGGTTTTGGGCCGTGACAAAGAAACGGAGTGAAGATACTGTCTTCGTGTTAAGCTTTACGCGATATCCAAGGGATACATCCTGAAGCCTAACAAAACTTGCTTTTTCCAAAAACCTTGTAGATACATCCGGCGCATTCAAGTTGGATTCCAAGCTGCTGGCAACATCTTTTGAAACGTTGCGGCCATTGGCCAAAGCACCTGCCGTGAAGAAGGCGTTAGCAGTGTTATTGTACACATAGTGCCCAAACTGGCCTGTGAAGAAAACACTTAAATCCAAGTTTTTATAGCTGAAAGCATTGGTCAAACCCATGTTAACCTTTGGCAGTGGGCTTGCGCCTGTAAAACGCTGCACGTCACCGTTAGGGTACACGGAAATACCGTTGTCGTCATAACCACCAAATTCACGAACAAAAAACGCGAAAAGAGGCTGTCCTTCAGCGATACGCTCGGCAAAGGCACCAGAAAGACCTTGGCCGTGAATTTGACCTGTATTGATCAAACCATTGAAGTTTTTGACTTCGTTTTTATTGTAAGCAGCATTTGCCAATATGTTCCAATCGAAGTCCTGACCATCTACGGCCACAAGGTTCAAAGACAATTCAACACCTTGGTTGATAACATCGGCGTCCAGGTTTGTCCATACGAATGGTTGGCTTGCTGGCTGAGCGCTGTAAACTTGGATCAGCAGGTCGTTGGTTTTTTTGTTGTAAAGGTCCAACGTTCCTGAAACACGGCCTTTGGCAAAGGCGAAATCTACACCGACATTTATTTGGGATGTTGACTCCCATTTTAGACCGGGATTAGCAAATGCTACATCACCCAGGCCACCACCTCCAATGTTACCTTCGTTGTTAATGTCCCAATCGCCGTAGCGTTGACGACGTGAATAAAGGTTGTGTGGAATTTCCTGGTTACCCGTAACACCGTAACCTAAGCGAAGACCCAAATCAGAGAATGCGTCAGGAACAAAAGATTCCTCAATCGCGCGCCATTTGAAGGCGAATGACGGGAAATAGCCGTATTTATTGTCGCCGCCAAAACGGGTAGAACCGTCGGCGCGCAATGTACCTGTGAACAAATAACGATCTTGGATGCTAAAGTTTACACGGCCGAAATATGACTGGAGCTCATCTACAGAATTGGAAGAGTTACGGCCAACGATGCTTTGCTTGCCAGAAGACTGGTCGGCAGAAGCGAGGTTGTTGATCATCAAGTCCAAATCATTGGTGGTGAAGTTCGTCATCTCAAAGCTTTTGGTTGAGTATTCGAACCGCTGGTATGAATAACCCGCCATCGCAGTCAAATTGGTAGAGCCAAAAGCTTTGTCGTAAGTGAAATAGTTTTCCCACAAATTGGTATTAGCATCTATGTCATTGAGATACAAACGTCCCCTGCCAGCAGTGCTGTTCAGGAACAAATCTCGAGAGTAGGCAGATTTGCGGCCAGACATTGATTGGTCAAAGCCTAAAACTGTTTTGAAAGAAAGACCTTCTATAATTTCAACTTCAGCAGACAAATTGCCTAACGCCCGTATTGTATTGGTGAAATCCTTTGTCAAGTCAATCATCGCCACTGGGTTTGGCTCACTTTGGCTTACCTGATTGAACTCCATTTCTCCAGTAGTAGCGTTTCTAACCATTACTGGAGCCGTTGGGTTTGCTTTTAGCGCCGCTCCGAGAAGGTCGCCTTCAAAACCAGCATTATTGGATAATGGAGAGTTGTCATCATCAGTCTTGGCCACTGTAATTTGCGTTCCAATGGTCAAACGGTCGTTGATGAACTTCTTGGAACCGTTAAACCGTGCGGTAAAGCGCTCCATAGCGCTTTGATTCACAATACCTTCTTGATTCTGGTAACCAACAGAAAAACGATAGTTGCCGCCATTGTCGCCACCACCAAAAGCCATGTTGTGGTTGTGGGTAAGTCCGGTACGGAAAATCTCATCCTGCCAATCGGTTTCGGAACCACCGTCCAAGTCAGCTGCCGCTTGTGCACCGTTAAATTTGGCATACGCAGTCAGGAATTCATCTGGACCAAGCAAGTCATACTTCTTAGAAAGCGAACTGATACCTAAAGAGTAATCATAGCTCAAGCTGCCTTTTCCTTGCTGCCCTTTTTTAGTTGTGATAAGCACGACGCCATTGGCACCGCGTGAACCATAAATCGCTGTTGCAGAGGCATCTTTCAAGATGTCGATGCTGGCAATGTCATTAGGGTTCATGAAATTCAATGGGTTGCGCGCTGAACTGCTACCAAAACCGGCATCAATACCGCCACCAGAGGTTTCATTTCCACTCAAAGGAACACCATCTACTACAAACAAAGGGTTGTTGCCACTTCTGACCGATGATGTACCACGGATACGAATGTTAATGCCTGCACCAGGTTCTCCGCTAGAAGTGGTGATTTGAACACCTGCCGCACGGCCTTGAATCAATTGTTCTGGTGAAGCAATTACGCCTCGGTTAAAATCTTTTTCAGTAACAGAAGATACTGCGCCTGTTACATCCGTTTTCCGAACGGAACCGTAACCGATAACGACTACCTCGTCTAAAACAGAGCCTGCCTTCAACGCAACATCTAGGACATTGGAAGTGCCCAATTCTACAATTTGTTCCGTATAGCCTGTATAAGCTACCCGAATTTGAGTTGAACCTGCTGGGACATCTATGGCATAGTTGCCGTTGACATCAGTGGAAGCGCCGCGAGCAGCACCTACCACCGAAACGCCAGCACCAATCAGGGCCTCACCGGATTCTGCGTCGGTGATTTTGCCCTTAATGGCGCGTTGTGCCAAAGCGAAATTACTGAGCAGCATCAAAAATGCAAACAGCAACCCACACTTGGTAAAGTTGTTAAATAACTTCATACGATAATGAATTTAGTTTAGTGAAAAAATTATAGAATCCACACTGAGTGAAAGCCGCAAGAAACAGTTTTCGGATTAAAAACAGGGCTACTTAGTTAATTGCCTAAATACCATTAGGCGTTCGGAAGTAATTGATAGGGCAAGAAGTGCTTCCGTAAAGGAATGTGTGTGGTGGACACTAAGATGGGGCTAAGGTAATGAATGATTGGTATTCCCAACAAAATCTTTTTAAAATTTTCACAAAGCCGACAAAATCCAAATTAGATTGTAAATTTAGAATCAATGCATTCATTTACAATTAGTTAAACTTCTTTTTTAACACTGAGTCCACTTTTTGTCACATGAAACTTACTTTTGTGCCTGATTAAAATATGAAAAACAACTACGCAATTTCTTCCCGCCGACTACCTGCTGAATGGGAAACGCAGAGCGCCGTGCAGCTCACCTTCCCCCATGAAGGCACCGATTGGGCTGATATGCTCCAGGAAGTGTTGCCATGTTTTGTACAAATCGCCGAAACGATTTCCAGGTTTCAAAAAGTGCTTATCGTGTGTCGAAACATGGCAGAGACAAGGGAACTCTTCCACAATGGTATATCGGACAATTTTGTGTTTGCCGAGTTGCCTTCCAATGATACGTGGGCGCGCGACCACGGCGGCATCGTCGTGGAAGAATCCGGCAAATGGGTCTTGCTCGATTTTGTCTTCAATGGCTGGGGCCTGAAATTTCCTGCCGACAAAGACAACCTTATCACAAAGCAGCTGGCAGACGCTGGGGTTTTTAAGGCGGAAATCCAACATGGCGGCGTGGTGCTGGAAGGTGGCGGCATTGAGAGTGATGGATTGGGCACCTTGCTCACCACGGCTGAATGCCTGCGCTCTCCGAATCGGAACCCCCATCTATCTCCAGAAGAGATTGAAAGTTACCTTAAAGCTGTATTTGGGCTTGATCGTGTCCTTTGGCTGCACCATGGATATTTGGCAGGAGATGATACGGATTCGCATATCGATACGCTCGCTAGGTTTTGCAACCCCGATACCATCGCCTATATTCAATGCCCGGATGCCAGCGACGAACACTTTGAGGCGTTGAAACGTATGGAACAGGAATTGCAACAATTCAAAAAAGCCGACGGCACACCATATATATTGGTACCATTGCCTTGGCCAGATGCTTGTTATGATACAGCAGGGCAGCGGTTGCCTGCCACGTATGCCAATTTTCTAATCATAAATGGCGCAGTGCTTGTTCCGACATATCGCGTGTCACAGGATCAGGAAGCGCTCGCAGTTTTCAAAACCGTATTTCCGGATCGGGAAATTCTCGGCATCGACTGCCGGATGCTGATCGAACAACATGGATCTTTGCACTGTGTCACCATGCAGTATCCCCAAGGGATAATTTGATAATGTGATAATTCGATAATGTGAATGGGGGCGTTGCTTTGATGATTTGTGAATGGTTTGGCGAAGCTTGATTCCTTCATGGGTTAGCCGTTTTCTGTTCCATTGTTTTTTTCTGAATGATTAAAGATCGTATTTATGACTAAGTTAAAAGTTGGTTTTGTCCAACAATCTTGCTCTACTGATAAGGAAGCGAATATCCAAAAATCAATAGAAGGGATTGCTGCTTGTGCTGCGAAAGGTGCTCAGTTGGTCATTTTGCAGGAGCTGCACTGCGGTATTTATTTCTGCCAGGCAGAGGAAACGGCCATGTTCGACCTCGCTTCGCCAATACCGGGGCCTGACACAGATGTCTTTTCCGCCGTTGCCAAACAATATGGTGTCGTGCTGGTGACCTCCCTTTTTGAAAAACGCGCGCCAGGCTTGTACCACAATACCGCCGTTGTTTTTGAAAAAGACGGTTCCATTGCTGGAAAATACCGTAAAATGCACATTCCAGACGATCCGGCTTACTACGAAAAATTCTACTTCACGCCGGGCGACATGGGCTTCGAGCCTATTCAAACCTCTGTCGGCAAATTGGGCGTGCTTGTCTGCTGGGATCAATGGTATCCGGAAGCTGCCCGTTTGATGGCGCTTGCTGGAGCAGAAATGTTGATTTATCCCACTGCGATTGGTTGGGAAAGCTCCGATGCACCGGAAGAAAAGGAACGCCAACACGGTGCCTGGTTTACCATACAACGCGCACATGCCGTCGCAAACGGCCTTCCTGTCATCACCGTGAACAGGGTAGGGCAGGAGCCAGATTGGTCGGGGGTGACAGGTGGTATCCAATTCTGGGGGCAAAGTTTCATCGCTGGCCCTCAGGGCGAAGTACTGCACCTTTCCAGCGCCGACAAGGAAGAAAATATAGTGATTGAAATTGACAAGCAACGCACGGAGGACGTGCGCCGCATCTGGCCGTTTTTCAGGGATAGGAGGATAGAACAGTATGGAGGGCTGCTGAAGCGGTATATTGATTAAAGGGGTTTCAGGTTTCAGGGTTTCAGGTTTCCGGATAAGGGATGATATGCTTAGTCTATCTTTGTTATAAAGCCAAGAGAACGAACGCTTAACCTGAAACCTGAAACCTGAAACCTGAAACCCCTTTCACCATTGCATCAATGATTTGGAAGACAATAAGCGGTTTTTGGGTGCGCCAGAACAGGTCACTGTATTCGTTGCCAAAGTGCATATAATGTTCTAAACGAGCACCTTGCATTTCTTCCATTACATGTTGACGGGTATTGATACAGGCAATCCAACCGCCTTGGTCGTGTACTTCTTCTGCCCATTCTGCGTAATAATCATCGTCGGAGCTGTGAAAATTCAGCACGTTTTCACAAAAAAGCGCGAATTTCACAATGCCTTCTTTCATCAGGGGCTCAATAACGTTCCGCATGAGGTGCATGATGTCATTGTATAGGGTGTCGTTCCATTCTCCAATCAACTCAATTAAGGCACACTGCTCATCATAATCGACAAAAAGGATTTTGGCGTACAAAGTAGCAGAGCCAAACCCGTCCCATTGCGGGTGCAGGTAAAAATTGTACAACTTTTGCGTATAATCAAATTCACTGTACTTGCGCTGAAAAAAGGGCGATCGCTCGTCTTCTTCAGCTGCATATACGTCACGCCAGGTATAATGTGGTTCAATATTGTGCATGAAGGCTCTATTTCAATAGTGGCTGCAAAATTACCATTTAAATGGGCAAGGAAAATAAAAATATGCTTTTAACCATCGTTTTAACGGGGCCTGAATCTTCGGGGAAAACCACCTTGGCCTTGGCCTTGGCAAGTGCTTTTGATACGTGTATGGTACCGGAGTTCTCCCGACATTACCTCCAATTCCTCAGACGAGCATATGAATACAAGGATTTGAAAGCCATCCTGGCAGGTCAAAACGCATGGCAATACTGGTATCAGCAACATTGTAAGAAGCCTGTACTGATTTGCGATACGGATTGGACGGTTATCCATATTTGGGAACACTTTAAGTTTGGCACAAAGGATGTCACCATACTAGAAAATCCCACCGATAATACCTTTTATTTTTTGTGTACCCCAGACATGCCATGGGCACCTGATCCGCTTCGGGAAAACCCTTCCGACAGGGATGCATTGTTTGCCCTATACCACCAGTTGCTGCTTGACATGAATGCCAATTTCTGTATTCTACGAGGCACACATGCCCACCGCTTGTCAACGGCAATGGACCAAATCTCAAAAATTTTGCGATCTTTGTGTTGAATCATTGGGGTGCTTTTTAGAGGGGTTTCAGGTTTCAAGGTTTCAGGTTTCAGGTTTACGCGGTTAAGTGTCCTATTTGAAATAAGTTTTCAAGGATACGAACCAATCGCGTAAACCTGAAACCTGAAACCTTGAAACCGAAAACCCCCCAGCGAAGCTGAGATCAAACCCATCGAACTTGACCGGGTAATTCCGGCTAAGGAACGATTACGGGTAGTGGCATCACTACATTTACAGAAGCCCCTTTTGTACATGGATGTTTCACTCAAATACTTTATTTCAAATGACTTACGTCAAATTTTTTCGGGCTTCTGCCCTTGCTTTCCTTCTCCCTTTTCTTGTTTACAGCCAACAAATTGATTCTGCGGGCATCGCCAATCCAGGCGAAAAACGCCTGCAAGAAGTCGTTGTGCAGGCCACACGCACGGGCAACAAAAGCCCTATTCCCCACAACAACATTAATGCTGAAAAGATAGCCCAAACGCTGCAGGCTCAGGATGTCCCCATGTTGCTAAGTGGTATTCCCTCCCTGGTAGAAACCTCGGATGCTGGCACGGGCATTGGCTATACAGGGCTGCGCATCCGGGGCAGCGACCCTACACGGGTGAACGTAACCATCAATGGGGTGCCCCTGAACGATGCGGAGAGTCAAGGCGTTTTCTGGGTCAATTTACCTGATTTGGCGGCTTCTGCCGCTGAAATCCAGGTGCAACGCGGGGTAGGAACCAGCAGCAACGGTGCGGGGGCTTTCGGTGCTACTGTTAACCTCGATCTTTCGGGCGTTTTGCCCAACCCAGGCGCTGGCGTGACCACCACGGTAGGGTCATTTGGAACCCAAAAATTATCGGCACAGGCCAATACTGGTCTTCTGCCTAGCAATTGGTCCTTTTCCGGCAGAGCGTCCAGCATCAATTCTGATGGTTTTATTGATAGAGGTTCTGCTAATTTAAGATCCCTGCATTTGTCGGCTGCCTATTTGGGGGAAAGCCAAACTTTTCAGGCGCACTTGTTATCTGGCCATGAAAGAACGTACCAGGCCTGGAATGGCACGCCAGTACAATTCATTGACGATAAGGAACTTAGAACATACAACACCGCTGGTGCAGAACGCCCTGTCGCCCCCTACGAAGATGAGGTAGACGATTATGGACAACAACATTTATTGCTCCATTACAAACGCGTTTTAGGCCCACAGCTAATCCTCCAACTAAATGGGCATTATACCAAAGGCGCGGGCTACTTTGAGCAGTACAAGGCCAATGAATCTTATTCGGATTATGGGCTGCCGGGCTGGGTTTTGGGCGATACCGTTATTGAAACGACTGATTTGATTCGCCGCCGTTGGCTCGACAATGATTTTTACGGGGGCACCTTTGCGCTGCGTTGGACGATGGAGCCAAGAAAAAACACAACATTCCTCTTGGGTGGGGCTTTAAGTCAATATGCCGGTCGCCATTTTGGCGAAATAATTTGGTCGGAGCACTCTATTGGCCAGCCTAAGGACTTCCGCTACTACGACAACAACGCCAACAAACGCGATGCGAACATTTTCCTGAAGGTTGAAAAGGGCTTTTCGAAAAAATTTAGGGCATTCGTTGATTTGCAAACGAGGCATGTTGACTATGCGTTTTTCGGATTCAACAATGAGCTGTTGCCAACCGACCAATCCGTGGCACATTTATTCTTTAATCCAAAAGTTGGCGCAACCTATTCATTATCAGATAATTGGAGCGGATATGGCTTTTTGGGCATCGCACATCGGGAGCCCAACCGCGACGATTATACACAATCGACTCCCGTATCGCGCCCAAAAGCAGAGCGTTTGGCGGACACAGAATTTGGGCTTCGGTTTGAGGATAAAAAGCTCAGTTTCACCGCCAACTGCTTTCTAATGCAATACCACAACCAACTGGTATTGGATGGGCGCATCAATGATGTCGGTGGCTACATCCGTACCAATGTTCCTGATAGCTACCGTGCCGGGCTGGAATTGGAAGCCAATGCACCATTAAATTCAAGGTTGTCGTTCGCCGGAAATCTGTCGTTGAGCCAAAATAAGGTAAAAGCCTTTACTGAGTACCGCGATGACTGGGATACTGGGTTGCAGCAACCCATCGAATATAAAAACACGGATTTGGCTTTTTCGCCGAATATACTTGGTTGGGCTGCACTCACGGGTGTTTTGTGGCAGAAGGCTGGAAATGAAATAAAGGGGAAAAGCTTGGTGTCCGCCACTATTTCTGGGAAATACGTCGGAAAACAGTTTTTGGACAATACTGCTAACGACTTGGCTTCTTTACCGGGATATTTTTTCAGCGACCTTCGGGTGAATGCAGATTTTGCCCATGCAAAAGGGCAACAACTGAGCTTGATTCTGTCGCTCAATAATTGGCTAAATGCGCGTTATGCTTCTAATGGATGGGTATATCGGTACACGTCAGCGGGCTATGATGCGCGTCTGGATGATCCCTACACGCGTTTGGAAGGAGGGGCAGTGTATCATCAAATGGGTTTGTTTCCGCAGGCGGGAAGGACTTGGATGGCTACACTGCGGTTGGGTTTCTAGCACCGTATCCGCCTATTACCGTCATTACGCATAAAAAAAACGTCATCCCGAAATTTCAGGATGACGCTTTTTTATGAGTGCCCGGAACAGGACTTGAACCTGCACGACCTTTAAGGGTCAAGGGATTTTAAGTCCCTCGTGTCTACCATTCCACCATCCGGGCTATGATCGGGGCGCAAAGGTATCGGTCATTTTTGGCTTATCAAACAAGTTTTTCTTTTTGCTAAAAGAATTACTCTTTTTTCTTCACTTTCTCTGCCTCGTCCTTCAAGCGTTTTAACGCATCTTCCGCCTTTTTCACATCTGCTTGAAGCTGCGTAAGTTTTTGGCTTTCAGTTACTTGTGCTTGCTTTTCGGCCTCTGCTTTTTTGTTGTCGGTATTAATGGCCTCGGCGTTTTCAGTTTTTATTTTATTGAGCTCCGCTGCGGCTTGTGTTTTAGCATCCGCTACAGCTTTGGCCTCTGACTTCACCGTTTCAGCAGATTCTGCTTTTATCTTCTCCACTTCTGCGGTGGCGGTAGCCCTGGTTTCAGCTACAATTTGGGCTTGATCTTTTCGCGTTTCAGCAATGGCAGCCGCGGCTTCTTGTCGCGATTTTTGTACAGCCTCTGCTGATTCTTTTTGTGTTGCACCTATTTCTTCTGTTGCTTTTTTTCGAGCGTCGGCAGCTTCATTGGCGTATAGTTGGCGCTTGGCTTCTGCATCTTTTCGGGCTATGGCCACCTCTGCGGCAGATGAAGCCCGGGTATCCGTTACTTCCTTACGGGCGCGTTCCTGCGCATCGGTTACCTCTTTGGCAAAGCCGACTTTTTTGTCATCGCTTTCTCTTTTAGCCAAGGCGATGGCCTCCAGCGCTTGTTGTTTGCTGGCAGCTACTTCTTTAGCGCTGGCTTCTCGTGCTGAGGCAATTTGTAAGGCAGCCTCTTCTTTGGATTTTCCCACATTCTCAGCACTGAGTTGTCGCTCCTTTGCAGCAGCTTCTCTTGCTGTTTTTACGTCATTTGCAGCTTGTTGATTGGCCGCGGCAATTTCGCTAGCGGCTTTTTGTCTGGCATCGGCGACATCATTGGCGAGTTTTTGTTTTGTTCCGGCGCTATTCTCCCGTGCGGTGCGCACACTGTCGGCCTCTGCCGTTTTTATCGCAAGGATCGCTTGACCGCTCTGGCGCTTTGATTCCGCCACGGCATTGGCAGATTCTTGTTGCGCCCGGACAGCGGCTTCACGGGTTGCAGCCACCTCATTGGCAGCTTTTTCCTTGGCGGCAGCAATTTCAGCAGCGGCTTTTTCGCGGGAGCTGACAACTTCTGAAGCAGAAGCTGTTACTGTTTCTTGTTGTTTTTTCTTGGCATCAGCCACCGTGGCCGCAGCGTCAGCTTGTATTTGCTTGATTTTTTCTTCTGCAGTTTGTTTGGAAGTAGCCACTTCTCCTGCGAATTGTTTTTGCACTTCACCGGCTTTGGCATTGGCTTCCTGCACACGAAGCTTAGCTTCTTCCTGCGCTTTTGCAACTTCCTGGGCGCTGCGTTCACGCGCGGCTTTAACTGCTTCGGCGCTTTCCTGCATTATTTTTTGCTCTTGCGCCTTGGCCGCGGCAATTGATTTTGCCAATTCTTCCTGGATGCGGGTAATTTCTTCCGCTGCTTTTTTGCGGGATTCAGCCACTTCCATGGCAACAGAGTCCCGCTGCAATTTAGAGCGCGCTTGAGATTCGGCAATGGCTTTTGTCGCTTCTTCCTGGACTTGCTGTACCGTTTGAGCAGCCTTTTGTTTGCTCTCAACCACCTGTTTGGTGATATCCAGTTTTTCGGCTTCTGCCTTTTTTTGTTGTTCGGACACTTCATAGCGGATACGGCCAACCTCTTCGGAAGCTTTTTTCCGGGCTTCTGCAACATCAGTAGCTGAAAGCTCTTTTTGTTTGGCGACTTCTTCCCTGATTTCCGCCAATTCATTGGCGCTATTCTGCTGCAACAGGGCTTTTTCCTCCGCAACTTTCCGACGGCTTTCTGCCAAATCAGTTGCAATCTTTTGCCTTTCCAGTACGGAGTTTTCTCGGCTTTTGGCCACCTCATTGGCGGCATCTTCCCGAATTTTTAGAATTTGTTCCGCTGCTGTTTTTTTGCTTTCGACAACATCAGTGGTGGTTTTGCTGGACTCTTGCTTGGCGGCTGTCCGGGCTTCTGCCACCATTTTGGCATTTTCATCCCGGATCCGTTTTATTTCATCGTTGGCATTGTCCCTGGCGGAGGCAACTTCATCGCTGTATTGCAACTTGGAATTGTCAAGATTAGCCTTGACGGATGCAATTTCTTTGGCCGCAGCTTCTCGGGCTTTCTTTACCTCTTCAGAAGAGGCAATCCGTGCTCTTTGTATCTCTTCACCTGCTTGATGTCGCGCTTCTTGTACGTTGGTATTGATCTTGGTAACCGCTGAATCAGCCTTTAACCTGTTTTGCGTTACGATGGCCTGAACCTCAGCTTTCGATTTTTCGATTTCTGCCAAGCTTGATTTTCGGGCTTCCAGCACTTCGTTGCTAAATTCTAATTTTTTGGCGTTGGCAGTTTCTCTTGCGGCGGCGACTTCTTGTTGTAGTTGTATTTTTATAGCTTCGGCGCGGTCTTTTTCTGCTTTAATTTCTGCCCTTAATTTTTCCTTTGTTTTTTCAATATCTGAGCGCAAGGCAGCCACTTCGGGGTCTCCCCCAGCGGTGCCTGACGACGGACCACTTGAGGGCTTTGTTCCAGTTGTAGGTTTACTACCGGTGCTGCCGCCAGCACTGCTTCCCGATGGCTCTGGTTTTGACACAGCGGCTCCAGGGGTGTCTACTACGGATGATTGATCCAACAGGCTGTTAAAACAAGTGATTAAGCGCTTGAGTTCTGATTGGCGATCCGCATTGATGGTAAATTTGAACTTTTGCCGGTCTACAAAATTTATGAAGTTGATACCGGTAATATTTGATTCAGACAGCCATTTTGTCGCCTCAAGATCGAGCCTGAGGTTGTTCCGGTGGGTTGGCACCGCACCGGGCATCAGTTCGTCCATGCCTGAAAACTTGTAGGCTTTTTCTTTACCCGTGGCATCTACAAAGACAACCTGATCGTCTTGATTAAATTCTATACCTCCTTGGGAAGTGAATCTGGCAAAAATTCCTTTTTCATCCGTGAAAAATTCAATAAAATAAGTGTAGCTACCGCGGATTACAACAGCCAATGAAGCCGTATTTGCAATTTGGACACCATTGATTTTTTTGTTTTCCTTAATCGTACTTGTACAGTCCTGTGCAGTAGAAATGGAAGGAAGCAAGGTGAACAGCAGCAAAAAGGGGCAGAGTAGTCGGATAATAGGCTGCATAATTGAGTAGAAAAGAATGATTTATGATTGATTTATAATTCGTTGTGGCGGCAAAATAGCAAGATTTCTGTCAGCAAACGTAAGATGTGAACAACATGTCATACGCTGCCCAAATATTAGCAAAGAATTAGGGACTATCCCCAACCATTTTTAGTGGAAAACCCTTATTGCCTCATCTGGTGAGGATGGTGTGAATAGGTTACGCCAACTGCCGGATGAGGCACTAATGAAAAACGTTTTTTGCAACATGCTCTTAAGGTTTTAAACGGCAATTGCAGTAAAAAACCGACTTTGTGGTTTATTAAGAAATTATGATAAACGTGTTTTTAAAACCGGGCAAGGAAATCCCCGTACTGCGATTCCATCCCTGGGTTTTTAGTGGTGCCATTGCGCGCATTGATGGGAATCCGTTAGACGGCGACATTGTGGAAGTTTGTGATCGAAAAGGTGCTTTGCTGGGCATCGGCCACTTTCACCATGGGAGTATCGCGGTACGTCTTTTAACTTTTGCAGCAGCTGATATTGAAAAAGCCCCGTTTTGGATTGAAAAAATTCAAAATGCTTTGGAAGTGCGCAGGCTGCTCTTTGATCCATTTTCAACGGGCAACACCTACCGACTGCTGCATGGGGAAGGTGATGGATTGTCGGGCTTGATTGTCGATATTTATGGCGATACTGCGGTGGTTCAATGCCATAGTATTGGTATGTACCGTCAACAAGCATTGATTTCTACGGCCTTGCAGCAGGTGTATGGAGCTAACTTGAAAGCTATTTATGATAAAAGCAGCGATGCGCTGCCCGCTAATTTTTCGGAAACTCAAGCCAATGGTTACCTTTGGAAATCACCAGATTATGATGACTCTGCGACACATATAGTCCTTGAAAACGGCGTAAAATTCCGCGTTGATTGGGAGACGGGACAAAAGACTGGCTTTTTCCTGGATCAACGCGATAACCGTCATCTGCTGGCCCATTATGCTACTGGGAAAACGGTGTTGAATGCTTTTTGCTACACTGGTGGCTTTTCATGTTATGCCCTGAAAGCAGGCGCAACACAGGTACATTCGGTGGATGTTTCGGGTAAAGCCATGGAAATTTGTGCAGAAAACGTAAGCCTGAATCAACCTTTTTCAGGGGAGCATGTTGGCTTCAAGGAGGATGTGCTGCAATTCTTAAAAAACACGGAATCAACCTATCAGGTGATGGTTATTGATCCGCCAGCGTACGCCAAAAGTATGGCCAAGCGCCACAATGCAGTGCAGGGTTACAAAAGGCTGAATGTTGAAGCCATGAAAAAAGTGGCTCCTGGTGGTGTATTATTCACTTTTTCCTGTTCCCAGGTGGTTGACCGTGAATTGTTCTACAACACGATTGCGGCAGCGGCTATGGAAGTTGGAAGGAAAGTGCGGGTGTTGCATCAATTAACCCAAGGAGCCGATCACCCTGTCAGTTTGTTCCACCCGGAAGGGTCTTACCTGAAAGGACTTGTATTGAAATTAGACTAACCTGAATTTTGGGATTTATGAAAAAATTACTCTTTCTCCTGGTATTAGCGCTCTCCGCTTGCCAATTTGCGGAACCAAGCGCCAATCTGGCAATGTGCCATGACCCCAATGATGCATTAGAGGAGTTTTCGCTCTTTGCCAATGACAAAAATTTTCGCAATGCACACCCATCGCCCTTACCAACAGAAACCATAGCTGAAGGCGAAATAATTGAATACCCCGTGGAAGACGGCGCAAATGGAAAAGGTTATTTGCTGAAGGCCAAGAAAAAAACCAATAAATACCTGCTGCTCTTCCATGAATGGTGGGGGCTGAACGATTACATCAAAAATGAAACCGCTCTTTGGGGCAAAGAGCTGGGTATCAATGTACTAGCCATTGACCTGTACGATGGCAAGGTGGCTACTACTTCTGATGAGGCAGGCGCGCTCATGAAAGCCAATGATCCGAAACGATCCTCGGCCATCATTCTCGGAGCGGCCAAATATTTAGGCGACGATGCCAATTTCCGCACCATGGGCTGGTGTTTTGGCGGAGGCTGGTCTTTACAAGCTGCCCTATTGCTCAAAGAAAAAGCAAAGGGCTGCGTGGTATATTATGGAATGCCAGAAAAAGACGTGGAGAAGCTGAAAACGCTTCAGTGTGCCGTATTAATGATTCATCCTACCCAGGATCAATGGATCAATGCCGAAGTTGTTTCAGATTTTGAAACAAACATGAAGGCTGCGGGAAAAAAACTTAGTGTCCATCACTATGAAGCCAATCACGCTTTTGCCAACCCGAGCAGCCCGCGCTACAATGAGGCCGAAGCTAAAGCAGCACGAAAGGTGGCGAAAGCCTTCTTGAAAAAGTAAATATTATTGCCGAATCGCTTCAACTGGATCCATGCGACTTGCCTGGGCTGCAGGGATCAAGCCAGACAATACGCCTACCACTACAGAGGTTAGGAGGCCTAAAAGCATGTTGCTAAACGACAAGTGGATATCAAAATCCACGGCTTTAGAGATGCCAAAGGTGACCAGTGCTATTAACCCTAGGCCGATCAGCCCACCAGCGATGCAAAGTACCACGGCCTCGAAAAGGATTTCTAGCAGTATGAACCAGCGTTTGGCGCCAAGCGCCATTTTAACGCCTATGATGTTGGTACGCTCTTTTACGGAAACGAACATGATGTTGGCGACGGAGAACATACCCACAAAAAGTGCAAAA
>JBBRWA010000068.1:0-22685 GCA_038246345.1 Chitinophagales bacterium
AACAGCCAACAGCCAACAGCCAACAGCCAACAGCCAACAGCCAACAGCCAACAGCCAACGGCCAACAGCCAACAGCCAACAGCCAACAGCCAACAGCCAAAAGCCAACAGCCAACGGCCAACAGCCAACAGCCAACAGCCAACGGCCAACAGCCAACAGCCAACAGCCAACAGCCAACAGCCAACAGCCAACGGCCAACAGCCAACAGCCAACGGCCAACAGCCAACAGCCAACAGCCAAAAGCCAAAAGCCAACAGCCAACAGCCAACAGCCAACTTATTATGGAAGCATACGGTAAAATATTGCTCTACGCCATGCCAGCGTTTTTGGCGCTGGTGCTACTCGAAAAAGGCTACGGCGTATTGCGTGGGCGCGACACCTACCGCAATATGGACATGATTTCGAGTCTCAGTTCGGGTGTCACCAATGTGGTGAAAGACGTGCTCGGCTTGAGTATTTCTATACTGGCTTATAGTTGGCTGGTATCGAAAATAGCGTTTTTTCACATCGAATCCACGTTTTGGGTTTATGCCATTGCTTTTGTAGCCCTCGATTTTTCGGGCTATTGGACACACCGCATCGCGCACCAGGTCAATTTTTTCTGGAACAAACACGCCATCCACCACAGCAGCGAGGATTTCAACCTGGCTTGTGCCCTGCGGCAAACGGTTGCTTCTTTTATCAACCTATTCACCATTTTTCTGCTGCCCGCCGCCTTGTTTGGCGTGCCGGCCCAGGTGATTGCGGTGGTTGCGCCGATTCACTTGTTCGCCCAATTCTGGTATCACACACAGCATATTGGTAAAATGGGCTTTCTGGAGCATATCATCGTCACGCCTTCCCACCATCGGGTACACCATGCCATCAACCCGGAATACCTGGACAGAAATCATGGACAGATTTTTATATTCTGGGACAAGCTATTTGGCACCTTTCAGCCAGAGCTGCCCGAAATACCGCCTGTGTACGGCATCACCAGGCCCGCTAATACGTGGAACCCGATAAAAATCAATTTCCAGCACCTGTGGCTGCTTATAAAGGATGCCTGGCATGCCCAAGCGTGGCGCGATAAATTGCGGATATGGTTCATGCCAACAGGGTGGCGCCCCGCTGATGTAGCGGCGCAGTATCCGATTGAAAAAATCGACAACATTTTTAGCTTCGAAAAATACGAAACCCGGTCATCCAAACCATTTAAAATATGGGCTTGGGTACAAATGTTGAGCACCTTTCTGTTCGTTTTTTACTTTTTTGGCAACATCGCCTTGATTGGCTCGCCGGGCATTTTCTACTATGGTGCATTCGTTTTCCTTTCGGTGTATGCTTATGCTGAATTGATGGACAAAAACCCTTTCAGCCTGTTTTGGGAGACGGTGAAAAACGCCTACGGTTTGTTTTTGATATGGCAGATGGGCGATTGGTTTGGGATGAGCACTTTTGTCACGGGAGCAAAATGGGCGGTTATGACCTGGTTTGTTATTCAAACACTGGTTACCGCGGGCTTTGTTTTCGGTGAAATAATGCGCGATGCGAGGGATGCACAGGGTAGGTTGAAATGGAGTTTTTAGGACCGAGGATTGGTTGTTCGTTGCTCGTTGTTAGTTCACATTCGCTCGATGGATTTTGGCCACTTAGTTTCAAGATCGTTGTTCATTGATCGTTGTTCATTTCAGAGGGCTATCGAACAAATGCTACACTACCAGGATGCCAAGCGAGAATTGAGTGAATGTGCACTATCAACGAACAACTATCAACGAACAACTATCCAAACGAACAACGATAATCCAAAGTTTCACTACTTTTGCCCCTCCTTCGCCAAAACAATGCGGGGACTGTGGCGTTTACCAGCCACAGAATTATTCATCCTCATAAAGATATACTTGCACAAAAATTATGGCAAATAACAAATCGGACGTGGAGACAGTAGATGCACTGTCACAGGCCTACAAAGATCTTGCAGCAGAAATTGGAAAAGTAATTGTAGGCCAGGACGACGTGGTACGGGCAGTTATCATTTCGCTTTTTTCTAATGGACACGCTTTGCTCGTTGGTGTACCCGGATTGGCTAAAACATTGTTGGTCAGTACTATTGCAGAAGTTTTGGACCTCGAGTTCAAACGCATTCAGTTTACCCCTGACCTGATGCCTTCTGATATTTCCGGCTCGGAAATTCTGGATGAAAGTCGCAATTTCCGTTTTATAAAAGGCCCTATTTTTTCCAATATCGTACTGGCAGACGAGATCAACCGTACCCCACCTAAAACACAGGCTGCTTTGCTTGAAGCCATGCAGGAGCGTGTGGTAACCGTGGGTGGAACACGCCACCTGTTGCCCTCGCCTTTTTTTGTATTGGCGACGCAAAACCCGATTGAACAAGAAGGAACTTATCCGCTACCGGAAGCGCAGCTGGACCGTTTTATGTTCAACATTCCGCTGACGTACCCGACTTATGAGCAAGAAGTTGAGATTGTGAAAAACACAACCACCTCCCGCGAAGTTACATTGAAACACGTGTTGAACGAGGCTCAAATATATGAATACCAACAGCTTATCCGTAAAATACCGGTAAGTGACAATGTGTTGGAATATGCGGTTAGCCTCGTGGCTAAAACCCGCCCCGGCACGCCAAGTGCCACCAAAGAAGCCAACAACTATCTCGGCTGGGGTGCAGGCCCACGTGCAAGCCAGTACCTGGCACTGGGTGCAAAATGTTACGCGGCATTGCGCGGCAAATACTCTCCCGATATTGAGGACGTACAAGCCATTGCCAGCCTCGTGCTCCGCCACCGCATCGTGCGCAACTACAAGGCAGAAGCTGAAGGTGTTACAGAAGAAAATATCATAGAAGCACTGCTTTGATCCTATGAAACAAGCATCGAATAGCCGGGAAGCAATTATTGTCGGCGCTGGCTTGGTCGGCGCACTGTGGGCGGTATTTTTAGCGCGACGTGGCTATTCGGTCAAGGTTTTTGAGCGCCGCTCCGACATGCGTGAAGCCGGGTATATCGGCGGGCGCAGCATCAACCTGGCGATGAGCGAGCGCGGGTGGAAAGCCGTAATAAAAGCTGGTATTCGCGAAAAAATTGAAAAAGTCGCCATTCCAATGCCCGGAAGGATGATGCACAGCGTGGAGGGTGACCTTACATTTCAGGCTTATGGAAAAGCCAATGAAGCCATCTATTCTGTCTCCCGTGGCGGTTTGAACCTGGAACTGATTGACATTGCCGATCAATTTCCAAACGTTAAGTTCCTATTTGATCATCAATGTGTTGACGTTGATTTGGACAATCCGCGCATCACCTTTGAAAACAAAAAAACAGGAGAACAGGAGACCTTTGAAGCCCCGCTTATTTTTGCGGCGGATGGTGCTTTTTCTGCGGTTCGTTACGCATTGCAGAAAACGGATCGCTTCAATTATCAACAATTTTACCTGGAGCATGGCTATAAGGAGCTTTCCATTCCAGCAGCTGCAGACGGCAAGCATCTAATTGAGCCAGGTGCCCTGCATATTTGGCCACGGGGCAATTTTATGCTCATTGCCCTTCCCAATGCCGACGGAAGTTTCACCTGCACCCTGTTTTTGCCGTTTGAAGGAAAAGTCTCTTTTGAAAAATTGAAAAAAGACGCTGACATCCTGGCGTTTTTCAAACAATACTTCCCGGATGCCCTGGCGTTGATCCCAACCTTGGTCGAAGATTTTCACCATAACCCCACTTCATCCCTGGTAACGGTGCAATGTGAGCCCTGGCAATGGCAGGGACGGATATTGCTCCTGGGCGATTCGGCACACGCCATCGTACCATTTTATGGGCAGGGTATGAACGCAGGATTTGAAGATTGCACCATTTTAGACGCGATGTGTGATGAAATGGGGGAGAACTGGGCGGAAATTATTCCTGCATTTTCCAGGCGCCGGGTACAAGATGGGAATGCTATTGCAGAACTAGCCCAGCGTAATTTTATTGAAATGCGCGATTTGGTGGCTGACCCCAAATTCCTGCTCCGAAAAAAAATTGCAGCAGATTTGTACAGAAAATTTCCCAAAGATTTTCTTCCCGTATACTCAATGGTGACCTTTAGTAATACCGACTACCATGTTGCGCTGCAAGAGGATGAAGCTCAAAACCAGCTATTTAGGGAAATACTCAGCTTGCCCAATGTTGAAGCCGAATGGGATGGACCAGCCGTCGAGCATGTTTTTAAGCAATGGCTGTTACAGCGGCAGCAATAATTACTACCTCCGAACCCAGTAAGCTCGTTACATTTGTAAAAATGGTCATCACTGACGTGACCCTCCCATGTCTGTATGAATCGAATAAAAAGCATCTTCATTGTTGATTTGTTTGCCATCATTGCATGTTTTGTGATGATTTGGATGGGCTATACGACGGCGAAAACGGCAGAGACCTCAGTCGTAACCATTCCGCACCAACCGGCTCCCGGCGATTCTTTAGTGGTGGCAGTAACTCCAAAAGAACCAGCTGAAAGGCGGATGGTCTCTTCAAAAATATTAGTCCCGACGATTCCCGATACATTGCCATATCTTTCTTTTGAACCGGGCATGCTGGCTGCCATGTATGAGCAAGCCACGTATCTCCGGCGAAAGGATGTGCCAAAACGCGGCGCTTCCGGCATCACTAAACGTGAAATGTTGAAGACAGTGGAGATGTTGCAACGGGTCAACTTGCTTGACCCAAGTGTGTTGTTGACCACTTTTGATTTTTATAAAGTCAAAACTGATTTGCGCAGCGACCGTGTGCGCATGACGGGCTATTACACCCCTGTTATTAAAGCAAGTAGCATCCAAACACCAGAATATCCTGTGGCCATGCTACGCCGTCCGGAGTCGGGTATCCCTTCCCCAGCCGCCATTGTAGCAGGTGCCCTAGACGACCAGGATTTGGCGATTGCCTGGTTGCCATCCCGAAAAGCATTAAAAAACGCACAATTGCAAGGCAATTGTCTGATTGAATTCCAAAACGGCCATCGACAGCATTTTGGTTTTGGCGGCTCTGTTAGGGGCACTGGGGGGACTTATGTATTTTTTACCAAAGTGGATGACAAGGTTTTGGGCGCTGGAACTTTTCCACTCACCGCAGGCTATTCAGTAGCGGTGGATCTGCGGTACATCCCCCTGGGAGCCACACTGCTGGCTGAGTTACCCGACCTTGACCCTGCTGGCCACCTAAAAGGCTATACTTACCGGATAATTTTTGCCCAGGATCGAGGTGGCGCCATATTAACCACCAAGCGCCTCGACCTGTACGCTGGCATAGGCAAAAACGGCCTTCAGGAGGCCCATAAAATCAATGGCCACGGCAGACTATGGGTGATGTTGCCTAAAAATTAGCGATGAGCTATGAGTGCTGAGAAGGCACGACATTTGAGGGTTGGCTTGGCCACCGTTTTTCAGCACTTTTCGTCTAGGAAACAATGGAATAAATGTCATGAATTAAGTGCTGAAAAACCCCAACCAAACTAGAAAAGGATGATGTGCATACTCATCACTCATCACTCATCACGCATCACGCATCACTTTAGAAAAAAATGCTCGCTTACCTTTTCCTGCGCTTGGTTGCTGAATCCTTTCGACTGGTCCCTTTTTGGCTGTTGTATATTTTTTCAGATGGCTTGGCTTTTCTGCTGTACCGGGTGATCGGCTATCGGAAAAAGGTAATTTTTGACAATCTACAGTGCGCATTTCCTGAAAAATCGGAAGTGGAAATTCGGAAAATTGTACTCGATACCTACCGCAACCTCACCGATGTAACCTTGGAAACCATCAAATCGCATACCGCTTCACTTGCTGAAATCAGCCGTCGCTGCCAGGTGCTGAATCCTGAAATTGTATCGGCGTATCAAGATAAAGGCAGGTCTGTCATTCTTGCGGCAAGCCACAATTGCAATTGGGAATATGGGGGATTAACCATGCCTGTCGGATTGCGGAATCGCTTGTACGGTGTGTATAAACCATTGTCTAACAAGGTAATAGATAAATATATTGCGCAGCATCGTGGTCGAAGTGGTATCATTCCAGTACCCATGGACGATATTGTGGGTTTCATGCGCAAACAAAAAGATAAAGCGGCATGGGCATACATGCTTATTTCTGACCAATCGCCCAGCAGCCGAAAGCGGGCGCAGTGGGTGTCATTTTTTGGCCAAGAGACAGCTACGCTACCGGGTATGGATGTACTTGCCCGATTGTTTGATTTTCCCGTATTTCGCTATGAAATCAGGCGTGTGCGGCGTGGGTATTATGAGATTGAGTATGAACCACTTTGGCTGGAACCAGCCTTGGCGAAAGAAGGAGATATAACCCGCGCCTATACCAAGCGTTTGGAGGCTGAAATTCGGGCCAACCCTGGAAACTGGCTTTGGAGCCATAAGCGCTGGAAAATGAAGCCAGAAGGCTGAACCAATAAATGCGCTACAATTCGGCTGAAATCCTTTTATTTTCGCCGATACAATCTCTACTATTATGCACCATCGCCTCCTTTATTGCTGTCTGATTTTACTGGCACCCCTCTTTTTGTTCTCCCAAAATAAAAAAACGCTCGAACACGCCGACATACACCGCTGGCAAAAAATAGAGCAACAACGTATCTCCAATGATGGGACTTGGGTCGTTTGGACACAGATATCGGTGACGGAAGGTGATCCAACCCTGCTGCTGTGGAACAGTACCAATGGTACAACACTTACCTTTCCTAGAGCAACGGAAGCTAAGATTTCGGAAGATTCCAAATGGCTGATTTTCAGGATAAAACCGCCACTTGATACCCTCAAAGCCCTTCGTAGGAAAAAAGTAAAGGACGATGATTTGCCGAAGGACACCTTGGGTATTTATGACCTTAAACTGGGTCAGTTGGAGAAAATTCCCAGATTGAAAAATTTCACGGTTCCAGAAAAATGGTCAAAATGGTTGTTTTACCAATTGGAACCTGCAAAGCCAGCTCCTGTTGCGAAAGACAGTGCCAGTACAAAACAAGATAGCAGCAAAACAGTAAAGCCGGTAGTTAAAATCAAGCCTGAAAAAAAGGCGAAGAAAGAAGATAAGGAAAACGGATACCGGCTTTTTGTGCGCAATACGGAGCTCGGCTTTCAGGACACTGTAGCTTATGTCAAAGACTATGTACTTGCTAAAAATGCGCGACAGGTATTGCTGTACAGCACTGGCAAAGGCGATACCATGACTTTTGCTGCCAACGCCAGGGCTTTGGAAAATGGCATCTACCAACTTGATTTAGAACGCAATACCTTAAATCCTTACTGGCGCGGGAAGGCAAAATTCGCCCAGCTTTCCCTTGCTGACAATGGCCAACAGGGAGCTTTTTTATTGGACGCGGATACGACAAAAGCCCGAATACGGCCCTGGCAATTGTGTTACCGCGGCATACAACAAGATTCGGCCCGGGCTATTGCAGGCGCGCAAAGCAAGTTCATCAAACAAGCTGCTGAATTTCCAGATTGGGGTGTTTCCGAAAATGCACGCCTGGTATTTTCAGACGACGGTTCCAAACTCTATTTCGGCATAGCCCCGCCGCCAATCCTGAACGATACTACGTTGTTGCCAGAAGAAATCGTACAAGTGGAGGTATGGGCCTGGAATGAAAACAGAATTTACACACAACAAGAAGTGCGTTTGGAAGCTGACAAAAAACGCAGTTACCCCGTGGTATTCCACACAGCTAAAAGCCGTTTTGTGCCACTGGGTTCGACGGCCATTCCTGAATTGCGTTTTCAAGATGAACGCAACACCGAGCTTGCGCTTGGGTATACAGAAGAACCCTATGCAAGTGCCATTTCCTGGGAGGGCGCAGCACATAAGGATTTGTTTGCGGTGAATGTAAATACGGGCGATAAAAAAATGATTGCCGAGAACTTGCGCTGCAATCCCCGCTTATCGCCTGCGGGGCAGTACATTGCCTGGTGGAGCGAGCCAGATACAGCCTGGTATGCCTGGAGTGCTTCAACGGCACAGATTGCGCGGCTGACGGACAACAACAAGGTTCCATTTTTCAACGAAGAAACTGACGTGCCAGATTACCCCAATGAACACGGCATTGCAGGCTGGCTCTTGGATGATGCCGCTGTTTTGGTGTATGACAAATACGATATTTGGAAAATTGACCCAGCGGGGAAGCGCCGCCCCGAACGCTTGACTAAAGGCCGCGAAACAGAAACGACCTACCGATACATGCGCCTTGATCCGGAGGAACACAGCATCGAGCCGGAAGCCAAAATGTTGCTGCATCTTTTTCAGGAAAATGACAAGCAGGAGGGCTACGCCTGGCTTGATTTGAGCACTGGAAAACTGCACCCCTGGATGGGCGGCGATTTTAGCTATACCAAAGCGCCGCAGAAAGCAAGAGATAAAGCGGCTATGATTTTCAGCAAGGAAAATTATCAGGTATTCCCCGACTTGCTTTTTATCCAAAATATCGACAGCGCCACTACCAAAGGGCAACAACCCGCCGCCCCGCAACAGATAAGTAATGCCAATCCACAGCAATCGGAATACGAGTGGGGCAGCATTGAAATGGTGCAGTGGACTTCCCTCACGGGTGAAAAAGTAAGCGGTATGCTCGTCAAGCCCGATGGCTTTGACCCAACAAAGCGATATCCCATGATTGTCAATTTCTACGAAAAGGTAAGTGACAATATCCACGACCATCGGTCTCCCGATTTTCACCGCTCCCAGATCAACTATACGTTTTATGCCAGTCGTGGGTACCTCGTCTTCGCACCAGACATCCCTTATCGCACGGGCTACCCGGGAGAATGTGCTTACGATGCCATTGTCAGTGGCGTGACGTCTTTGATTGACCGAGGTTTTGTCGATCCTAAAAGGGTGGCTTTGCAAGGGCATTCCTGGGGCGGGTATCAGGCGGCTTACCTGGTGACGCGCACCAACTTGTTTGCCTGTGCAGAAGCCGGCGCTCCGGTTGCCAATATGACATCGGCTTATGGTGGCATTCGTTGGGAATCTGGCATGAGCCGTGCTTTTCAATACGAACACGCGCAGAGCCGCATCGGAGGCTCCCTCTGGGAATACCCCATGCGCTATTTGGAAAACTCACCGCTTTTCGCCCTGGATAAAGTAAACACGCCCCTACTTATCCTCCACAACGACAAAGATGGTGCCGTGCCTTGGTATCAAGGTATTGAACTCTATTCTGGCCTGCGCAGGCTCGGCAAACCCACCTGGATGCTCAACTACAACGACGAGCCACATTGGCCTGTAAAACTCCAGAACCGCGTTGATTTTCAGCGGCGTATGCAGCAATTTTTTGATCACTACCTGATGGTCGCACCAGAGCCAAGTTGGATGCAGCGCGGGGTGCCGCCGATGGAGAAGGGGATCAATCAAGGATTTTGAAGGTTTCCGGTTTCAAGGTTTCAGGTTTCAGGTTGTGCTTTGTTTTGGGGTAGCACCGCCATTTAGGCGGTCGGGACAGAGCCGCTCAGGCCAAGTGGAAAATGAAAGGAAAAACACCAATTCAAAACGCCACAAAAATAGCCGAAACCAAATGACCGGAATATTTCAAAGAGTTCTTATTTTAGCGTGAGTTTTGGACAATACTTGGCGCTTTATTTTAGCTCACCCAACAACCCATCCCAAGAAAATTGCACAACCCTGAAACCTCCTCACATCAATCACCAGTCCAAGCAATTGTACAACCTGAAACCTGAAACCTTGAACCCTGAAACCTGAAACCTTTTTCTAGAAATGAACGTAGTCAACGATTTCCTCGACATCTTACAAAATATCGAAACGGCCATCACAGCTACTTTTAAAGCGTATCCTGAAATTGGCGATAAAGATGTAATACTGGCCACCGAGCGGTTAATAGCGGCTTATACTCGGGAGAAAAAGAAGCTGCCGGTGTTGCCCGTAAAGTTGCCCGCCAACAGCGTGCCCGTGTTTAAGGCAATGGAAGCGATGTGTGAGTTGCGGCTTACCAGGGAATCCAATGATGTGGTAGATGATGAATTGGCGGGCTATAAAATTCCTTTGCGTATCATGATTGTTTGCTTGGAGCGGTTGCATAAATCACAGCTACGCTGGCACAAGGAAAATGGGTTCAAAGGGTATTTAAATTTTATAAAGGATTATACGCCTTAACCCTGAAACCTTTTAACCATGAAACCCTGAAACCTTTTAACCATGAAACCCCAAAAAATGAAGCCATCCCCAAAACATCAGGGATGGCTTATCATTATGAAACGTGTTGTACTTGGATTAATTCCGACCGGAACCACCGCTGCTGATCCAAGGACCGCAGACACAGACGCAGTCGCCAGTAGCAATCGTAAAGCAGTGTGGCGGGTTAAATGTGGTGCAAGTCAAGGTAGGGTTACATGGGTTGGCGTTTTGTGGCAGTGCCTTGAAAGAACCGCCGCGTGCCTGGGTGCCGAAAGCTACTAATTTGCCGCTTTTTACGACGATAATCAGTTGGTCGCCAGTGCGGGTGTTTTTGCCAACGATGTTCCTGCCTTCTTTAACCTGACACTCACCATCTACGCCGTCAAATTTGATATAAATCGCAGCTTGGGGCTCTACGTGCATTTGGATTTTGATTGGGCCTCCGGTTTGGGCTTGTACTGGTGTTGTGCTGAACATTGCGAAAGCAGCAGCGAGGATTGCGAACGAGAAGAAATTTTTGATGATGTTCATTGTACTTGAAGTTTAAAAAGTTTGAAATTAAATTGAGTTAAGATTGTTTGGTAGAATGTGTCGTTACCTGAAAACATGTACCCACGAGATTTCAATTTTTTTCTAAAAACTTTTTAAACACGTGCCATCACTGGTTTGGGTAGGGGAAAACCATGGGTGAATTTAGGTGTTTGTAATTGGTAGCGCGGCTTAAAAGCCGCGCTACCTACTCCTGTGTGCTTTTTTTAGGTGGGAAAACACGAACAAATTTTGGCATTTGTAATTATTTTTTGTTCGGACGATGAAAAATCGTTAGACCAAATTGCCCTCAAGGTTGTTTCAAAAGGTATGCAAGGTTGAAATTTCAAAAAGCAGTCCGATTTTAATTTGGCGTTTGGCACGAAGTTGTCAACTTTTCGCATGATTATAGCCAAGTATTATTTTGCAATCGAGCCGTGAAGTTTTTTCTGTATACCTTTTGACTCAACTCCGAAAAACAATGACGGTTGCCGCCGCCAAAAGGCCTTCCTGCCAAAAATCAGCGCAATTCCAGAAAATTCGAGATGCCTCCTATATTGCCCCCAACAGTTTCTATTTTTGCCAAGTTTCAAATCAAGGCTGATCGATTGTGCCCTGCGCACCGCAACCTCAAACCATCAAAGCATTTTCTATGAATACTAAAGACGATTTTTTCCGCACCACCGCCGATACCGCCCACCTGCAAATCACCGATGAAGCAGAAGCCTGCGCCGCCGTGCTATTTGCCTGCCGCCGTGCCGATGAGATCGACGGCGCGGGTGGGAACGCAGCTTTCCTGATGACCTTGAAAAACCGCAATATTTTCATCGGTTCCGATACAGAGGCTTTGATTGAAACGGTTGAAAAATATTTTGAACAGGCAGGCAGCCCCGCCACGCTCATCAATGCTGCCATGGGTGCCATCCGGGAACAAACCCGACTACCACTGTTTTACCACTGCCTTGACGTAATACTCGCCGATGGGGTGGTGACCCCACAGGAAGACAAGGTGTTCCAGTACCTGATGCGGAAGTTCAAAGTAGAGGAAGAGGTTGCGTTTCGGGCGTTGGAGGTGTTGGTGGTGAAGAATAAGTTGTAAATTAATTACGCCTGTTGACGCACTTCCGCCCCCTTAAACACATACCAAACCACATAAGAAAAGCACACAAACGGTACAAATAACGCCATTTTCATGCCGCCTTGGGACAATAGCCCGGCAATAGGCGGCAGCACCGCGCCGCCAACAATGGCCATGATGACCAGCGAAGAAGCCAACTTGCGCTCAGCGGGCGGCAAACCCTTGGTCGCCAGGGCGAAAATAGTGGGGAACATGATGCTCTGGCAGAAGTACGTCAGCATGATGCAAATAATGCCCGTGAGTCCACCCGTGACGAATGCCAATCCTACCAGCGCCACTGCGGCCATGCAGTAGTACGACAGCACCTTGCGGGCATCCATCCTGCTCATCAGGAAAGTACCCAGGAAACGACCCAACATAAACAGTACCAAGGCAAAAGATGCGTGAAACCCAGCGATCTGCTCCGGGGTCATGTCTTGACCGTATTGGTATATCATTTGAACCAGACCCAAATGCTGGTCTTTCGCGAGATCAATTTTAAAATCCACAAAATATCCCCAAAGCGTGGCCTGAGCGCCGACATTGGCGAATTGCGCCAAAACGCCGAGCGACAAATGGCGATATTTGCCCAACAGGCTAAATATGCCCACACTGCCTTCCGCAGCCTCCTCTTCGCGTCCTACTTCGGGCATTTTGGTGATGGCAAACAAAACCGCTACTGCCGCAACGAGCGCCGCCACCGCGAGGTAAGGCCCTTGAACCGAAAGCGCCGATTCAATCCGCGCTGCATCTATTTGCTCCGGCGTCATGGTGGCCAGCAGCTCTTTGGTGTATTCCGTTTTCGAAAAAATGAACAAGCTGCCGATTATCGGCCCCAGGATGATGCTAATACCATTGAATGATTGGGCGAAATTGATGCGCCATTCTGCGTCTTTTTTATCACCCAACACCGTTACGTACAAGTTGGCAGCTGTTTCCAAAAAAGCCAGGCCGCTCGCGATGGTGAACAGCGCAAACAAGAAAAACCCATATACTCGGATATCTGCAGCGGGGTAGAACAACAACGCACCACCCGCATACAACACCAATCCCGCCAAAATTCCTTTTTTATAGCCCCATTTACGCATAAAAATGCCCGCCGGAATGGCCATCACAAAATACCCGAAATAAAAGGCAGAGTCTACAATACCGGCTTGCCAGCGCTTCAGATCGAGGGCGAACTGAAAGTGGCGGATCAAAGAACCGTTCAGGCTGTTGGCGATGCCCCAGAGGAAAAAGAGGCTGCAAACCAAAGCAAATGGGACGAGGTAAGGATTGCGGGAGGCAGTAGTGTTGCTCATGAAAAATGGGTTTCGTTTTGAAAGGCAAGGTTATGAAAAGTTTTCCGCCTTTGTATCCGTTTCAATTTGTCATGTTGCGTCTTTTCTACACTGGATTGCCATATGAAGGACAGGGAAACTGAGCCGCACACAAAATTTGGCATTCAATTCAGTTATGCCGATCCGCTTTCGGACATGCCCGCAATACTATACCCACTCTTAACCGCCTTAATTTATTGTTTTATTTTTTAGCCGTAATTTGCGCATGGCAAGAAAAGAGCCGGAATTCACCAGCCAAACCCCGGTAATCGTGATACTCATGCCAATGGCGATCCAGATGGTAAGTGTTTCGCCCAACAACAGCCACCCAAGCAACAGTGCCACAATTGGGTTGATATAGGTGTACAAAGAAGTGACCGTTGCACTGAGGTGTTGCAGGACAAACATGTACAGGGTAAATGCCAACGCTGAGCCGATGAGTGTCAGGTAAATCAATGAAAACCAGCCCAATGTGCTGTGGTGGATTACCCAGTTTTTATCGAATAAAATACTCAATACAAATCCGCCCAAACCCCCAGCCAGTATCTGTATGCCTGCGTTGAGCAAGGGCGACACGTCGGGTGAATTCCAGCGCTTGGCCATGACTGTGCCCAGCGACCATGCGCAGCAAGAGGCCAAACAAGCAGCAACCCCCCAGCGATATGCAGGCTGGATAAAGTCGGCCCATCCGTGGTTAAATATAACGCCTAGTCCGCCGAAACCTAGCAATACGCCGATAATCATACGCGTATTGACCTTGTCGGGACTTTTCCACATCACCGTAAATATTACCACCATCACGGGCGTAAGCGAACCAATGATGGATGCAATTCCAGAACTTATAAATTGCATGCCCCAGGTAATGAAGCCGTTGCCGCCAGTAATGGTAGCTAGTCCGGTAAGAGCTTGACGGATAATATATTGCCGGTCGGGGGCTTCCCCTTTGCCCTTATAAACGGCCAATGCGAGCAACAGTACACCTGCTGCAGTTTGCCGTATGCCTACCAGCAAGAATGGTGGGAAATCCAAAATGGCATACTTGATGGCCGTATAGGTGGTCCCCCAAATAATGCAGATGGCCCCGAGGGCAAGATAGGCACGCTTGGTATTCGTCATAAGTTGTGTTCCCTGTAACAAAAATCAAGTTTTGGTGGCTTTATTCGGGGCGGCCCAATTTAAGTGCCATCTTAAAATCATTCATTACATAACCGTTTCCAATGTCAAAATCGAAGCAAGCTTCAATGGTAAACCCGACGCGGAAATAGTAATTGATGGTTTTGTAATTCTGGCGGTTGACCGTGAGCCGCAGTTCCCGCAAGTCAGGGTATTGGGCTAATACCCGCTCCAAAATAACTTTTCCGAAGCCCAATCCACGTTTTTGATTGTCAATGTAAAATTTGTTCAGGAAATATTCGCCCGGGCCTTTTGGGCTTATCGCGACATATCCAATGACTTCACCATTGAGCTCTGGCAGCCAAAACACTTGTCCGTCTTCCATTTGTGTCCGCAGCGATGCATCGGTGTAGTACCGATCCAGCATATACTCTACCTGGGCTTCGCCAACCATAGGGTAGTAGTGTTCCCGCCATATACGCTGCGCAAGGGTAGTTATTATGGGCGTTTCTTCGGTAGTTGCCTTGCGGATAGAAATAACCATGGCTTAATGTGATAATTTGATAATGCGATAATTTGATAATGGGCGCGGGAGCTTGGCCTTTGAGCCTAATCGCAATCACATTTTACGTTATTTCTTTGGTGTTTTTGCGTTCAGTAGTTCCAGAACTTCCTTGGTGATATCCAGGCTGTCATTGGCCAGCAGGATTTGTCCGCCACGGGAATAGGAAAGGATGTAGTCGTACCCTATTTGGCTGGAAAGCGTTTTGAGGTTGGTTTCTACATTGGCGTAGAGGTCGTTAAAGGCTTTTTTCTGGTCTTCGCCCAATGATTTGCTCAGGCGATCTTTTTCCTCCTCCAGTTTTTGGGCGCGTTGCCGTAGGGCCATATCCGCTTTTTCAGCGTCTGCCTGGGTCATATTGCCACCCTGAAATTTCTCTTGCAATGTAGCGGCATCTTTCATCAAAGCTTCTTCTTTGTTGGCCAGGCTTTTTTGTGCGCTGATCATTCGCTGCTCGATGGCATCTTTTTGTTGTTTGAGCCACTCATATTTGGCGTCCAGGGTGTCGCCGTTGACATAAGCAATACGAACACCGCCTGTGCTAGATGGGGGAGGGGCAATCGCTTTGGTTTCCGCTCCTGTTGAATTTTTGGAGTTCAAATAGTACAAGTGTCCGACCAAAAGAAACAAGATCACGTTGAGGATAATGGGTAAGTTCTTCATATAAATCAATTAAAAGGTTTCAAGTTTCAAGTTTCAAGGTTCAAGGTTTCAGGTTTCAAGGTTTCAGGTTTCAAGTTTCAAGGTTTCAGGTTTCAAGTTTCAAGGTTTCAGGTTTCAAGGTTTCAGGTTTCAAGTTGTGTTTCAAGGATATCTAACAAAATTTAAATCCAAAAATCGCATAAAACTGGGAGAATCCATTCCGCATTCCACACTCCACACTCCGCATTCCACATTCCGCATTCCACACTCCGCATTCCACACTCCACACTCCGCATTCCACACTCCACACTCCGCATTCCGCATTCCGCATTCCGCACTCCGCACTCCGCATTCCGCACTCCGCATTCCAAACTCCGCATTCCTCACTCCTCCTTGGCTGGGTGTTGCACTTGTTCCCAGCGCAAGCCAATAATTTCTTCGAGTAGGTACTTGGCCAATTCCTGATCCGTGGCGGCCCTGATGCGTGCTTCGCGGGCCTGGTAATAGGCGGCGGAGGCGGTGGTGTATTCTTCCAGGGTTTTTTCGTCGGATTTATAGAGTTGCTGCACGATGATGAAGGTGTTGCTGAACTCTTGTTCCACCAGGGCGCGTTCTTTTAATATTTCGCGGCTGAGGCGAAAATTGGCCCAGCGTTGCAGGGTTTCGGCCCTGATTTCCAGTTTGCGTTGGTTCACTTTGTGGCCAGCTATATCAACCCGCTGATGGCCAATTTTAGACTTTTCCTTTTGGGTGAGAATGCTGTAGAGATTCAGGGTCACGCCAATATTATAGCGCGGAAAAAATACATTGCCGAAGGTGTCAACACCCCGCAGGTTGGACTCGTTCAGGTTGAACGAGGCTTGCACATCGCGCATCCATTCTTTTTTGATGTTTTTGTTGTCGCTGCGGGCATTCAACAGCTCCCCTTGTGCGATGGCACTTTCCGGATAATTTTGCCAGGCCAATTGTACCAGATACTCCGAAAACTCCCGTGCTTTCGTGTCTATGGGTTGAATAACGGCATCAAAATCGGTTTGCTGGGCACAAATCCCTTCTGCCAAAAAGAGCATTCCCAGTACGAATAGACTTTTGTTGAACATGGCAATCAAGTTTTGGATGCAATAAAAAAAATCCCCCGAAAGTTACCCAGTAACTTCGGAGGATTTCGCTCTGTGACCACGACTGGAGTCGAACCAGCACATCCGTAAGGACACTACCCCCTCAAAGTAGCACGTCTACCAATTCCGCCACGTGGCCATTTTTAAAAAGCGGACGCAAAGGTAAAACCTTTTTTGAAATAAAATAAAAAAGGTTTCGGGTTTCAGGTTTCAAGGTTTCAGGTTTACGCGATCAGTTGTAAAATTTGAAATACAGTTTCAATGCAACCACAAATCGCGTAAACCTGAAACCATGAAACCTGAAACCCTGAAACCTTTTTTCACCCAAACATATCTTTCACCTTGTCAAAGAACCCCTTGTCGTCTTTTCCAGGGTTAGGCTTGAAATTGGGCATATCGCGCAGTTTCTCCAGCATTTTTTGTTCGTCGTCGGTTAGCTTTTTGGGCGTCCATACATTTACATGCACCAGCAAATCGCCGCGTTGGTAGCTTTGGAGTGCTGGTAGGCCTTTGTCCTTCAACCTGAAAATTTTACCGGATTGTGTGCCAGCGGGAATGGTGATACGCGCTTGCCCATCGAGGGTTGGCACATCTATTTTACTGCCCAGGGAAGCATCTGCAAAGTTGACGAAGAGCTCGTGGATGATGTTGTTGCCTTCCCGGACGAATTGATCGTGTGCTACCTCTTCCACGGTAATCAGGAGGTCGCCAGGCTGACCACCTTTAGCCCCGGCATTGCCACGGCCTGCCATGGAAAGTTGTATGCCTTCGTGTACGCCAGCTGGAATATCTACTTCAATGGTGTCTTCGCCAAAGGTACGGCCATCGCCTTTGCAGACATTGCAGGGTGATTTGATCTGTTGACCTGCGCCGTTGCAAGCGGGGCATTGAACTGCCGTCTGCATCATGCCAAATGGGGTTTGGGTCACCCTGTTAACGGCACCGGCACCCCGACATGTGCCGCAGGTTTCAATGGAACTTTGGTCGCGTGCGCCGCTGCCGCCACAGGTATTACATGCTACCTGCTTGCGGACTTTGATTTTTTTGTTGACACCCGTTGCGACTTCCTCCAGGGTCATCTTTACTTTGATGCGCAGGTTGGAGCCGCGCTCGCCCCGTGCGCGCCTGCCACCACCGCCACTACGACCGCGGCTACCGCCAAAAAATTCACCAAAAATATCATCAGAGTCGAATCCAAAGTGCTTTAGGATATCGTCCATGTCCATGCCTTGGAAGCCGCCGGCGCCGCCTCCCGACATGCCATCTACACCTGCATGGCCATGCCGATCGTAGCGTGCTTTTTTGTCTGCATTGCTCAATATATCATAAGCCTCTGCCGCTTCCTTGAATTTATCTTCAGCGGATTTGTCCCCAGGATTCTTGTCAGGGTGGAACTGGACGGCTTTACCGCGGTAAGCCTTCCTTATTTCCTCGGTACTGGATGTTCTCACAATGCCAAGTATTTCGTAATAATCTCTTTTTGCCATTCGTAATAATTGTCTGTTATTGGAGCTTGATGAGGAGGATCTTGGTATTATTTCCCAACAACCACTTTTGCATAACGGATAATGCGTTCACCAAGCGTATAGCCTTGTTCTGTAACGTCGACGATTTTGCCTTTCAGTTCATTCGTAGGGGCGGGAATTTCAGCGATCGCTTCGTGGCGGTCGGCATCAAAATCGTCGCCAGCGTTGGTTTCAAACATAACCAAGCCCTTCGAACGTATAAGATTTGCCAGTTTATGATGGATAAGAGTCGTTCCTTCTGTCAGCGCGCCATTTTTTTGTGCACGGTCAAAATCGTCTATTATTGGCAGTAAGGCTGTCAATATTTCACGCCCGGCAGTAGAAATGAGGTCCACTCGCTCTTTGGCTGTGTTCCGCTTAAAGTTTTCAAAATCGGAGAACAGGTACAAGAATTTTTTCTTGGATTCCTCTAACTCTTGCTGTAATTCCTGGGTGTTATCACTTTCGGTGTCTGATTCTGGGTCGCTTTGCATCGTTTCTGCTGGTTGTGTGGTGTGCATTATTGGTTCCTGTTCGTTTTGTTCAGGCTCTTTTTCTTTCATGTCAAATATTTTTCTGAGCGTTTTTTTCATAAATCGTGGGAAATATCAGCAGCACGGCTGCTTATAAGGAGACCAAGGCGAAATTCCTTGGCACCAAAAGAGTGCTAACCACAACTTTCATGCCTCTGGAACTATGGGTGTCAATTTGTCAGCCAGCCTCACAGCTTTTCAGACAACATCTTTTCCAAATAGTCAGGCGAAAGACTTACGCCCATAATTACGCCTTCCGGATTGATCAGAAACGTAGTAGGTATGGATTTAATGTTGAATTTTTTGGCCAAGGGGCCGTCAAAATTGATGGATTCCATGGTGTGGTAACGCCAAATCATGCCATCGTTTTTCATGGCGCTCAACCAGGAATCCCGGCTGGGCTCAATGCCAATGCTGAAAATTTCAAATCCTTTGTCGTGGTATTTGTTGTACAATTGGATGAGGTATGGGTTTTCCCGCCGGCATGGGCCACACCAACTTCCCCAAAATTGTAGCAGCACGTATTTTCCTTTCAAATCGGAAAGTTTTGCGCGTTGGCCATCCATGAGCTCTACATCAATTTCAGGCGCTTTGTCGCCACCGCGGAAGCTGGGTTGGCGGTATTTCCAAACGCCAAATGCAATGACAAGAAAGGCCAATGCAATGAGACCGTTACGAAGATAGGTTTGATTCATGTTTTATAATTATGGTGGTTGTATTAGGATGGTCCTTATCCCTTGTATAATTGCTGATTGTGCGCGCAAGGTCTTACTTTTACCCTTTCAACCGACCTTTCCCGATGCTAAAAATTGATCCTAAAGAAATTGCCACCAATGATTTGCACCAGTTTATGCTCGGAGCCGTGGCACCGCGCCCCATTGCATTTGCCAGTACGATAAGCCTGGATGGTTTGCCCAACCTCGCACCCTACAGCTTTTTCAATGCCTTCAGCAGCAACCCACCCATTGTGATCTTTTCATCGAACCGACGGGTATCCAACAATACCACGAAAGACACCTTGAAGAATGTGCAAGACACTGGCGAGGTAGTGATAAACGTCGTTTCGCACAGTATTGTTCGGCAAATGGCCATTGCGAGCATTGAATACGACTCGGATGTGAACGAATTTGAGAAAGCTGGCTTCACGCAGCTGGCGTCGGAAAAGATTCGCCCGTTTCGTGTAGCCGAAAGCCCGGTGCAAATGGAATGTGTCGTGGATCAGATACTGCCGCTGGGCCCGGATGGCGGTGCGGGCAACCTGATTGTTTGTCGCATTGTGCTGATGCATATTTCCGAGGACGTGCTCAGCGAAACGGGGCGCATTGATCCGCACAAAATAGACCTGATGGGTCGGATGGGCCGCTTCTACTACGCAAGGGCAAGTGGTGCCGCCATTGAAGAAATTGTGCAGCCTGTGAATGTGATCGGCATTGGTTTTGATGGGCTACCAGCATCTCTACGGCATAGTAAAGTGTTGACGGGCAATAATTTAGCTGAATTGGCGGCCTTGCCGGCGTTGCCATCAACGGAGGCTGCGGCAGGTTTAATCGCACAGGATGCACGGGCGCATGCGCTGCTTTCCAAGAAAGGAGCGGTGGAGGAGCTGCACGTTTATATTAAAGAGGTGTTGGAGGCGGGGAATGTGGCTTTGGGGGCGGCACTGGCGGTGATGGGGGCTTAGTGTAGGTGTAGAATCACCTTGTTTACTTAGTTCTAATACTTATGCCTTTTAACATCGTCAGGTTTTTCCTAGATTTTATGCTTGAAAGCTATGCCATTGCAGTGTTTTTGCTTTGGTTGTACCTTCGGTGTTTTCCAAATAAAATCATTCGAAAAGAAGGCGTTTGGAACAACCTGAATTTGATAGGGCTTTCACTAGGCGCATTGGTGTTGTTTGATGAAGTCAATACTTTACTTGAAGATCCGGGCGGCAATAACTATAAGATACATTGGCAGGATCAGCCTTACTGGCATGAGTTTCGAGTGATATCGATAATTGTGTTTTCGCTGGCAGTCTTTGTATTGTTATCCAAAAAGCGCCGTAAATATCTGCCGTGGAATGTAATTGCTACGGTTCTATTCCTTTTAGATAAAGCTTCCCAGCCAGTTGAGAGCTGGATGACCAGTAATTTTTATGGCCGTTCTTATCCAATATCATTTCATCTGATGCTGTTTTCTGCTCATGCATGGTGGCTCGGCTGGATTTTTGTTGCGGTTTTCCTGGGTAGCGCTTATTACCTGGCTTATCGCTTAAGAGATTGATGTTCAATGTGCATGCTTCAAAGTATACTCCGGGATTTCGCATATGCGTTGCTTGAAAGTTATGCATTGGCAGTGTTGCTACTGTGGATATTTTCGAGGCTTTTTACTCCTTTTCGTCTTCGGGAAGTGGGGGTATTGAGCAACCTAAATTTGATAGGCATTTCATTGGGTATGCTGGCCATAATTGGCAATGTCAACGATTATGCCCTTTTAATTTCGAGGCAATACCAATCACAATGGCTTCAGTTAATCTACCTTAAAGAATACTTGGCGCTTTCAATGGTTGTAAATTCACTGGCTTTAATGGTTTTTTATTCAAAAAAACGCCGCGAAGACATGGTTTGGACTTTCATTGCTGGGTTTCTCTTGCTGCTTCCGAAGATATTAGATCCGATTCGACATTGGTTTATGGAACCAGTATGCGGAAGTACTTCGAATTCGATTACAATGCACTTCTTTTCGTTTTCGTACTTTTTCTGGTGGTTCAGCTGGGTTTTTGTAGTAGTTTTCCTGGGCGGCGCTTATTATTTTGCCCTAAAGTCCAAGGATTAAGTGCCACCGAAAGCGATACCGTATCTAAAATGTCACCGCTACGCGGTTTCAATCTGTCAAATATGGCATTCGATGCTACTACTACTAAAGTGCCACCGCTACGCGGTTCCGATCATATAGCACAGCTATCCAAAACCCACGTCAATTATAATCCCCCCGCTTTCTTAGCAGTTACTCATAACTCATAACTGATAAATCATAACTCATAACTCATCTCTCATTAAAAAGCAACCCCCATTGCCAATCGTGCATACGGCGAAGCTCCTTTAAATGCTACAATAGGTCGTTGGTTTTGAGAATTGAAGCCATTGAAATTCAAGCCACCAGAAAGCTCAATATTGAGGCCGTTTACCGTTTTTTGATAACCGCCGCCGACTTTCACGCCAGCCACACGGACAGCTTTGTATTCGTTTTTTGTGGTCGTCGTGGTTGTAATATCGTTGAAATTTAAAAAGAAGAGCGGGATGATACTGGTGGTCGTACTCGTTTTTTCAACGGTGATATCATGCTTGCCAACATAAAACCCACCTTCAAAAAAACCGCCGTTGAATGCTTTTTTGGCAAAATGACGTGCCTGAAACTCAAACCTGCGACCATTGATTTTAGTGACGGTTTTATCAGAAGCAACGATCCCAAAGAATGGAAAGATAGAACTATTGGCTTTATTCAAGTTCCATTTTTGGAAACCTGCAATAATGGTGGTCTTTTCGTTTAAGGCGCGCTCATACTCCACTAGATAGCGGCCTTTTCCAGAAAAAGCATACTTGATGGCGTTGTGCTGTGCGTGAAGGGTGATGGATGCGCTTACAAAAGCGATGGTCGTCAGAAAGGCGAGTACTTGATTGTTGTTTTTCATTGTCTGTATATCTTTTTTGTTGATACAAAGGTGCGGCGGGTTAGGAACGCTAAAAGATTGAGTATTTCCAAAAACAAAGTATTTTTTATTGAATTTGAATAAGTCCACTTTTTATAAGCCTGTACAATTGAAATTCCGCAACTTTGCCGCACCCAAACTGACCTTGCAGCAAATGTTACCCGCAGCATGACAAAAAAAATACTTCAATTTCTCTTTTTTCTCGGTCTTGGTAGCGCGATACTGGCGCTGGTGTTCAACAGTCAAAACACTGCTTTTCAGGAGCAGTGCCGCCTCGATGGTGTACCCACTGATCAATGCAGTTTAATGGACAAGCTGCTGTATGATTTTTCCACGGTACATTTAGGCTGGTTGGGTGCAGTTGTATTGGCATTTACGCTTAGCAATATATTCAGGGCACTTCGCTGGCA
>JBBRWA010000069.1:0-22622 GCA_038246345.1 Chitinophagales bacterium
AACTGTAATACACAACCAAAACGGCTAAAATCAACTTGCATAATATGAAAAATTCAATCGCACTGCCGCTTTCCCTCATCGTGATGATGTTTTCGGGTAATGCGCTATTTGCCCAGCTCTCGCCAAAATGTGTGGATGGCAATAACCCAATTACCGGTGAAAGATGCGCCAATTCAGTAACCTCGGCGGTTCCATTTCTCCGCATCGTACCCGATGCCCGCGGCGGCGCTATGGGCGATGTCGGTATCGCCACTTCTGCCGACCCTAACGGCATGCACTACAACCCTTCAAAATTAGCTTTTGCTACCAAAAACGTCGCTATCTCCGCGACTTATACACCTTGGATGCGCAATTTGGGCCTCAATGATGTTTACTTGGCTTATCTTTCAGGTTACTACAAAATTGACAAATTTCAAGCCATCGGCGCAAGCTTACGCTACTTTTCCTTGGGTGATATCGAGTTTACCAACGACCAGGGCGAGTCACTTGGCCAAGGTCGTCCAAACGAGTTTGAACTGACGGGTGCTTATGCCCGCAAACTCTCTGAAAAATTCTCGGCAGCTGTTGGTGCAAAACTCATTTACTCCAACCTTGCTACAGGACGTATCGTGGAAGGCAACGAAATCAAACCAGGTATTGCTGGCGCTGCCGATCTTTCCATGACCTACAAGACACCGGTAAAAATCAACAAGTTCGATAGTGACTTTACTTTTGGACTGGCCGCCAGCAACCTCGGGTCTAAAATCACGTATACCAATTCCATCAACCGCGATTACATTCCAACAAACCTTGGACTGGGCGGTGCCTTGAAAATTGGCCTCGACGAATTTAACTCCATTACATTCAGCGCCGACATTAATAAACTCATGGTGCCAACACCGCGCCCGGAAATTGACGACGACGGTGACGGTATCCCAGACTATAAGCAATACTCCCCTATTCGCGGCGTGTTCAAGTCTTTTGGGGATGCCCCAGGCGGTTTCAGTGAAGAAATAAAGGAAATGACCTATGGCATTGGTGCTGAATACTGGTATGATGACCAGTTTGCCGTGCGCATGGGCTATTTCTATGAGCACTATTCCAAGGGCAACCGGAAATACTTCAGCGTCGGACTCGGCGTGAAATACAATATTTTTGGCCTCAATTTCTCCTATCTGGTGCCAACCAGCAACCAGCGGAACCCCCTCGACAATACCCTGCGCTTTTCGTTGTTGTTTGACTTCGATGCGTTTGATGCAGAAGAGTAATCCAGCGTATGTTTGGATTGAAAGAGATGAGCCATCCCGGATTTTTCGGGATGGCTCATTTTGATTTTGTCCACAACTCCTTACAATAATTAGGGAATTCGAATTGAATCGCCTTCCTTTGTGTCCTTTTTAATACATCAAAACCAATGGCAAAAATTCTAATCGTAGACGACGAAACCCCTATCCGCCGAACCCTTCGCGACATCCTTGAATTTGAGGGATATGATGTGGAAGAAGCTGCAGATGGCTTGGAGTGCATCGCAAAAGTTCAAAAAGAAAAGTTTGATGTCATCATTACCGACATCAAAATGCCTAAAATGGATGGCATTGAAGCGCTCGAACGCCTTCAAATTCTCACGCCGGAAACGCCCGTCATCATGGTGAGCGGTCACGGCACCATAGACACGGCAGTAGAAGCCGTAAAAAAAGGTGCCTTTGACTTTATCTCCAAACCGCCCGACCTCAACCGTATGTTGATTACCGTACGCAATGCGCTTGACCGCAGCGAACTGGTGAACACCACCCAAGTGCTGCGCAAGCAGGTTAAGGGCAATAAAGGGGTGAATATGATCGGAGAAAGCGCGCCCATCCTGGAAATCAAAAAGATGCTGGAGCGCGTAGCCCCCACAGAAAGCCGTGTAATGATAACAGGCGAAAATGGCACTGGAAAAGAGCTTGTCGCCCGGTGGATACACGAAAAAAGTAACCGCGCTGATGGGCCAATGGTCGAGGTGAACTGCGCCGCTATTCCTTCAGAATTAATTGAAAGCGAGCTTTTTGGCCACAAAAAAGGCTCCTTTACGGGTGCTATTGCCGACAAACCCGGCAAATTTGAATCAGCCAACGGCGGCACCCTTTTCCTCGATGAAATCGGCGATATGAGCCAGGATGCGCAAGCCAAAGTGCTGCGTGCCTTGCAGGAAAACAAGATTACCCGCGTTGGCGACAACAAGGAAATCAAAGTAGATGTACGGGTGCTGGCGGCTACAAACAAAGACCTGCGCGAAGAAATCGCGTCCAATCGTTTCCGGGAAGATTTGTACCACCGCATCGCCGTTATTGTGGTGCATGTACCCTCCCTCAATGAACGCCGGGAAGACATCCCCCTCCTGCTGGAGCATTTTAATCGACGCATCGCTGACGACTACGGCCATCCACCTAAAAATTTCACACCAGAAGCTATCAAAGCTTTGCAGGAGCACAATTGGACTGGGAATATCCGTGAATTGGCCAACGTCGTTGAGCGCTTATTCATACTTTGTGACCAATCTGTCAGTGCAGATGAAGTGCGAAAATATGTGTACCCAAACTAATAACTAGACTTGAATGTCATTCAATTATGACGAAGGTACTTATCATAGAAGACGAAACCAAAGTTGCTGCTTCTGTAAAGAAATGGCTGGAGGAAAACAAGTTCCTCGTAGATGTCGCCCCGGATGGAGCTGTTGGACGGCATATGGCGCAAACCAATAGTTATGACATTGTCCTGCTGGATTTAAACCTTCCTTTCTTAAGCGGCAATGAAGTGTGTCACGATATCAGGGCTGTCCATCCGGGACTCCCAATTATTTTGGTGACGGCCATGGACAGTATTGAGCAAAAACTGTCTGGATTCGACGCTGGTGCCGACGATTACATTGTAAAACCTTTTGATTTCAGGGAATTACTGGCACGCATGCGCACCTTGTTGAAACGCAACCCAGCAAGTAATTTGGAGTCCGAAGGCGCTGAAATACTGCGCCTGGCAGACCTTGAACTGGATACTGGCTATAAAAGTGTCGTTCGAGGCAGCGTCCCAATTTCCTTGACGGCCAAAGAATTTGCCCTGTTAGAATATCTTTTACGCCGGAGTGGTCGGGTTGCTTCCAGGCATGAAATCGTGGAGAACGTTTGGGATGTGAATTTTGACATCGGTACAAACGTGGTCGATGTGTACATCAATTTTCTGCGCAAAAAGATAGACCGCAATTTCGAACCAAAGCTTATCCATACCAAACAAGGGATGGGATACTACATGAAAGTATTGTAGGCCAAACAATTTCGAACGCCATCCATGAATATTCGTACCAAGCTCATTCTGCAGTTTTCATTGATTGTAGCCAGTATCTTGATCGGATTCTCTGTGGCTATATACTTATTGTCTGAAAACTATCGGCAAGAGGAGTTTTATTCACGACTGGAAGGCAGGGCCGTTTCTACGGTGCGCTTGCTGGTGTCTGTTCAGGAAGTAGATAAAGAATTGCTGCGCATCATTGATAAAAACTCCATTTATGCGTTGTTTCAAGAAAAAGTATTGATAATAAACAAGGACAATCAGCTGGTTTACAGCAGTTTGGATGATTTCGAGGTCAACTATTCCGTTGAATTGATTGAGGAAATCCGTCAGAAACACAAAGTTGAATATGCTTCAAATGGCAATGAAATTGTAGGCGTTTCATACATTGATAAAAAAGGGGCTTTTGTTGTTATTGCCTCGGCTTACGACCGATATGGACGCAGTAAACTGGAGAATCTGTATCAAGTGTTGCTGATTGGGCTCGGCATTGGCATATTGTTCGGTATTCTTGCCGGCATCTTTTTTTCCAGGCAAATGTTGGAACCACTGGCGCGCATGAATGCTGAACTATCCGAAATCAGTGCCGGGAATCTCAACATTCGGGTAGATGAGGGCAACAGAAAAGATGAAATAGCCCAATTGGCCATGAATTTCAACCACATGTTGGAAAGAATTGAGTCGGCTTTTGCCATCCAACAACAATTTGTCAGCAACGCTTCCCATGAATTGCGCAATCCTTTAGCAGCCATCTCAAGTCAATTACAATTGGTACTCTCCCAGCGGCGTTCCGTAGAAGAATACGAACTAGTACTGCAATCACTCTTAGACGACGCTCATTCCCTTGTAAACCTAACCAACGGTTTGTTGAACCTCGCGCAATCTGGCATAGGAAACCAGCAATCACTTTTTGTTCCGGTTCGGGTAGATGAAGCACTTTTTGCGGCACAAAATGAGCTGAGTAAGTCAAGGCCACATTATCATTTTCTCATCGAATATGATGTAATGCCCGAAGATGAGTCGCGCTTAATTGTTTTGGGGAATGAGCAGTTGCTCAAAACTGCGTTTTCGAATTTAATGGACAACGCATGCAAGTTTTCATCCGACCATACTACCCGGATCGGGTTCTTATCCGTTGGGGATTTTATCGAAATATCCTTTAAAGATAAGGGCATTGGTATCCCACTAAAGGAGCAAGCGCAGATTTTCAGCCCTTTCTTTCGCGGCAGCAACGTCACCTCACTCAACAAGGGCTATGGCATTGGCTTGTCGCTTTGCCAGCGCATTGTGCAGTTGCACAGCGGGACGCTCCAATTGGAATCTACTCCCGGCAAGGGCTCCAATTTCCGTATTAGGCTTCCACTTCATCCAGCCTAGTGCCGCGTTCACCAGCAATTTTAATTTTATTTTAATGCCGCTTTAAGCCGTGCAATTTTGTGGCGTTACACTTTTGCAATTCCAAGTTTTGCCACCCCCACATATTTAATGTACCTTCCACATTCGCGTGGCGTTGCCCAACGGGCGTGCCTCGATCTCCTTCACCTTACTTTCTTTTTTCATCATTTCAAAATTTAATCTATTATGATTCAACAAGTTACACCTTTTTTGTCACCACCTTCGGTGACAAAAATCCTCAAAAGCAACATTAAAACCCCGTTTTTTTTCTTCTTGGTATTCCTTTTGGGGATGACGGCAGAAGCCAAAGCGGCCCCCATGCTTCCTGGCGACACCCTCCTGGTCGCCACGATCTGTGCCAATGAAACGTACCTTTTCGACAACCAGGAGCTTAACATGACGGGCGAATACGCCGCTACTTATCTTGCCTCCGATGGCTCCGACTCAACAGTGACCCTTCAATTGACGGTGTTGCCGCTTTTACAGGAAACGATTAACGTAGACATTTGTCCGGGAGAAACCTATCCTTTTTATGGATTGGCACTCAGCCAAAGCGGACAATATGACGCTGTGCTAACTGGTTCTAACGGTTGCGATTCTACCATTACCCTGACCCTTTTGGTTCGTCCACTGCAGATCACGAACCTCAGTGCGGGCATCTGCAATGGTTCTGTGTATCTCTTCCAAGGCGATACGCTGACGGAAAGTGGCACTTATCATGCATCACTGACGGATATCAACGGTTGCGATTCGCTGGTAAGGCTGAAATTAGAAGTCGTTGATTTCTTTGACATACACCAGGAAGTAACTATTTGCGCTGGAGAAACCTATTTTTTTGGAGCTCAAATACTCGATGTATCCGGTGTTTATGTGGACTCGCTACAAGCTATCGGTGCTTGCGATTCTACGGTAACGCTCACGCTCACCATATTACCCGCATTGAGTAGCAGCCTGTCTATCGTTATTTGCGAGGGCTCCTCTTACATCTATCTCGGCGACACGCTTAGCGACAGCGGTTTTTATCAATACGCTTTTTCTGGAACCAACGGTTGTGATTCTTTGGTGAATTTGTCGCTCGACATGGTACCGTTTTTCGAAACATCAGCCGTAGCGACTATTTGCAATGGGGAAACCTACACCTTGGGCACACAAAGCCTGATAGACGAAGGTGTGTACCTGGAAACGTTTATCGCAGCTGGCGGTTGCGATTCTACCGTGACGCTCACCCTCACCGTATTGCCCACTTCCAACGGAACTGCTTCCGCTACTGTTTGTGATGGCGAATCTGTTGATTACAACGGTGAAACAATCTCCGATCCAGGTAATTATGTATTTGTGCTGACAGGCGAAAACGGCTGTGATTCTACCGTAATCTTTACGTTAACCGTATTGCCCATTTTCAACACGGTGATAGAAGCTGTTATTTGCCATGACGGCATCTATGTTTTTTATGGACAAACCCTGACTGTATCGGGTGTTTACGAGCAAATTTTCCCAGCTGAAAACGGGTGCGACTCTATCATTTCACTGATACTAACCGTGGTTCCTGAAATAAACACATCATTAGAAGCCACTATTTGCACTGGCGCTACGTATGATTTCAACGGAGAAATATTGGGCCAATCAGGCGTATACTCCATCATTTTACCCTCTGAATTTGGTTGTGACTCTACCATCACCCTGACACTGACTGTTTTGCCAGCCCAAAGCTCAACTATTGACGCTTCCATTTGCGCCAATGATTCTTATGAATTTGATGGTGTATTGCTGACAGATGCTGGCACTTATAGCGCAGTATATCCGGATGCCAATGGATGTGACTCTACCGTCACACTACATTTAGCGGTATTGCCCGTACTGGAGGTAGCTGTAGAGGCGACTATCTGCAACGGCGAAATTTACCCTTTCAACGGTATTGCGCTGACGGATGCTGGTGTATATGCCGCTGTGGTGACAAGTTCTTTTGGTTGTGACAGCACGGTAAACCTAACGTTGACCGTGTTGCCTACTTTCGCTTCAGAATTTGATGCTACAACTTGCGCGGGTGTTCCTTACGATTATTTGGGTCAATTGCTCAACGATGCTGGCGACTATGAATTTAGTTTGAACGCTGAAAATGGCTGTGATTCTATTGTTACCATCCGCTTAACGGTGCTTCCCACGCAACACACCCCTATTGATGCCGAAATTTGTGCTGGTGGCGCTTATGATTACAATGGAGAATTGCTGACAGCAAGCGGCGCCTATTCGTTTGTTTTTGAAGGTGCGAATGGCTGTGACTCTACTGTTACAGTCAACCTGACCGTACATCCATTGTACACGACCACGATTAACGTCACGCAATGTGATGGACTAACCTACGATTTCAATGGGGAAACACTCGACATTTCTGGCACCTACACGGCTGATCTTTCAAGCCAGTATGGCTGTGACAGTACTGTTGTTTTGAACCTAAATTTTGTACCAGCATTTGAAACCGGAGTCGAAGCAACTATTTGTGCGGGCGCTTCTTATGCGTTTGGCCTGGACACCTTGACAGAAAGCGGAGAATACCAAATGACCTTGCAAGCTGTTGGTGATTGTGATTCTATCATAACCCTGACTTTGACCGTGCTGCCAGAAAACGCAAGCGAAACGAATGTGGCTATTTGCGCCGGCGGGTCGTATTCCTTTGATGGTGCAGACTTAACCGATGAGGGCACCTATTCCGCCATATTTGTTGGCGCGAACGGTTGCGATTCCACCGCTGTCTTAAATTTGAGCGTATTGCCTTTAGCCAGTGCTGATGTGGAAGCTTCTATATGTGCCAACACGACTTATAGCTTTGATGGTGCCGATCTGGATGCATCAGGCGTTTACACCGGAGTATTCACGGCTGTTAATGGTTGCGACTCTACAGTGACCTTGACTTTGACGGTGTTGTCGGCATTGGCAGGCACCGCGGAGGCTACTATTTGTGCTGGTGACTCCTACAACTTTAATGGCGAAAGCTTGACACAATCGGGCTCTTACACCACGGTGTATACTGCTGATAATGGTTGTGACTCGGTGGTGGTGCTTACCTTAACTGCATTGCCGCTCCCGCAGAGCGCATTTGCTGCCCTGGTTTGTGAAGGCGCGCCATTTGAATATAATGGTGAAATATTCACAGAAAGCGGGGTTTACACTTTTGTCATAGACGCTGGTGCTGTTAATGGATGTGATTCTATGGTCGTATTGTTTTTGACCATATTCCCTGAAATTGCACCAACAGTGGAAACGGCAACCGTATGTGCCGGGGAATCCTACGATTTCCAGGGAGAAACTTATGATGAAAGCGGTCAGTATTCTGTTCATTTAAGCACTGCTACTGGTTGTGACTCCTCGCTTGTGCTGAACCTGACGGTATTACCAGCCTCCTCGTCGACCATTAATGCTTCCATCTGCCAAGGAGCGTCCTATACCTTTGATGGTGATCTATTGACAACGGCTGGCACCTACACCGCTGTTTACGAAGATATAAATGGTTGTGATTCTACTGTAACCTTGACGCTTGCGCTAGATGTTGTCAATGTAGTCGTAAATCTGAACAATGGTGTGTTGTCTGTTACAACACCCTTTGCTGGGTATCAATGGTTTAACTGTACGACCATGCAGCCTATCATTGGTGCCAACACCGGCAGTTACACCCCTACCGTGACAGGAGTTTACGGTTTGGCTGTTATCAATGCCAATGGATGTACCGCAATTTCATCCTGCGTTACGGTGATGGTGAGCGATACGAAAGAGCCTTTAACCGCGTCAAACTGGCAAATACAGCCAAATCCGGCGCAGGCTTTCACGGCAATTATCCTGAAAGAGGCGCTCAGCAGCGATATTTCACTGGAGGTTTTTGACCCTTCAGGTCGTTTGTTGCACCAGCAAAGTGTGGCCGCCGGCACCTACAATATCAACCTTGATATCAGCGCGTTTCCCGACGGAATCTTAATGGTTCGCCTGATGAGCAAGGAGGGTGTAAGCGCCAAATTGCTGATGAAGGGCAATTAACGGCTGTACTATAAAAAAGGTATTTTCAATATATTGGAGGGCGTTCCGTAGAGGAGCGCCCTCCTTTTTTGGCTATTTCAATGATTTATTTGCATTTTAACAGTCATTTAATGGGCTTTTAATGTTAGGGCGATTTGCGGCACGAAATTTACATAGTAAGTGGAATGCCAACATTTTACTCTAAGTTCATTATTTCTAATCATCCCACTTACGCGATGCGATTACTAATCTTTTCCTGCCTGAGTTTTTTCCTGCACGCCATTGGCCTTGCATTTTCTCCACTTCCAACTTTCAACGATGCCAATCCAAGTGCCAAAGCGGCAAGTGGAGCTGCGTTCGCCTACCCCTCCAAAGCCCTGATGTTAACCCTTTCGGTGGATTCCATCCACCAGGTCAATTGTCGCCGTGCCACAGGGTATCTTCGGGTTGTCGCCAGTGGTGGCCTTCCTACCTACACCTATAACTGGAGCAATGGCAATACAGGGCCTTTGGCCACGAGCCTGGCACCTGGTGCCTATCAAATTACGGTGACAGACAACACTGGTGCAACCGCTTCATTGAGTGCGACCATTTTGCAAGACCTGACGCCACCGACTGCTGATGCCGGACCAGATTTAGCGCTTACTTGCACCAATTCCGTAGCAATCTTGAACGGCACTGGCTCAACGGGTGCTGATTTTTGGTATAAATGGACCGCAACAAATGGTGGTTTATTTAAATCTGGAGACAGCACTTTAACGCCAACCATCATGCATGATGGTACCTATACCCTAAAAGTGACAAGTTTTTCGAATGGCTGCACCGCTACTTCCGCTCTTGATGTCACGGGCACGTTTGAACCTCCGATCGAAACAGCGGAGGGCGGTACGTTTACCTGCAACCAACCAAACGTAACCTTGACCGCCACCTATCAGCTTTCCAATACGACATTTGTATGGAATGGCCCAAACAACTACGTGTCCTATTCCCTAAACCCACAAGTTTCTACTGTGGGAACATTTGTTTTTAAAGTAACGGATACCATTACTACCTGTATCAATACGGCCAATGCTATTGTTGTCGCAGATACCGCTAAGCCAGTTGTACTACCCGTTGGTGGTTTGATCAATTGCAGCCAGCCAACCAGGGTTATTACAGGCACGTTTTTGCCTGTGGGTGTCACGTTTTCTTGGAAAGGGCCATCGGGCTTTTCCTCCAGCCTGCAAAACCCCGTTGTATCTTCCGCAGGAATATACTTTGTCACGGTAACCAAACCAAGCAGCGGTTGTAGTACCGTCAGCAGCGCAACTATTACAGCAGACTTTGCCTCGCCTGTCGCTATTGCGATGGTAAGTGGGCCCATTACTTGCGTGACAAGTTTTGTTACGCTGCAGGGCAGTGGAAGTCCCGCAGGCATTACTTATTCCTGGGCAGGCCCAAGCGGATATACCTCCAACCAGCAGAATCCGACTGTTTCGGTCTTTGGTGCTTATACCCTAACTACCCGCAACCCGGCAAATGGCTGTACAGCATCCGCCATAGCTATGGTAGTGCTTAATAATACGCCTCCCGGTGTTACAGCTACGGGCGGGGTTAAAACCTGTATCAATCCCAGTGTAACCCTGAATGCTTCCAGCAGTACGAATGGCGTTACCTATTTTTGGACTGGCCCAAGCGGGTTTAATTCGAGTTTAAAAAGTCCAGTCACCACTTTGGTCGGTACTTACTCGGTTACGGTCACAAACCCCGCAAATGGTTGTGTAAGCATTACAACTGCAAGTGTTACACAAAACATCACCCCACCCACCCTGACGGCTACTACTGCCATTATCAGTTGTAATAACCCAGCACCAAAAGTTGTGGCTACATCACAAACCAATGGCGCAACCTTTGCCTGGAGCGGCCCAAACGGTTTTACCGCCAATATATCCAATCCAACAGTAACGGTAAGTGGCTCGTATTCCGTCACGGCAACCAATCCCGCGAACGGCTGCACGGCTGCTACCAGCATTTATGTTTCGGAAAATTTAGTGACACCCAATGTTTACGCAGGTCAAGATCGTGTGCTCAATTGCAACTTTACCTCCATCCTGGCAAACCCCATTGGCACAACTACCGGGAACAATATCACTTATTTGTGGACAACATGGGATGGCAACATTGTTTCTGGTGCCAATACTTTGTATGCTCGCTTTGATGCCATCGGCAGTTATACATTGACGGTAAAAAACACCCAAAGCGGCTGTATTGCCAAAGACAGCATGGTCGTTGAAGAAACACCACCATTGGTACTTAATGTTACACAACTAAATGGGGTTTCTTGCAACGGTGGCAACAATGGATCACTAAAAGCCAATGTCAGTGGCGGCTCTACAACGTATGCTTATATTTGGTCCAATGGCAGCCAAACTGCGACCATCAACAACCTGGGTGCAGGCGTTTACAGCGTAACCGTGACAGACACGGAAGGCTGTACCAAAACTGGAAGCGGTACCATAACCGAACCAGGTGTATTGGTGGCCAATGTTAGCGCTACCGGACAAACTCAAATTGGTTTGAACAATGGATCGGCTACCGTAACGCCCAATGGCGGTTCTGCGCCATATATGGTGAAATGGAGCAACAATGCAACAACAATGACCATTTTCAACCTTGCTCCAGGCGCCTACACGGTCACTGTTACCGACAATAAAGGTTGTACCAAAAGCAATACCGCCAATGTCAATGGGATAAGCTGCACGATCAGTGGTGAAACCACTGCGACCAACTTGAACTGTCCGGGCGTTCCTACAGGAACTGTTACGGCAAATATCGGAGGCGTTCCAGGACCCATCACCTATTTGTGGTCGAATGGTGCCAATACCAAAACGGCTTCCAACCTCGCCGCTGGCAACTATACCGTGACCGCCACAGGCGCTAACGGTTGTACCATCGTTATGACGGCACAGGTTACATCGCCTCAGCCTTTGGTGCTCTCTGTAATATCCAATACGAGCATCACTTGCGCCGGCCTTCAAAATGGGGCAGCATCGATGAATGCGAGCGGTGGAACTGCACCTTATTCGTACAATTGGTCAAATGGAAGCAGCAATGCAATGGCTTTTGGCTTGGCAGCGGGTACTTATACCTGCACTATGACCGATTCCAAAGGTTGTACTACGACGCAAACAGCGGTCATCAGTGGCCCACAGGCAGTCGCACTGGCGGTATCAACTAAAATTGACGTGCCTTGTATCGACGGCCAAAGTGGCTCCATCACCATGAATGCTACTGGTGGAACTGCACCGTTTAATTATACCTGGTCGAACAGTGCAACGGGACCAACCGCTAGCGGATTAGGTCTGGGCAACTATATCTGTACCGTTACAGATGCCAATGGCTGCAGCAAAAACCAAAACGCCCAAATCATTGCCACGGATAATGTACCACCGCAATTGATCCTGAAAAATGCCAGTGTTGCGCTGAGCGCCAGTGGCAGCGCAACGATTACACCCGCCATGTTCGACAATGGCAGCTTTGACGCTCAATGCAACATCGCGCATTGGACCGTCAGCCCAACAAGCTTCAATTGTGATCAAGTGGGTACCCGTACCGTAACGCTTACCGCAACAGACAAAAATAGCAATACCGCTACGGGAACTGCACTGGTAACGGTACTTGACAATATCGCTCCGGTACTGATTTGCCCACCAAGCCAATCAGGTGCCCCTTGTTCCCCAAACTTGTACTTCAATACACCCGAAATTCAGGACAACTGCACCGTTACTGGTACTGCTACCTTAACCAGCGGCCTGCCTTCCGGCTCGGCTTTTCCAGTTGGTGTCACGCAGCAGCAGTTTTCCTACACCGATGCTGGTGGCAACACGGCTACGTGCCAATTCTCCGTCACCGTAACTGGCCTTCTGAGCTATTCGCCTTCCAGCCAGCCAGCCAGTTGCACCGGAACTTGTGACGGCAGTGCCACACTGACAGGCACTGGAAACCCGACTTCGGTCATTTGGAGCACCGGACAATCAGGATTAAACGCCGTCAATCTTTGCGCAGGCAACTATTTTGCTACGGTGACAGATGGAGCAGGATGTACCCAAACGTACATGGCATCCGTACAAGTGGTCGATATCCAAGCGCCGACTTTGACCTGTCCGGCCAACCTTGTTGCTGGCTACTGCAATCCTATGGTCACCTACCAGCAGCCGCAGGTATTGGACAACTGTGCGGTGAATTTGCAGCAACTTCAGCAGGTCTCCGGCCTGCCATCGGGATCCACCTTCCCAACAGGCTTGAGCACCCAAACCTTCCGTTACACAGACAGCGGTGGAAATATGGGTGAATGTTCCTTCAGTGTTTCCATACACCTTGCCCCAACCATCAATAAAATTAGCACCAATGTGTCTTGCGGGGGGCTTTGCAATGGCCAGACAACCCTAAATATCAGCGGCGGACAAGCTCCGTTTGGGATTTTGTGGAACAACGGAGGTGCAGGGCCGACCATCGGCAATCTTTGCTCAGGGAATTATTTGGCTACCGTAACCGATGGTGATGGCTGCCAGCAAGTACAGGTGGTGCCAATCACGGAACCCAGTCCAGTTTTGTTAAGCTCATCTGTTGCGAACAATGACGTCGGGAATGTAGGTTCAGGAAGCATCTTAGTTGTGGTAACTGGCGGAACAATGCCGTACACCTATCAATGGACAAAAGACGGTCAGTTTTTTGCCAGTTCCCAGAATCTGTTTAGCCTTTTTGCTGGCCAATATTCTCTTGTGGTGACAGACGCCAATAGCTGTATGTTCACCAGCTTAATTTTCAATGTCAGCAACTCGGTTGCAACCACAGCACCAGAAAGCAATTTCCAATGGCAGCTATTCCCCAACCCTGCACAAGCAGCGGTGTTTATAAAAATGGATGTCGATGGTGGCAACAGCCGATTGAGTATTTTTGATGCCGCTGGCAGATTGCTGCTCGAACAGGATGCCACCCCGATCAACAGCTCGACCGTTCGAGTTGATTTGAGCGGTTTGCCCGATGGCATGTTGCAGATACGGCTGGCCAATGATTTGGGGATATTCTTTAAGCGGTTGATCAAAAATTAAAGGGTTCATGATTGAAGGTTTCAGGGTTTCAGGGTTTCATGGTTTCAGGGTTTACGCGATTTGTGGTTGCCTTGAAATTGTATTGCAAAATTGACCACTGATCGCGTAAACCCTGAAACCCTTTAACCATGAAACCGTGAAAACTAGGCTTTTACGTATTAAACAACTGCTCCGCATGATTCCCCGTATCCACCTTAGCGATAATACGCTCAATCACACCATTTTCGTCAATAACAAAAGTGGTCCGGTGGATACCCATGTAGGCTTTCCCCATGAATTTCTTTTCGCCCCAGACGCCATACGCCAAGGAAAGCGCGTGGTCTTCGTCGGCCAAAAGCGCGAAAGGAAGGCTGTACTTATCTTGAAACTTTACGTGCTTTTTGACAGAATCGGGACTCACGCCTAGTACTTCATATCCTTTTGACAGGAAGGACTCGTAGTTGTCGCGAAGACTGCAAGCCTGGGCAGTGCAGCCGGGCGTATCGTCTTTGGGATAAAAATACAAGACTAATTTCTTGCCTTTAAAATCGGCTAAACGCACAGTTTGGCCTTTTTCATTTGAAACTGCAAAATCGGGGGCGGAATCGCCTTCTTTTAAGTGGAACATTTTTGGTGGAGAGATGAGAGATGAGAGATGAGTGATGAGTTATGAGTGATGAGAGATGAGAGATGAGTTATGAGTTATGAGTGATGAGTTGCACAATATTTGGGCTTTGGCTTGGCTGTTGTTTTTCAGCACCTTATGAGCCATTTTTGTCAGAAACTCGTATTGATAATTTTCAAAAAACCAAAACAACGATGGAACACAAACCTGTGCAGTTAACCTTAGCCAACTCTTTTGAAACACCATTCAGAGTGCTGGGTTCAAAGAAACCTATTATCGTGCTGAAACACAAAAGCCCATCAAAAGCACTAGTGCTGTGCAAACTCATCACTCATAACTTATAACTCATAACTCATCACTCATAACTTATAACTCATCACTCAACCTTCTACCGTGTAAGAACAATATAATCCTTGAGCAATGTTTTCAAGAAGTCTAGCCGATTAGCTGGGCGGTTGGGAATACCCAGCATGGGCATGAGGTGTGTTACCAGGTCTTCAACAACGGCTTCGTGGGCTTGATTGGGGTAGCTTTGGTGGCGGGCGAGCACATTTTTCACAAAAATCATATCACGTTCGCTGAGGTTGCGTACCTGAGGGAAAGTGACCTGATAATTTTGCAGGGTAGAAATATTGAGGATGTCTTCCAGCCGAAACCGCCATCCGCTTTGTTGGAGTTTTATCACCGTGGTATTGGCAGCCATATCACCCAGGCGTTGAAATTTGGGCGTTGTTTTTATCAGCAAAATACCAATAATTCCAAAGCTGAACAGCGAATCTACCAATTGCAAGATGGAGCGCAATACGACATCCATCCATTCTGGATCTTTTCCATCAAGCCGCACCACCCGGATATTCAACGCCATTTTACCCAGCGATTGTCCATTATTCAGTATTTCCAGGAAGATATGGTATAAGAAATACAGCAGGAAGGACATGGACATCCAAAACATAGACCAACCTCTGTCCCACAAGGCTCCAAAAATAAGCCTCGCCAATTGGTAGAGCAAGAGGTATCCAAAAATGACCACCACAAAATCGATCAACCATGCCAATATGCGCTCGCGCATCGACGCCAGTTCGTACTCTATGGTTACGTTTTGGGTGGTAGTGATTTCGATGGATTGACTCATTTCAAAAGGGGGTTTCGGACTTCAAGGTTTCAAGTTTCAAGGTTTCAGGTTTCAAGTTTCAGGGTTTCAGGTTTACGCGATTTGTTTCAAATTTGAAATGCAGTTTCAAAGCAACCACAAATCGCGTAAACCTGAAACCTGAAACCCTGAAACCTGAAACCCCTTTTATTAAACAGCTACCGAGTATTCCCGCAAAGCCTCATTCAGCGATACTTTTTTATCGGTGCTTTCCTGGCGTTGTCCAATGATTAGGGCGCAGGCAACCTGGTAAGCTCCTGCGGGAAATTGCCGGGTGTAGGTACCTGGAATCACCACGGAACGCGGTGGCACCATGCCTTTGTGCACAATGGGTGTTGCGCCCGTCACGTCGATGATATGCGTGCTTTGGGTGAGCACCACATTGGCACCCAAAACGGCCTCGCGGCCTACATGCACTCCTTCGACCACAATGCAGCGCGAACCGATGAAACATTCATCTTCAATGATGGTGGGGGTGGCTTGTAGCGGCTCCAACACACCCCCTATACCCACACCGCCAGCAAGGTGTACATTGCGGCCAATCTGGGCACAGGAGCCAACGGTGGCCCATGTATCCACCATGGTACCGCTGCCGACCCAAGCACCGATGTTGACGTAGGAAGGCATCAGGATGGCACCTTTTTCAATGAATGAGCCAAAACGCGCCAGCGCTTGTGGCACCACACGCACGCCTTTGGCAGCATAGCCTTTCTTCAACGGAATTTTGTCGTGGTATTCAAATGGGCCTACTTCAATGGTTTGCATTTCCTGGATTGGGAAATACAGGACAATGGCTTTTTTGATCCATTCGTGGGTGATCCATCGCCCGGAATTTTCTTCCATTTCCGCTACTCGGATTTTTCCGTTGTCGAGTAGCTCAATTACCGCGCGAATCGCCTTTTTGGTTTCCCAATTTTGAAGAAGCGACCGATCTGTCCAAGCTGCCTCAATTGTTTTAATGTAAGATGTCATATATTGTTATAAGAGAAATTATTCAAAAAGAAGGGAATTGTTTAACCCGTAAGCAGCACGGCAATCAGGTAATCGGCCAGCAAAATAAATATATCGCTGAACACCACTGCACGCGTGCTTGCATGACCAAGCTCAATGCTGCCACCTTTCACAAAGTAGCCTTGATAACATGAAACAGACGTTAGAATGTACGCAAAAACGAAAGATTTGACGTACATCATGAATACATTGTACGGAACAAAAAAGGAACGAACCCCGCGAATGTATTCGTCATCTGTAATCAATCCAGTGGGTACGGTCGACAAATATCCACCGATTATCGCCACAAAAGCCGAGAAGGTGACTAGCAATGGAATTACCACCAGTGCAGCGATTACCTTTGGCATTATCAGGTAAGCTGCGGTGTTTACCCCCATTACTTCCATCGCATCTATATGCTCTTTTTGGCGCATACCGCCAATTTCAGCCGCCATGTTAGAGCCAACTTTTCCGGCAAGCACCAAGCCTGTTATGGTAGGTGAGAGCTCGATGAGGGCCAAATCACGTACAATGTAGCCAATATAGTACCGTGGCACCATCTGGCCATCTAACTGATAGGCGAACTGCAAAGCCGCCACCGCCCCGATAAAAACCGAGATCAAGCATACGATCAACAAAGAGCCCACACCGATGTCGTTCATTTGCCGCGCAGTTTCCTTCCAATACATGGAAAGTTTCTCCGGGCGCTTGAACGCCTGCTTCATCATCAGAAGATACTGACCAAAGTCGTAGAGGTAATTGTATTTTTTGAGCAATTGAAACATTTAATAAATTGAGTTTCTGAGTATTTGAATTCGTACCTTTTCGAAATGCTGCCCCCTTTTTGCCAAACAGCCCAGCATAACGGGTATACACAAGCTATCTTTTGGCCTTGTTTAGGCGAAGGTGCAAAAATCGGCTTAAAAGGTCAGTTTTTTTTGAAAAACTTTACGCCCAAGAAAAACAGACCCTTTATTAGCCAAAACCAGGCAGCAAAACCCCAAGCTCAACAGGGTTAACTGACAACAAGCGCAACGCGAACAAACAACGAACAACGAAAATGACAGCAGTAATCACTGGCGCAACTAAAGGTTTGGGGCGTGCCGCCGCCGAAATATTTGCCGCAAACGGCTTCGACCTTTGTGTCTGTTCCAGAACCGCAAGCGACCTGGAGGAGATGAAGGCGGTTTGGATGCAACAATTTCCAGACCGCAAACTGTTCACTTTTACCGTTGATTTGAGCAAGAAGCAGGATGTTTTGGCCTTTGGAAAGTTTGTTCAGGATACCTGGCCCCAACTCGATGTACTGCTGAACAATGCTGGACTTTACCTCCCCGGCCTGGTAACGGAAGAGCCCGATGGCCATTTGGAAACCTTAATGGATACCAATTTATACAGCGCCTACCACCTTACACGGGCACTGCTACCCATGATGTTGCCACAAAAACGTGGCTATGTATTTAATATGTGCAGCATCGCCAGCTTTTTGGCTTACCCGAATGCCAGCTCGTACAGCATTTCCAAATTTGCCTTGTTGGGTTTCTCCAGGGTTTTGCGGGAAGAACTAAAGGAGGCTGGCATCAAAGTAACCGCAATCATGCCTGGCGTGACCTGGTCGGATGCCTGGAAAGGCGCAACGATTCCCGTTCAGCGCCTAATGCTCGCCTCAGATGTCGCCAAAGCTATTTGGGGCTGTTACACCCTCTCTGATGCTGCGGTGGTGGAGGAGTTGGTGTTGCGGCCGCAATTGGGGGACCTTTAGGGGGGGCAGGTTTCAGGGTTTACGCGATTGGTTCGTGGCCTTGAAACGGTATTTCAAATTTAGCAACCAATCGCGTAAACCAGAAACCTTGAAACCTGAAACCTGAAACTCCTCTTAGTAAGTAGCTACCAGCGCCATTAAATCCTTCAAATACCGCCGCTTTACCGGTTCCCGCAGGGTTTGGTTGGTAACGGTATGAAACCTGTGTGCGGCGAGGAACCCCACTTGAAGGCGATTCCAGGATTGTTCGTCCTGAAGGATATTGTAGGCTTGGAGTTCTTCGAAAAGGGAATTGCCAATTTTGAAAAAATCCGGGCGGCCCAGGTAATCGAGATCCGCATCGCAGAGAATTTCTTCCATCAAGGTTTGCGGAGATTGCGGAATCTTAGTGGCCATAATCATCCCGCATATTGTTTCAATATCACTGTCTGAATACCCTAAATTGGGCAATACTTGTTGGGCCATCAAACAGCCTTCTGCTTCGTGACCAGCGTGTTTGTTTTTCACAAAGCCAGCATCGTGGAAAAGGGCTGCCGTTTTTACAAGCATTAAGGCATGACCCCTTACCCCTTCACTTTCACAAATTTCCGCTGCCATCTTGAGCACATCCAGCGTGTGATGGATACCGTGATACCCGAGCTGCTCCGACAGCTCGGCGCGGAGTCTGGAAAGAATATATTGTTTGGCAGCGCGGTAATCCATGTTACTTTGATCGGACGTCAATACGGAAGATGAACGTTGACGGGTATGATTTGTTGGAAGTGCAGGCCAAAATTGCGGCTTTTCTCAAAATAATAGGGCATGTAGAATAATAATTTCCCACATACTCCAATATTATGTCGCTTTTGGCCAAAAATCTGCCGGTAGCCTGATACTTTTTCATAATTTTGCGTCTATTGTTGGTGACCCACATGGTCAGATTCAATTTTGAACAAAGTCATTTCTTATTAAAAACAACCTATTGATTATGAATTTAATGGACATCCTTCAAGGCCAAGTTTCCGACGACATGGTCGGCCAACTCAGCAACTACATCGGTGCCTCACCTGAACAAACAGCTCAAGCAACCAATGGCATTTTCGCCACTTTGGTCGGAGGTTTGGCAAACAATGCATCCCATGAAGGAGGCCTATCTTCCCTCAGTGCCGCGCTCGACCGCGACCACGATGGCAGTATACTGGACGATGTGTTTGGCATGTTGGGCGGAATGATTCAGGGCGGCAACACACAAGCTTCAGGCGCGACCAATGGCTCGGGTATTCTCGGACACATCCTGGGAGACAAACAAGAGACCGCTGCGTCACAAATCGGTGAATCCTCTGGCCTCAGCATGAGCCAAGTGATGAAACTGATGCCTATCCTCGCTCCTATTGTGATGAGCGTGCTCGGCAAAACCAAAAGGACTGGCGGACTCGACCTTGGCGGCCTTGCCGGCGTATTGATGGGTTCTGCCCAAAGTGCGCAGCAACAACCAGGCATGAGTGATTTGATCGGCTCTGTGCTGGGTCAAGTGCTTGGCGGTGGTCAGCAACAAGCGCAAGGCCAGCCACAAGGCGGCGGCGGTTTGCTCGGCGGACTGCTCGGCGGTTTGTTCGGAAAAAAATAATATCGCTTAATATCTGTTTTTACGGGAGCCACTTCGAGTGTTCGGGGTGGCTCTTGTTGTAAAAACCTCGTGGGTCTAAAACCTCAGAACCCTCCCTAAAAAGCGCTGCTTTTGAGGGAGGGTTCTGAGGTTTTAGACCCACGAGGTTTGGGCCATGTCACCGTATTTGTCCATACCGGACGATTTCCATGAACCAAATGCTGAAGAACAAGTCAGGGCATTCTACCTTTGCCCAGCAACTTGACAAGCCAAGCAAGTGTGAATAATTATCACATTATCAAATTATCCAATTATCACATTCCGCATTTCCGCATGAAAAGACTTTTATTCCTTTCCATACTATCCTTATTTTCTAGACTGGCACAAGCACAGGATCAAAACAGCCGCATCAGCGGTGGACTACAGTCGAACGGCAACTTTTTTATTGCCGACGAAAAGCGGGTAGGTTCGGGCATCCCTCAGTACGATTATCAAAAATTTGGCGCGGAAAGCTGGCTAAACCTCAACTATTCCAATTGGGGATTCGACCTGGGCTTGCGTTTCGACCTGTTCAACAACTCCAACCTGCTGAACCCCACCAATTCCTATACCGATCAGGGCATAGGTCGCTGGTTTGTCCGCAAAAACGTGGGCAAACTGGAATTGGAAGGCGGTTACATCTACGACCAAATTGGCTCCGGAATTATCTACCGAGCCTACGAAGAACGCGCCCTGATGATCGATAACGCGCTGTTGGGCGTGAAAGTTGGTTATGCCCTCAATGAGAACTGGAAAATAAAAGGCTTCACTGGCCGCCAAAAGCAGCAGTTCAGCCTGTACAATACCGTGATTCGCGGGGCAAACTTAGAAGGGTTTATCAAGCCGGATTCCATGAAGAACTTTACCCTGGCTCCTGGCATTGGCGTGATTGGACGTACCTACAGCGCTGAAACAGTGGATCAAATCGTGAATACCATTTCGACTTATACCCCGCAGGACAGCACCGGTGCCCAGTACAACACTTATGCCGCTACCCTGTACAACACCATGACAGCCGGGCGTTTTATCTGGTTTGTAGAAGGTGCCGTAAAATCGTTTGACGTTATCAATGACCCCAATGTGCTTACGGCTAAGGGCGAACAGGGCAAAATCGAGAATAGGAAAGGTTATTCTGTGTACAGCAGTCTGGCCTATTCCCAAAAAGGATTGGGCGTAACATTGGAACTCAAGCGAACCCAAAACTTCTCTTTCCGACAAACCCCATTCAATATCGGGGTGCAGGGGCCAATTAACTTCCTGCCGCCAATGGCCAAGCAGAATACTTACCGCCTTACGACACGTTTTGCCCCGGCTACCCAAGAGATTGACGAGCAAGCCATTCAAATTGACGTGAATTACAAAGTAAATAAAAAACTATCACTTGGATTCAATTTCTCCGATATCCAATTCCCGGACGGCACAGAGCTTTATCGGGAAATAACCCCTGAATTTACCTGGAAACAAAAGCGCAAATGGCAACTGATTGGTGGTGTGCAATTCCTAAAATACAATATCTTTGTGTATCAGGGCAAAGACGACTACGTGAATGCCATCACACCTTTTGCGGAGTATTTGTATAAATTTTCCTCGCGCAAATCCATACGGATCGAGGCACAGTACCTCAACACGAAAGAGGAGTTTGGCTCCTGGGTAAATGCGGTGGTGGAAGTAGGCATGGCCCCCCATTGGCTGATCGCTGTGTCGGACATGTACAAGCTGAAACACAAAGACACCGAGGGTCTTTCCCCGGAAAAAGTGAAATACGACGAACTGCATTTTCCAACGGTTCAGCTAACCTATACCAACAAAGCCAACCGCATTGGCCTGGCTTGGGTAAAACAAGTGGAAGGCATCAACTGTGCTGGCGGTATTTGCCGCTATGAGCCCGCATTTTCAGGCGTGAGATTGCAGGTTAGTTCCTCGTTCTAAACACAAGGCTTCTTTGCCACAAAATATGATTTTATGAAAAAATTACTGTTATTCTCAGGTTTTACAGCGCTATTATTCCTTGGCTGCAAGGAAAAGGAACTCATCATCCCGGAACTTTCCGTTGGTAAGCGCCGGGTACTTATAGAAGAAATGACGGGCGTTAAATGTACGGCTTGCCCGGGCGGCGCTCGGGTATTGACTAATTTGCAGAGTACTTATGGCAAAGAAAACCTGATTGTCGTCTCTATTCACGCGGCCCCTAGTTTCTCAGACCCCTATTCTGGCCCTGATGGGAGCAAATATGATTTCCGGACTGCCAATGGTAAGCTGCTAGTTGATAACATTGGGCCATTTATTGGGGTGCCTTGTGCTTCTATCGCACGTTTTTTATCCCCAACCTTCACCTTGTCGCGTTTTGTGGTGCCCAGCTCTTCCTGGCCTGGTCTTGTCGCAAACGAGTTTAAGAAGGATTACGGCCTCGGTCTTTTTGTGAAAAACGAATACAACCCTACAACCCGGCAATTGGATATCCTCGTCAATATTGCGCCTGAAAGTACTATTGCCGGCAACAACAAGCTTACCGTTGTCATCACCCAGGACAGCATCGTCGACCTACAAAACGACAATGGGACGCTCATCAAGGAATATATGCACCGGCATGTGTTGCGCGACGTCATTTCCCAGCCTACTGGAAATGATATTACAGAAGCGCTGACAGGCGGCGCCTTGATCAGCAAAACATTCAGCTACAAGCTCCCGATAGAATGGGATGC
>JBBRWA010000070.1:0-22612 GCA_038246345.1 Chitinophagales bacterium
GGTTGCGATATAATCTCAGGTTCCTCGCTGCGCTCGGAATGACACAACTTCTTGGTATTCAGCATTGAAAAAAATAGAACAGTTGCTTTGCCAATTGATTTTGTATAGATTTTGACTTGTGTACATATGCTAGGTTTTTAAAGCCCTACGAGGTTTAGGCCAAGAAAAATGAAATAAAATTTTGCGGCATTTTCAACGCGAACCCCTTTGACACGGCTCCCTTTGACCAATTTAATGACATTCCATTCTTTTAATCTATTTAATTGATTTTCAAATGAATCAGTCGCCGAACATTTCCAGGTACCAGGGGACCATTCCGAAATCATTTCCGTTGAAAAACTTTTGCCGGGTGTCTATATTTTACGCGCCTTTTTTGATGGGAAACCAGTGTTCTATAAAATTTTAGTTCAGTAATGTATGCTGCAACAATAGTAGTTCTTGCTGTTTCTCGTTGTCATTAATAGTTTGATCATAAATCAATTATGAAATTGAAAACCGCTCTTTTCCCAATGCTCGCATGCACAATGCTGGCATTGGGAAATTATTCCTCCCCCCCAAATGGCCCCTGTGACTCCCCAGTTGTGGGTGGCCATACGGGCGCGCCAGGTGAAACAAGTTGCACAGGCTGTCACGGCGGCACTTCCAATACGGGCCCTGGTAGCCTTCAATTGCTGCTAAGCGATACTACATTGCGATACAGTCCCGGCGAAATATTCGATGCCAGCGTCATCATGCGTCAAGTCGGGCGCGATAAGTTTGGTTTTGTAGCATTGGCCTTGAAGGACGTGGGCAATACCACCATTGGCACCTTCAGCATCGATGATCCAATGCGGACCCGAACCTACAGCGACGGGCCGCGAAAATACGTATCGCATACCCCATGTGGTGCCGATGCCGTGCCGCCCGACAGTCTTGCCTGGACTTTCCATTGGAAAGCACCGCCGACAAACGTGGGTAATATCACCCTTTATTTAGCCGGGTTGGTCGCCAACCACAACCATGCCCTGAGCGGCGACGATACCTATACATTGGTGGTGCACCTGCTTCCGGATTCAATGGCATCGGCAGTGCACACCCCCGCAGCACACCGCCCATTGCATCTTTGGCCAAATCCGGCAACCAATACAGTAAACTTTTCGGTGGAAGATATCTCCAATGCCGATTCCGCAGTTAAAGCTGAAATTTGGTCGTCAGATGGACGCTTGCATACCAGTAGCAATTTGACTCAAAACGCCTTGAATGTAGAGAATCTGGAAGCAGGTATTTATTTTGTGCGCCTAAAGGACAAGGCCGGCATCGTTATGGGACAAGCCTCTTTCGTAAAAAATTAGCTTTTAAGAATTTGGCAAAAATTAGTTTGCACTAATTTTAACCTAACGTATTAATTTTCATTGCCATTTTGATTTTTATCCTTTTACTTATGCGACATACCCGCCAATATTACCTGCGACGCATTCACCGCTATATGGGAGCTTGCTGACCATTTGCTCAGGTCTTACCCTGTTTGTTGTAACTTCATCACCAATCCAAAAACTCAAAAACAATAAAAAATGATGACACTTTACATAAAAAACATGGTCTGTCACCGCTGCGTACTGAGTGTAGCACAGGTGTTGAAGAAAAACGGCATTCCTGCGGAGCTCGTCACCATGGGTGAGGTCAAACTTGAGCATGCGCTCGACCCGGAGCAAGAAAAAACATTGCGCATCAACCTGGAAGCCCTTGGTTTTGAAATTCTGGACGACCAGCAAAGTCAGCTCATTGAAAAAATAAAAACCAGCTTGATCGAAAACGTGCAAACGGGTGATTTGCCAGAAGACTTTAGTTTGGTTCAATTTATCAGCGCGACTTTTCACCGGGATTATTCTGCCGTCTCAAAATTGTTTTCCACGGTAGAAGGTATAACCCTGGAGCATTTCTTTATCCTGCAAAAAACAGAAAAGGTGAAAGAGTGGCTGGTATACAATGAACTCACCTTGTCAGAAATCTCCTTCCGGCTCGGTTACAGCAGCGTCGCTTACCTGAGCAGCCAATTCAAAAAAGTGACCGGCATGACACCGAGCGCCTTCAAAAGCAACCATGCAGGGCTCAGAAAGCCGCTCGATCATGTGCACAACCATTAAATCACAACTCTTTGCCATTATAATGTAACACTGGAAGCCATTTGTGGGCGCACCTTTGCATCAAATTCAATGATGTACGATGGAATCCACAACTTCTGCTACGATACGCAAACAATTTCCAGTGACTGACATGAGCTGCGCCGCTTGTGCGGTCAGTGTCGAGTCTATATTGAGCCAACAGCCTGGCGTCAAAACCGCTACGGTCAATTTCGCGACCCAAACCGTTCAGGTCGAATATGCACCGGAGCTAATCACCCCTACCAAGATGCAACAAGCCGTCCAAGGCATTGGCTACGGCCTTGTTATAGAAGAAACGGCAGCGGCAGAAGCGCAAGTGGAGGAAATCCACCAGCAAAACTATCAAAGCCTGCGCCGCCGTACGATATGGGCGGGTATTTTAGCCGTCCCGCTGGGTATTCTCGGCATGTTTTTTATGGATTTGCCCTACATTGAGTATGTGCTTTGGGCATTGGCCACACCGCTGGTACTTTGGTTTGGCAGGTCATTTTTTGTAAACGCCTGGAAACAAGCCCGGCATGGCTCTGCCAACATGGACACCTTGGTGGCGCTCAGTACGGGCATTGCCTATATTTTCAGCGTCTTCAATACTCTTTTTCCGGAATTTTGGCACAGCAGAGGCTTGCATGCCCATGTCTATTTTGAGGCTGCGGGTATTGTAATCGCCTTTATTCTTTTGGGCAAATTGTTGGAAGAACGCGCCAAAGCAAATACCTCCACCGCCATAAAAAAACTGATGGGTCTGCAACCCAAGACGGTTACAATGGTGCAGGAAGATGGGCATACGATGGAAATTCCAGTCGCCCAAGTGCGCATCGGCGATCTGTTGCTGGTGAAGCCCGGTGAAAAAATTCCAGTAGACGGGATACTTAAATCCGGCAGTTCTTACGTGGATGAAAGCATGCTGAGCGGTGAGCCGGTGCCCGTGGCCAAAAGCGCCGACAACCGCGTGTTGGCGGGTACCATCAATCAAAAAGGAAGCTTTCAGTTCGTGGCCGAAAAAGTTGGCGGCGACACGCTTCTGGCGCAGATAATAAAGATGGTGCAGGAAGCGCAAGGCTCCAAAGCGCCGGTGCAAAAGTTGGTAGACCGAATCGCGGGCATTTTTGTGCCCGTCGTTATTTCGATAGCCCTGGCTTCATTCGGCGCCTGGTGGATCTGGGGCGGCGCAAACGGATTGACACATGGTTTTCTGGCAATGGTAACGGTGTTGGTCATCGCCTGCCCTTGTGCCCTCGGGCTGGCGACGCCCACGGCCATCATGGTCGGGGTAGGAAGGGGCGCCGAACAAGGTATTTTGATAAAAGACGCCGAAAGCCTCGAATTGGCCCACCGTATTCAAGCTGTTATTTTGGATAAAACAGGTACCATCACCACCGGGAAACCCACGGTTGAAGGCCTGATTTGGGCGGATGGTGTTGCGGTGGAGGAATGGCAGCAAGTGCTGTACAGCCTTGAAAAAAACTCGGAACATCCATTGGCCGATGCCGTCGTCAGGCACCTCGAAAATGACAAGCCGCCTGTAGCGTTGGAAAAACTGGAAAGTATTACGGGAAAAGGAATAAGCGCCGAATTCAAGGGGAAAATGATCATAGCAGGCAATTGGTCGCTGATGTCAGCAAATCAGACAACCATATCCAAGTCCCTGGAGCAACAGGCTAAAGCATGGTCAACGGAAGCCAAAACGGTCATCTATTTTGCCGAAGAGCAGCAAGTGCTCGCCATCGCAGCCATTGCCGATCCCATAAAACCAGGCTCCGTGGCCGCCGTGCAGGAATTGCAGCGCTTGGGCATAGAAGTGTACTTGCTTACGGGCGACAACCGTGAAACAGCCGCTGCAGTAGCAAAAAAAGTGGGCATTGAACATTTTCAAGCTGAGGTAATGCCCGCGGATAAAGAAGCCTTTGTTCTGGCATTGCAACAACAAGGCAAAATCGTTGCCATGGTAGGCGACGGCATCAACGACAGCCAGGCGCTGGCCCGTGCCGATGTGAGCATCGCCATGGGAAAAGGCTCCGACATTGCGATGGATGTGGCCAAAATGACCCTCATCAGCAGCGACCTCAACAAAGTGCCAGATGCTATTCGCTTGTCACGCCAAACGGTAAAGACCATCCGCCAAAACTTGTTCTGGGCCTTTATTTACAACATCATCGGCATCCCCATTGCTGCGGGCATATTGTATCCTTTCAATGGTTTTCTGCTCGATCCGATGATTGCAGGTGGGGCCATGGCCTTGAGCTCCGTTAGCGTGGTGAGCAACAGCTTGCGGCTGAAATGGCAGAAATGAACCATTACAGTGTAAATCTGATCCAGGATTTCGTAACGTGCTCGCCCAATAACACCCATAACTTTGTACCATCAATCGTATAGTATTCACCATCAATGAAAAATAAGTCATGAAACAAGAACTGAAATTCAAAACCAATATAAATTGCATGGGCTGTGTGGGCAATGTTACAAAAGCCTTGAACGAAGCGGTCGGTGCCGACAACTGGTCGGTTGACATTCAATCGCCCAACAAAAAAATGACCGTCAGGGGTGAAGATGTGGATGCCAATTTGGTAATCGCCGCAGTCACCAAGGTGGGGTTCCGGGCCGAAGAAATAGAAGCTTAAACATCCCTTATGCCGCAACCAGTAAATGGAGTGTCGTTTTCAGGAGAAACGTATCGTGGGTACCGGTTGATCGCGATTTTTCTTGAGCCTTGGGCGAGCTTCGGCAACATCAAAAAAAAGTTGTCAAAGCTGTTCGGTGGCTTGGCCTGGCGGCGGAGTGAGCATTTGTCAACATTTTTTTTTCATGTTGACAAATTTGGGCGCATGTTCAGATCCTTCGCTCAAGTAGGTGGTAATTCACCCGTCGAAACTGACCTGACGGCCCACGAGTAATTGTGCGAAATGAAATATAGAACCGCCTTCCAGCCAACCTTTGACCATTTTTTCTTGAATAGAGCAGTACACAACCATGAAAGAACACAGCCACCATACCGATACGAACAGCGATAAACACGCTTCCCACCAAATGCCCAACGGACAAACAATGGACGGTAAACAGCACGCCGGCCATGCGGGTCACGACCATTCGGCCATGATTGCAGATTTTCTTCGAAGATTCTGGATCACCCTGGTGCTAACAGTTCCTGTCGTTGCCATTTCCCCCATGTTTCAACAGGCTGTTGGCTATCAATTCGATTTTCCAGGCCGCGACTGGGTTTCCGTAGTCTTGGGCAGCATTATCTTTTTCTATGGTGGCTGGCCATTTTTAAAAGGACTTTGGGGCGAATTAAAAGAGCGAAATCCTGGCATGATGACCCTCATCGGTGTCGCCATCACGGTCGCTTACTTATACAGCACAGCGGTCGTATTTGGCCTGGTGGAAGGCATGGATTTTTACTGGGAACTTGCCACCTTGATCGTCATTATGCTGCTGGGGCACTGGCTCGAGATGAAATCGGTTGCGGGAGCCTCCAAGGCTTTGGAGTTGATGGTCAAGTTGCTGCCAGCCGAAGCGCACATGTACCACGGCGATATGCTGCACGATATGCGGGTGGACGAATTGAAGATCGGTGACCTGGTTTTGGTCAAGCCCGGTGAGAAAATTCCAGTGGACGGTACTGTCATGGAAGGAAGCAGTAGCGTCAACGAAAGCATGCTCACGGGAGAAAGCGTCCCAGTTGTAAAAACAGTACAATCCAAAGTTATCGCTGGTGCCCTCAACGGCGAGGGTAGCTTGAAAATCAAGGTGGATAAATCGGGCAAAGACAGTTACCTTAACAAAGTTATTGCCCTGGTTCAGGAAGCGCAGGCAACCAAATCAAAAACCCAGCACCTGGCCGATCGCGCTGCAAAATGGCTGACGTTTGTCGCGCTGGGAGCAGGTTTCGCCACGCTGGCGGTGTGGCTGCTCCTGGGACAAGGGTTTTCCTTTGCCCTCGAACGCATGGTGACCGTCATGGTCACCGCCTGTCCGCATGCACTGGGTGTTGCCATTCCCCTCGTGGTTGCTATTTCCACGGCTATGACGGCCCAAAAGGGATTGCTTATTCGAAACAGGACTGCTTTTGAAAACTCCCGCTTAATCACGGCCATGGTATTTGACAAAACCGGAACCCTGACAGAAGGCAATTTCGGTGTTTCGAACATTCAAACCCTGTCGAAGGACTACGATAAAAACAGCATGCTAGCCAGCACAGCAGCGCTGGAACAAGAAAGTCAACACCCGATTGCACAAGGTATTTTGGCGGCTGCCAAAGCGGAGGGCCTCAAACTGCCTGAGGTGAAAAGCTTTGCTTCTATTACGGGGAAAGGTGTGTCAGGAGAAGTAGGGGGCAAAAAAATCAAAATTGTCAGCCCTGGATTCTTGAAAGAACAAAAAATCGAAATACCGGCTGAAGCGGTCGGTAATGAAGCTGAGACCGTTGTCTTTGTGTTGGAAAATGACGCGCTGGTAGGTTTTATTGCACTGTCCGATAAAATCCGCTCCGATGCAGCAGCAGCGGTCAAAGCATTAAAAGACCAGGGTATTAAAGTGTTTATGGCCACGGGTGACAACGAAAAGGTGGCCAAATCAGTTGCTGAAAAATTGGGGCTCGACGGCTATTTTGCGGAAGTATTGCCCCACGAAAAAGTAAAAATCGTAAAAGATTTGCAGAAAAAAGGGGAGTTTGTGGCCATGACAGGGGATGGCGTCAATGATGCACCTGCACTGGCCCAAGCCAATGTCGGTATCGCCATTGGCAGCGGAACAGATGTGGCGGCCGAAACTGCCGATATTATCCTCACCGACAGCAAACCTTCAGATGTGCTCGGGTTGATTAATTTCGGCAAAGCGACCTACCGCAAGATGGTACAAAATCTGTTCTGGGCTACGGGTTACAACATATTTGCCATTCCTTTGGCTGCTGGTGTGTTGTATCCGCATTTTATGCTCAGCCCGGCATTGGGTGCAGTGTTGATGAGCTTGAGCACCGTCGTTGTGGCCATCAATGCCCAGTTGTTAAAAAAATCGCTCGTCTAAATAAATCAAATCGCTCTTTTTATGAGCCAAACTTATAGCAATGAGATTTAAGCTGATTACCGTATTTACACTTATTTCAATTATTTCCCTAAGCGCCCAAACGGTGGTGCAATGGACTGATTCAACTGTGATCGCCTCCACGACCCTTCCCATCACCGCGCCCAGGATAGCCTTCCTGGGTGATGGAACTCCTCTTGTCACCTGGGGCACCAGCGGCAACCCAGCCCGGATTTGGTGTTCCCGGTACGAAAATAATGCTTTTACCACACCAGTAAGCGTGGTACAAAGTGCCATGCAGCCTGCATTGTACGGCTTTGGGGGCTATGATATAGCGGTGTCTGGCAACCAGGTATTCGTGGTGTTCGAACAAACCCAACAGGGCATTTTGTTGACAACATCAATGGATGGTGGTCTGACGTTCAACCCGCCGGTAACCGTTCAAGGGGCCGTTTCAGGAGGGGCTAATACCTTGGCTTCCATCGTCATCGACGGAACCGGCAATCCAGTTATCAGTTATATTTTGGATAAAGGCGGTGCAACGTACCAAGTAAAGCGCTCCAGCGATGGCGGACAAACCTTTTTGGATGCCGTCATCGGCAATGCCCCTTCCCCTGGTGGCGTGGTGTGCGAATGCTGCACATCCGACATGCTGGCATCCGGCGATTCTATATGGATGATATACCGCAACAACAACCAGAACCTGCGCGATATATGGGTGAGCCGCTCGACCGATTTGGCGACGACTTTCGACAGCGCTACAGATGTGGATTCCACCGATTGGGTGCTGAATTTTTGTCCCATTGCCGGGCCACAAATGGCGCGTGCGGGCGACTCGTTGGTCACCGTTTGGACCAGTGGTGCGAGCGGGAAAGGACGAATTTATATGAGCACCCTGCACGCAGGCACCATGCAGTTTGGCGACCAACTTGCTTTTCCTGCCCAGGTGGATCAAAGTGTTCAAAGTCAGCCAGATATAACGGCCAGCGGCGATACCATTGGGTTGGTATTTGTGGAGAAAAGTAGGGAAATATACTTCCATTATTCTACCAATGGCTCTATGCCTTTACCCAGCCAGAGCACCCTGTTTAAAGATGGAACCCATACCCTGCAATACCCGGCCATAAATTTTCGCAACGGCGTTTTTCACCTGGTGTATGCTGACCCAACGAGCGACAAGGTGCTGTACCGCCGTGGCGTAATTACGCAAAGCAGTGCAATCAAGGAACCAGCACAGCCAATTAGTTTTGAACTTTTCCCCAATCCGAGCAATGGCATAACAACGGTAAAAACCGCAGGAGAAGCCATTCAATCTTATAGAATCACGGATGTCCAAGGGAAGCTTATCCAATTCTGGGAAACAGTACCGCGAGACAACATCAACATTAATTTAGAAGGCAATCCAGACGGCCTCTATTTTATACACCTTAAAATCCAGGATGGTTGGCATCAAGCCCGGTTGTTGAAATACTAAAACAGCGCCAGCCAAAACGGCCTCATTTCAAACAAAAGGTTATTTATGCCTGTTTCTTTTGTAGAAAAGTTACCTTTGTATCCTAATTATGCAACACCGTTTCCGCATTTTGTTCCTCTTGTTTAGCCTGCTCGCCTTATCGGCGAACAGCGCTTGGGCGTGTGGTGGTCATAATGCCGACCAACGAAACGCTGGCCGCCAGGAAGCTTCTGAAAAATCCTGCTGTTCGAAGGGCGATGTTGCTTCAACGGATGTAAATAAGGCTCAGGATCAAAACACTGACTGTCCTTGTGACCACGAAAATAAAGGCTGCCACTGCCCTGGCTGTGGTGTGGTTTGCCACGCTGGCGCAGCCTTGGCCTTCGACATCTCAGACTTCTTCCAAGCTATCTGCCTGCAAAACGCCTCCTTGCAAAAGCAGGCCTTCTACTTCGCGCAGCACATACCCGAAGACGTTTACCTATCCATTTGGCAACCGCCAAAACTTAAGGCATAGTACCACGTCAGCCCGACGTGTGCCTGCTCGGCTGCAATTTTCAACTTTTTGATGGTAGTAAACTGGCCCTTATTGGGGTTATTCGGTTTGCACGTATTTCAAGGGCCCCATCCACGGAGATTCATTGAATTCTATCAATGACAGTTGCAGCCCATTTTTCAATAAAATTCATCATTTTTCCCTGTTGTGCTTGTATTCATCTGCAACAGCAAAACATTTAAATTCAATTTTTTATGAAAAACATCATCATCCCGGGCCTGGCGCTCGCCTTGTCAATCGCAGCATTTTCTGCCTGCAAAAATGACCAATCAAAAAATATGGCCGCAACAGAAATGGCCGCTCCTGGAACCAAATATATTTGTCCGATGAATTGTGAAAAGGGCAAAACCTACGATGCGCCAGGTGCATGCCCAGTATGCCACATGGATTTAGAGCCTACGAAAGCCGAGGTAGAAGCCAATAAAGCTGAATACTTTATGGGCTTTGCTTTCACCCCGACTCAATTAGAGGCGGGGAAATCCGGCATGTTGTCGCTAACGCCAAAAATCAAAGGCAATGAAAGCGCAGCAGTACCGCTCGACCTGGTACACGAGAAAAAAATGCACCTCATTTTGGTCAGTGACGACCTTTCCTGGTTTGATCATATCCACCCTGAATATCAATCCAGCGGTGCCTATGACATTAAAGTATTGGGCAAGGGCGAGAATTTCAGCAATGGCCGCGGCCACAACGAAACCCGTTTCGATGCCGGTGGCAAATACTGGGCTTTTGCGGACTACAAACCATTGGGCGGTTTGAACCAGGTGAACAAAACGGAATTCACCGTGACGGGCACTCCGGCTAAAACAGTTGCGTACACACAGCCAAAAATGAGCACAACGGTGGACGGCTATACCCTGACCATGGAAGCGGGGCATGATGCCGCTGGTTTCACTTCAGGCACCCAGCAGCACATCCCAGTGACCATCAAGCAGGGTGGAAAAGCGGTTGATCCCGCTACTTTTGAAAACTACCTGGGTGAAAAAGCCCACCTTGTTTTAGTAGAGGTAACGTCAAAAGAGTTTGTGCATACCCATCCATCCGCCGAAGGGGGTAGGCTGGACATTCACACCACTTTTGCCAAGCCTGGCATGTACCGCGGCTGGCTGCAATTCCAAACTAACGGTAAAGTGCACGCGGCTGATTTTGTCATAAAAGTGGAAGCTGGCACCGCTGGCGAAAGCCATGAAGGGCATAACAATTGATAAAAAAGCCGCAAAAACCATTTTAACCATTATTTTACCTCACTTTTCAATTTAAAAAAACATGAAAAATTTCTTAATTATCTGTTTCGCGGCTTTTTTGAGCCAAGCCGCATTGGCACAACAAACCACCACGACAACACCTGCCCCTGAAGCGCCTAAAAAGGCTTGCTGCGCTGCGGGTGCCCAAAAAGACGGCAAGGCATGCTGCGCCAAGGGCACCGAAAAAGCGGCTACTTGTGATCAAAGTAAAGTAGCAGCAGGTGCACAAGAAGACCACGGAACCTCAGAAACCAGCACAACGACGAATGCTCAAGCAACAACTACAATGGTGAAAAAAATAGCTGTAGTCGCGGGTTCCAATGAAAGCGCCGAATTTAAAGTTTGGGGCAATTGCGGGATGTGCAAAAAGACCATCGAAAAAGCTGCCAAGGGCGTAGCAGGCGTTGAAAGCGCCAATTGGAACGTGGACACACACCAGTTTAACGTCGTATTCAATCCAAGTAAAACAAGTGTCAAGCAGGTGCATCAGGCAATCGCCAAAGCTGGTTACGACACAGAAATGGTGAAGGCTGACGATACGGCTTACAACAACCTGCATGGTTGCTGCCAGTACGAGCGCAAGGCGCAGTAATTTTCGCTCAAACGCAAGTCATCCCTAATTTTTTTAGGGATGACTTGCCATTTTAAGCGGAGTTGAGAAAGTCGGACAAGGGGGGGGGAAAGGGTCGGCATTGAAAATGTTGCCAAATTTCATTTCGAATTTCTTGGCGAATTTTTTAAAACCTGGAAGGTCTAACGCTCGAATAGAATTAAATTTTGTGGACTGTCCCGGCCCAAACTTTCTGGCGCACGCCCTTTTTACCAGCATCACCCATCATGAAAAAAGAACACCTGCTCTCTATTTCCGGCATTCTCGCCATCGTAGCACCTTTTCTGTGTTGCTTTGGCCTGCCATTATTGGCTGTTCTCATAGGCGGCAGTGCCGCTACCGCTGCTACTGCTTTTGCCGAACAGTACGCGCCAATCTTCTGGCTCGTTGGAGCAATGGCAATTGGCTGGGGCGCATGGCGATTTTGGAAAAAACGCAATCAAAAGGCAGATGGCATTGTCCTGCAATCCCTGTTGACCTGCCCGAAATGTGGTTTTCAGAAAATGGAAACAATGCCCACCAATGCTTGTCAGTTTTTTTATCAATGCGAGCAATGTAACACCATGTTGAAACCCAAACCAGGCGATTGTTGCGTTTATTGCAGCTATGGCTCGGTAAAATGCCCGCCCATTCAGGCAGGTGAAAATTGTTGCTAATTCCATGCTCAATCAACTCATAAAATTTTCGCTGCAAAACAGGCTTTTGGTGGTTGCTGCTGCGGCCTTGCTGCTGGTTTGGGGCAGTTGGACAGCCATCAACCTTCCGGTAGATGTGCTGCCGGACCTGAATCGCCCACGGGTGACGGTTTTTCTAGAAGCGGGCGGCATGTCGCCGGAAGAACTGGAAGTGCAGGCTGTATTGCCCATTGAAACAGCGCTCAATGGCTCGCCGGGCGTGGAGGTAGTGCGCAGCAGTTCGTCTCGGGGTATCGGCTTGGTGTTTGTCGAATTCAACTGGGATGTGGATGTGTTTCGGGCGCGTCAATTGGTCGCTGAAAAACTGAGCACGGTTCCGCTTCCAGATGGAATTGTGCCCGTCATGGGCCCCATTTCATCGGTTATGGGGCAAATTATGCTGGTCGGCGTGACAGCGGAACCGGATAGTGCAACGGGTGAAGTGCACAGTACCGCAGCTGATTTGCGCACCTTGGCCGACTTCACCATCCGTAGGCGATTGCTGGCCATTAAAGGTGTCGCACAAGTAATTCCAATTGGTGGCGACCGGCTTCAATACCAGGTGTTGGTGAGCAGTGTAAAACTGAAGCAATACAACCTGACCCTAGAAGACCTTACACGGGCCCTCGAAAACGCCAACTTGAACACCTCCGGTAATTTTTTCAACCGCTATGGTTCCGAGGTGCTTATTTCTGTGCTGGGACGCGCTAAAACCCTGGAGGATTTGCAGCAAACCGTGGTGGCCAATAGGGATGGCTTACCCGTGCTGCTCAGCCAGGTAGCAGAAGTACAATTCGGTGCGGCCATCAAACGCGGTGATGCCTCGGTCAATGCCCGTCCCGCGGTCATTTTGACCGTGGAAAAACAACCAGGCGCCAGTACTGTAGGGTTGACCGATGACATCGAAAAAGCCCTTGCAGAATTGCAGCCTGCCTTGCCGCACGATGTGCGCTTGAATGCGAAAGTTTTCCAGCAAAAAAACTTCATCGTGCACTCGCTTACCAATGTGGAAGAAGCTTTGCGCGATGGGTTTATCCTGGTCGTCATTGTGTTGTTTTTGTTCTTGTTGAATTTGCGCACCACATTGATTACCCTTACGGCCATTCCTTTATCATTGGTCATTACTGCGCTGGTTTTCAAATGGTTCGATATTTCCATCAATACACTGACACTCGGCGGACTTGCCATTGCCATCGGGGAACTGGTCGATGACGCCATTGTAGACGTAGAAAACGTATTTCGACGACTGAAAGAAAACCGCGTCACGGAAGTAGCGGATGATGGAACAACCACCACCCGCAATGTGGCCAATCCGCTCCAGGTGGTGTACGCTGCTAGTAGCGAAGTGCGCAATTCTATTGTCTACGCGACCATCATTGTAGTGCTGGTTTTCCTGCCGTTGTTCGAGTTGCAAGGCATTGAAGGGCGCATTTTTGCTCCATTGGGGATTGCCTACATCACTTCCATTTTGGCATCTTTGGTGGTCTCGTTGACGGTTACGCCAGTGTTGTGTTCCTACCTGTTGCCCAATTCCAAACTCAATGAAGGGAAAGAGTCCGGCTTGGTGCGGTGGCTGAAAAAGCAGGATGTGAAACTGCTACATTTCGGACTGGGCAATTCAAAGTGGGTCATTGGGCTGGCAGGAGCTTTGGTTGTCGGTTCGGCATTGATGGTGACCCGTTTTGGCACCGAGTTTTTGCCACCGTTTAATGAAGGCAGTTTTACCATAAACTTATATGCCCCAGCGGGCACCTCACTAGAAGAAAGCAACAAGATCGGCACCGTAGCAGAACAACTCATCCTGCGCGTGCCGGATGTGCGGTACACAGCCCGCCGTACCGGTCGCGCTGAACTGGATGAGCACGTAGAGCCCGTCAGCAACTCTGAAATTGACGTGGATCTGATTCCGGAGGCGAGGCCGCGCACGGAAGTGATCGCCGATATACGCAAACAATTATCCAATCTCGCAGGGGTATCAGTCAGCATCGGCCAGCCCATTTCGCACCGACTCGACCACCTGCTCTCGGGTGTGCGCGCGCAGGTAGCCATCAAAATTTTTGGGGAGGACCTGACGGAATTACGTGCATTGGCTGCTGAGGTGCAAAAAGTAGCCGAGAAGGTGCCTGGTGCGGTGGATGTACAGGTGGAACGCCAGGTATTGGTGCCACAACTGACCATCCGGCTCAACCGGGCAGCTTTGCAGCGATACGGGATGCAAACAGGGGAAGTTGCCCGCGACCTGGAGGTGTTGTATGGCGGCAAGGTGATTTCACAAATTTTGGACGGCCAAAAAACCTTCGATCTGCTGTTGCGGGCCGTGCCGGAAGACCGGGAGAATGTGGAGAATATTCGTAAAACGCAGATTCATACCCCAGATGGCACCCTTATCCCCCTTGAAAGTATTGCCCACATTGAATATGAAAAAGGTATCAACTCCGTGAGCCATGAAAATGGGCAGCGACGCATTGTGGTATCTTGCAATGTTCAGGGCCGCGATTTGGGCAGCACGGTGGCGGAAATACAAAAGGTAGTCGGGGAGAAAGTGGCGATGCCGCAGGGATATTTCCTGCAATACGGTGGCCAGTTTGAAGCACAAAAAGAGGCGTCGCGCCTGATCGGCATCCTGAGCATTTTCGTGTTGCTGGGTATTTTCCTGGTGCTGTATGCACATTTTCGTTCCTGGCGTATTGTAGTACAGGTAATGCTCAACATCCCTTTGGCATTGGTCGGCAGTGTGGCAGCGGTGTGGCTCACAGGTGGAACTTTCTCCGTTGCTACATTGGTGGGCTTCATCACGCTGACGGGCATCGCGTCCAGAAACGGGATCATGATGATATCACACTACCTGCATTTGTTGGAACATGAAGGGGAGCAGTTTGACAAGAAGATGATCATACGCGGCTCGCTAGAGCGACTGGTACCTGTATTGATGACGGCCTTGGTGGCGGCCTTGGCTTTGATTCCATTGACACTGGATGCACAGGCGGCGGGAAAAGAAATCCTCTACCCGGTGGCGACGGTGATTCTGGGCGGGCTTTTGTCTTCTACCTTGTTGGATATGATCGTGACGCCGACGGTTTTTTGGGTATGGGGGAAGAAGGCGGTGGAGGAGTATTTCAGGGGAACGAAGGCTTCTAATTCTATTTAACAAGTCGTTCCAACTCTTTAATCAAGGACTCCACAATCGGGAACATTTTTTTCAACTCCTCCTCAGAAAAATCAGGTGCATCATCATAATCAGCCTCAAAGCGATTTATGAAAAGTGTATTAAAAAACTTGCCATAGCTAGAATCAATGAGTTCAGTTTTTATCAATTCTTTATTGAATGAAATCTTGACACCACTATGAGTCGACGTATTGATATCTTTCGAATATAGAAATGCTGAAATCGCGTAAAAGCAAGCATAATAAAGGCGGTTTACCGTGCCTAATATCCGGTTGTCGGAAAACAAAAGTTCTGCTTCAGCTAAAGTATCGAATGACCGTTGAATCCGAAATTTTTTCACGTCCTCCTTGTCGTAGCTCATACCGAAATACCGTGATCTGAAATTTCTTGAAAAATTGGGAAGGCGGTCATTTTAATCCAATCTTGCTTATTTTGAATGAATGGCGATATGGCAATATCTGAATTCAATTCAATTTCATAAATCCTATTTAAAACATTGGTTTTGAAAACAGCATCAATAGGGTGGCTGAACAATACCAAAAAATCATAATCAGAATCAGCACGAGCATCCCCGCGGGCGCGGGAGCCAAAAAGGACAACTTCCGCAGCAGCATCAAATTCTCTGACAGCAGCCTTTACAGCTTTAGCAATGTTCTTGTCATTTTGGTTCATTACAATCAATTTTATTGCAAAAATATGGAAAAAATATCAATGATGGTCGGTTTAACGTTTTGGGCTTTCTCGGCTTATGCCCAGGAAACCACCACGCCCGAAGCCGCCATTCACGCCGCCCTCCAAAACCACCCGCTCGCCCACGCCGCCGCTTTTGAAGCCCAGGCAAAAAAACACGCCGAAAAAACAGCGCTCAATATCCCTAACCCCGAGATCAACACAGAAAGCCCAACGGGAGGTTTTTATACCATCGGCGTATCGCAAGCATTTGAGTTTCCAACGGTGTATGCACGGCAGAAACAAGTGGCAAAAGCGGAAACCAGCTTGGCTAAAACCGGACAATTGGTGCAAGAGAACGACTTGCGCTTCAACGTACGAACGTTATACCTGGAGGCGCAATTGGCAGTTTTCCACGTGCAACAATGGGCGCAGCGCGACAGCTTCTACCAAGCCATTGCTACTACCGCCAACAGGCAGTTCTCCGCCGGGGAAATAGATTTTTTGCAAAAAACAATGCTGGAAAATGAGGCCGGAAAAGTGCGGCTCGAACGCCTCGGGATGGACATAAAAGCAGCTACTGCAAGGCAACAACTGACCACTTTTACCGGGTTAAGCGATTTGGGTATTCTGCCCCCGCTACAAGCAGACACCGCCGGACTGAACGCCATTCAAGGCTTCTCGGAGAACCCTTCCCTGCGCTTTGAGCAACAATCCGTTCAAGTTGCCGCAGAACAAATCAGCTTAGCCAAAAGCCGCGCCTTGCCCAACCTTTCGCTGGGCTACATGAACCAGGCCGCCCGAAACTCCCCCATTGATTACCGTTTCCGCGCCAGCATCGGGATTCCGCTCTGGGCTGGACAATATCAAGGCGGGATCAATGCAGCCAAAGCAGAAAACCAGGCCGCACAGGCGCGTTCCGAGGGAGAAAGCCAGGCACTCGCCCTGCAACAACAACGCAGCCGGGCTGATGCGCTAATGGCGCTGGCGCAGGTTCAGTACTTTGAACGAGAGGCTTTGCCGCGCAGCCAAGCACTCATTACAGCTGCCCAGCGCATGCGGGAAGCCGGACAAATAGACTACCTGGCCCTGTTGCGAATACTCGACGAAGCATACGCCACGCAACGGGAATATGCCACCCAACTACAAGCTTTCAATACGGCACGCATTCAGATGCTATACCTTGCAGGACAATAGTATTCCCCAAATCGCAACAAACAACCATCACCACCATTCAAAAAAATCCAGGCAATGAAATTTTCAATCGTTTTTGCCCACATACTGATACCGCTTTTCCTGCTTTCACCTGAAAAGATGCTGGCACACGGCGATGAATTGCCCACGGGGAAAGCCACTGCCGACCACTTTACTGTGTACGGACAGTCAGATAAATACGAACTTACGTTGTACTACCCAGCCATTACAGCAAGCCAGGAAGCACACCTCACCCTGTTCGTAGCGGATTATTTTAGCAACAGGCCAATAGACAAGGCTACCCTCAAAATCAGTACGCTGGAAAACCCACAAATCGAGTTTGAAGTACATCCAATAGCAGCCGGGATATACGAATTGCACGCCACCTTTCCAGAGAACAAGATTTACACCCTCAATGTGCAAATCGCCCACCCCAATGGTGCCGATATGATTGGGGTGAAAAATGTGGAAGTGGGCAAGGCGCTGCCACAACCGGAAGGCACAATTGATCCCCAAAACCATGCGGCAGCAATGAGTCCATGGCTTGTTTTTCTGATTGGACTGCTGGCAGGTGGCTTTTTGATGTTTTTCGTTTCCCGAAAAAGAAGCCGCAGCCTCACAGTATTGCTGCTGCTGGCGAGTGCCTGGTTTTCAGCGCCGAATTGGAACACGGCGTACGCGCACGGCGACGATGAGCACGGCCCAAAAACGGGCGGTAGCGGTTATGGTAAAGAAGTGTTCGCGCCCAAGGAAACCCAGTTTTTATTTGAAATATTGACCCAGCCGATTGCAGTGGGCGACTACCAATCGGCCACGACAATGTTTGGGACCATTGTCCCGGCATCTGGTGGCCTGGGCATCGTGGTAGCACCCCAGAATGGGCGGATCACGCGGATGAACGTGCGTGTGGGTGAGCAGGTGCGCGCCGGACAAACCCTGGCGGTGTTGCAACAGAACATCAGCACCTCGGAGCAGGTAGGCATTGCGACCAACAATGCTGGCTTGGCCGTTCAAATCGAAACAGGCAAAGCCCGCGTCGAAGCAACCAAGCGTGAGCTGGAACGTTTGAAAAAAATTGCGGACATAGCCGCCGGGCGTGATGTGCAGGCTGCTGAGGCGAATTACAATCAGGCGCGTGCCGAGTTACAAATCCTTGAAAGCAAGGCGTATGGGGCCAATTCCGCAGCAAACAACCGCATTGTAACCCTGGTAGCCCCGATTTCAGGGGTGGTGGGCACATTTACCCTTAGCCCTGGCGCTGAAGTCGTAGGCGGGCAAACGTTGTTCAGCATTACCAACCTGGACAAAGTATTTGTAGAAGCCCAAGTTTACGATCGCGATGTACCGGTGATTCGCGCCGGCAATAAATTCCTGGTCACCTGCTCCACCGACGACCACAAAAGCGCAGAAGTGCGGCTTGTTTCGTCGGCACAGAGCATGAACCCGGGCAACCAGAGCCAACGCGTGTTATTCGAAATGGACAACCCCAAGGGCGAGTTCAAAATCGGCGAGTTTGTGAGCCTAAAAGCGCTTGACAACAGCAGTTCCCGCCAAATTACGGTGCCCAATTCCGCTTTGACGGAAATCAACGGCAAAACGGCAGTGTTTCACAAGCATGGCCCGGAGGAGTTTGAACTGTCGTATGTGCAGACGGGTGCGGATGATGGTACGCGCACCTTGATTCTGAAAGGATTGGAGGAAGGTGAGAAGGTGGTGGTGAATGGGGCGTATGAGGTGAAGATGATGTATTTGAATCAATGAAAAAACAAAAGCCAACCTTCTTTTTCAGAAAGTTGGCCTTTTATCAGTAGTCAATTTTGCTTATTCTGTAATAGGCTGCACGAGGTTAAGTGCAGCCTTGTATTTATTTGGTGTGTTCAGTTTTTTGATACTGGTAATTGAGGCAGCGAATAGAGCACGGGATCATACAGGCTGCGGGTGAACACAAGATATGGGTGGCGACGGCTGAGGGCGGCCTCTCCCTTGGAACGGTACAAAATGGCTTGTTGCTTTCGCTCACGCAGATCAACCAACATATTCGTGACCCAGTTGAAAACATTCAGTCCCTGTTTGTTGAAAAGCGTCACGGCAACCGTGTTTGGATGGCAACGAACAAGGGTGTGTATGGAATAGATCGGGATGATTTTCATGTAGTCCATTTTGACAAAAATGTGGGCCTTGCCGACAATGATGTCAATTGTGTTCTGGTAGCAGATGACACGCTTTGGGCGGGCTCGCCTGGGGGATTAAGCTACCTTCCATTGTTGTTGCAAAAAAGCAGCGCTGACTTCGGCACTTTTATTACCCGGCTTCATTATCAGCTTGGAGAAAAGTGGGTTGTGAAAGACTTGGTTGATTCCCTTTCCAGTGCACACCAAGTGATATTACCACCCGATGCTGCCATGACCACGCTTTTACTGGCGGGCCTTAATTATCAAAGTCAGGGGAACCTGGAATATCGCAGCATTACCACCAAAATGATGCCGCCAATGCTTTGGTGGGCCCGTCACAACTTATTCTCCTGGATATTTAGCGGGTTCAGCAATAGCTCTGACACGACCGTGGTGCAGGAAAACAGCATTAATTATGGGGTTTCGCTTCAATCGGGCGCATACAAAATAAACGTCACCGCCATCACCGCTCAAGGCATTGAAAGTCAATACCCGGATGAATGGATCATAATCGTGCGCCCAAACTGGTATGGTACAATATGGTTTGACCTATTCATCTGGAGCCTGATATTTTATGTGATTTGGCGCATTATTCGTGCCCGGACTGCCTATAAAAAATTAAATCATGCCGTTTCTGATTTGCAGTTACAAGCCTTGCAATCTCAAATGAACCCACATTTTGTCGGCAATAGCATCAATGCCATACAGCAGTTTTTTTACCCGCCCAATCCAGGAGCGGCCAGCAACTACATCGAAGTATTCACCCGATTGTTGCGGCGCACCATTACGCTTTCTGAAAAACACTTCAACAACTTTTCATCAGAATTAGCATACGATCGGGATTATTTGCAAATGATCAAATTGCGTTTTGGCGAACATTTTGAGTACGAAATTCAGGGCGAAAAAACAGTTCCGAAAGACCTGCCTTTCCCGTCCATGCTGTTGCAACCGATTCTTGAAAATGCAACCATTCACGGTCTTGCATCAGAAGGCGTTTCAAAAGTAGTGTTGCAGTTTTTTTACACGGACAATACCCTGCGCTGCAGCATAACAGACAATGGAAAGGGGATCAAATCAGTTCCTAATCGGCCCCTTGCAAAGCCCAGGGAGCATAAATCGAAAGGTCTCGAATTGCTGGAGAAAAAGGTAAAAGCCTTCAACCAACTGTATGAAATTGAGCTTAAACTGGAATTATTGGATTTGTCTGAGCTGAACCCAACGGCGACGGGTACTTGCGCCGTCATCACATTTAATAAAAAATTGGGAGCGTGAAAGCGATAAAAACACTGATTATTGACGATGAGGTTAGCGCACTCATCACTTTGAAAGGGATGCTGCAACAAGCTTGCCCACAGGTATCGATCATGGGAGAAGCCACCTCGGTAAAGGAAGCCCTGAAAATTGTGACCCAGGAAGCGCCGGAGCTCGTTTTTCTGGATATTCAAATGTCGCCGTTCAGCGGTTTCGATTTTTTGGAGCTTACACCGCAGTACCAATATGGGGTGATATTCACCACTGCCCACCCGGAATTTGCCATTGAAGCGATCAAGATTGCACAACCCTGGTCATTTTTGGTGAAACCTTATGGTATTGACAGCCTCGTGGAAGCGGTTCAAATTGCGACGAAAAAAATTGCTGACGCGGAATCCAAGGCAGAAGCCAAGGCTGAGGCACCGACAAGCTCTGACAATCAAGGCATCATTTTACAAGACAGCCGAAAAGGGAATATCGTCGTGAAAGTGCGCGACATCCAGTATTGCAAATCCGATGGGGCACTGTTGGAAATATATGTCAGCCGCAACGGTAAAACGGAAAAATTTGTGCAGTATCAGACGCTCAAAAACATGGAGGCAGAACTACCCGACAACTTGTTTTGCCGGGTGCATCATGGGTATATCGTGAACTTGGCTTTTGTCGCGCGGTACGAGATTACCAAGTCGGTTCGGATTGTATATTTGGAAAACGGGAAGGAGATTCCGGTGTCGATTCAGAAGGCGGGGCAGTTTGTGGAGAAGATGGGGGAGTTTTTGAAGTGAGTGGCTACAACGCGACATGTTGCTAAAAGTGGTGAATGGTCGCGAGCATGCCTGAAAGTATTGTTGAGCTGATGTCTGAGCTAGACTCAACCATAATAATAACAGGGGAACAAGGGTGCTTTTCATTATTGACATTGTTTATTGCTGAAATTCTAAGTTTTATAGCCTCCCAGCATTGCCTCACTCTGGCAGTTTGATGCACATCAAATAATACCCGTCTGCGGTGTACAGCACCCGGCGGACAGGGTCGATGATAACCTCGGCGAACATGAAAGAAACATCAGGGGTGCGTTTTGAATAATTCGCAGAGAACTCTGCCCAAATCGTCTCGCCAGTCTCAGCCTTAATAGCGTACAGCAGCCCGCTACCAGAACTGGTAAAATATATCACGCCATCAAAGTAAGACAATCGGTTCACCGTCCCAATGGTGGTATTGTTGTACCAAATTTCTCTTCCGTCTGATTTGTGCAGTGCCCATAGACCGTGATCGCTTCCATGAACCATCACCAAGTTGTTGTGCTGCACCAAACTGCCAAAGTAGATGCCATCAGCAAATTCTTTTTTCCATACCAGGCTGCCATCCAACAGGTTGATGCAGAACACAACTTTGTGGCTGTGTATGTACAATCGGTTGCCATCTACGATTGGCTGGGCAAGGGCAAAGGCTTCTTGGTCTTGAAAGTCTTTCAACTGCCATTCATATTGCCGGGTACGTATATTCCAGGCATACAAATTGGCCAAATTATATCGACCTTCATGCGAAGTAGCATGCACGTCGCGAAGGCCGTTTTCGCGGATGATGAGCACACTGTCGCCTTGGGGGTTGATCCATAAGGTTGGAGGTTTTATATTCAAGTAAAAACTGTCCGCAGCATTTATGGTCAATAAGGTATCCCACTTTTCCGACAAATAATGTGCCCTTACCATCGATTCGCTTGCCGAGATAGGCTTCTGGCCTGTAAAATGAACCTTATAGACATAGTTTTCAATAGTATTTATTAAGGGTGCCCCGTTGCCAATGCTGCTGACATCTGAAGACCAGTCAAGGCTGCCATTTTGTGCGTCTACACAATATGTTCGATCCCATTTGTTGATGATAACCTTGTTGTTTACACTAAGAACCATATCGGTTAGAAAGCCGTCAATGGGTTTAATAAAATTGTCAAATTTCCAACGCAATTGCCCCGTTTCAGCATTTAATACCCGCACAAAAGCACTTGGGGAATAAAAATTAGTTGAAAATACAATTCCTTGATCTACTAATGCTTGTGCCGTAGATGTGTATAGTGCCGTGTCAGGGGATATGGGGGTTTTCCAAAGTATTTGGAGTTTGGACCTTGTAGGAGTCGGTGGGGGCGTAGGTTTGACAGGCTCTTTGTTGCAAGCGCTAAGAATGGCAAATAGCATTATTGAGAACATGACTTTCATGGCAAAATTGTTATGGGTGGGAGGAGAAAAACCTCCCGCCCGAATAAGAAATCTGGCTATTTTACTTTGGTCGCAAACCAATCGTCACCAGCCCCAAAATCGTAAAGCAGCATCAACGCTAACCTCGTCGGCTCCGAATTACGCTCCTGAAAGTGGTTGGCATAGTTCATGCGAAAATTGCCCGCGGTGCCCGGGAAGCCTTGCTGGGTTTCGGCATTGACTACTCCGTCTGATTCCTTAATGAGGGTTTCGTA
>JBBRWA010000071.1:0-22269 GCA_038246345.1 Chitinophagales bacterium
ACTCTCCATCGTGTATCGTTGAGTACTCTAGGTACTCTTTTGTCTAATACTCCAAAAACATCTCTGTAACCTTCTGCCAGTACCTTGCGGTACTAGCCCTTACCTCTCTTCTTTCACTTTCATCCTGTCAATGAACTCTTTATAGAAATCCTTTCTTTAAAGGACTATTTGGCGTTTAATTTTCTTGGGGGCGCAAAGGTAGCATTTGTTCTAAAACTACGCAAGAAAACTTCAAATATTTTTCAACTAATTTTCCACATTTGATTGTGGAGTATCGCTGCTAAAATTCTCCATTTCCCATCGTTCCCTCCCAAAGCGGGCGCAAAGGTAATTTCGATTGAGGCACATAACCAAGCACTTTTCAAAATTAATTTCTGGCAAGTGCCTCAATTCACCGCTTTAGTTTGTCCATTAACTTGGAGACACCCGGCAATTATGAAATTTTATATGCGTCATGCAACTTCAGAAGGATTTTTAAAGGTTTTGATGCCCGTAAACCAAACGAAAAAATAATGGAGCTGCTCAAAAAAAAAGATTGATGCAGCGCCTATTTTATGCGGGAAATCGAATGAAAAAAGGTTTCAAGCTATCTAATAGAGGGTTTCTTACGATTTCGACACCTTATATATATAGGTGTAAGTCGGAATTCAAATTTGTGAAAACCTGGAAAGACCGGCGCATCAGCTAAAAGAAAGAACCCGTGGCGTGAATCCATCCTTTTTTGCTTCCAAATATTGCTGGGCTGTATCCAGAATGGTTTGGTCAAAAGGGTAATATTGAAAGCCTGGCACTGAAAGCGACTTCTCATTGTGGTATCTATACTTGGAAACGCTGGCTCGGGCACTCTCTTTGGTTACTAGAGGTACTGTCCCCAGAAGCTTTTCTTTAAGCCATTCTACACGCCAAGCTAGTTCAGCCAAAAAAGGACCCACCTTGATTGATGGTGGCGCTACATCCAATGCACCAGCTATTGCGTTGAAAAACTCCCGATGTGGAATATTGACAGCATTTAGAATATACCGCTCTGCTGAAAAATCTGCTTGAATCATCTTTTCCATAAAAACAACAACGTCACGCACATCAACAAAACCCGACTGGCCTGATGGATATAGTTTTAGCCCTGTGTCAATCTTCTTGAAGAAACCAGACATACCGTCATTCCAAGTTCTGCTTCCAACCACTACCGATGGTGATACAATTACAGTTGCTAAGCCTTCCGCTGCACCGCGCCAAACCTCTTGTTCTGCCAAGTGCTTTGTAATGGCATAGTTGGAATTGTCTTTACTTTGTATCCATTGACATTTTTCATCCAAATCCAAGCGGTCCGTACTCCGGCCTAATGCTGCAATCGAACTGACGTGAATGAGTTTTTGGACGTTTTTGTATAAACATAGATTTACAACAGTGGCAGTGCCTCCAACATTGGTTTTGTGCATTTCCTGGATATCTCTTGGATGGAATGAAATACTAGCAGCACAGTGACATACATGCGTGATACCTTCGAACGCATCCTCCAACCCAACTACATCATTAATATCTACATCGACCCAATCAATCTGGTCTTTGATGTCCGAAAGAAGTTCAAACTTGCTGGTGCTGCGCTTTAAGCCCCGAATTTTGTAACCTTTTTGCAGCAGCAATCGTACAAGGTAGGAACCCACAAAACCTGTAGCTCCGGTTACGAGTATCTTTTTGTCATCAATCATTTGTTGTCGTTTGACTTAGTTTTAGTGTGTATGCTGCTACGGAATCAATTTCGGCCGTTAGAAGAAGCCCTCCAAACGGCGTCATCAGGTTCTTTCCGTGTGTGATGATGTTGACCCGTTCATTTAAAGGCATTTTGCTGAGGGTTAAATTCTTTGCACCATTTAATCCCAACCGACCATCGGAGCCATGACATAGCTTGCAGTTGTCGTTGAAAATTGCCGCACCAGCTTTGGGAGCAAGTACAGCTCCGGCCTCGCCGTTAGAATGATCCGCATTCTGGCAAGAAAAGAAGCCTAAAATATAGGCGAATGTAAACAAGCAAAATATGGGTACCAATGGTTTGCCAAACATGACTGAAGGTGATAAATTAATGCGTGATTGCGTTTGTAAAACAACTAAAAGTGGCCGTATTGTTCAAATAAAACAGGATAACATTGGAAATAAGTCACATTTATGCCAAACCTCTGAAATCAGCGACACATAATGCGTTAAACAATATTACATTTGCATCAAGCGCCCTAAAGAGATATTACAAACAACTTTTCGCCCTTTTTCTTGGCAGATTCCCCGATAAATAAATTTTAAGTGTTTGTTCATAGTGTTTGTTTTTTGTTTTATCCCTGTCAAGTAGCAATATTTGACAGGTTTTTTTGTGTATGTTACAAAATAAAAGGTGGCTATTGGGTTTTGTTTAAAAATTCTATTAGACGTTTGGAGTCTTGTGCAGCTTGACTTGGTTGTGGAACTTGTTTTTTTGCAAAATTTCATTTTTTTTTGAAATAAAATCATAAAAAAGACAAATTAAAAATAGTATATATAGATGATTATCAACCATTTACGAAATAGTAGATGTTAGCACACCTTTTTTTTGTATTTTTTAACAGTATTTTGTTGAATCTTTTTTGGGAAATATTAAACAAGTCCTTACCTTTGAACCAAGAAAGTAAGAAATAAAAGAACGGACCCATGACAAGTACAGAATTCAATACAAAACTGAGTGGTTTGACATCCATTTTGCATTCTTTTGCTTACAACCTAACAAAGAATGTTGAGGATGCCAAAGATTTATACCAGGAGACAGCCTTTCGTGCGCTGTTCAACAAGGAGAAATTCCAAACTGGCACCAACTTCAAAGCGTGGATGTTCACCATTATGAAGAACATCTTCATAAACAACTATCGCAAGAAGGTAAAGGCGAATACCATTCTGGATACGACTGACAATCAATATTACATCAATTCAGGCAGTCATTCATCTGGCAATGCTGCGGAAGGTGGTATCATGCTCAAAGAGCTCAACACCATGGTTGAATCACTTGATGACAGTATCAAGGTACCTTTCCTGATGCATTTTGATGGTTTTAAATACCAGGAAATCGCAGAAGAACTTGTTTTACCGCTTGGTACAGTTAAGAGCCGTATTTTCTTTGCCCGAAAGGCTTTGAAAGAAAAAATCCTGTCAAGCTACGGTTTCAACCCAAACTAAATACTTGGTTAGCAAAAAAATCATGAGATCCATCCCGAGCTGTTCGCGGATGGATCTCTTAGTTTTAGTACTGTAACTTCAAATTTTGAAGTTACAAGCTTTTGGTCCTTCCTCCATCTACCGGCAGATTTATGCCATTAATATAGCCTGCTGCAGGGCTGGCTAGAAAAGCTGCAGCTGCTGCAATTTCTTCAGGCCCAGCAAATCGTCTCAAAGGAACTTGGTTCTTCATCGCAGCTTCGACCCCATCTCTCGTCAAATCACCATTGATCATACGCTTCTCAATAATTTCATCTAACCTGGATGTCTGTGTAAAACCAGGCAAGACATTGTTGACGGTAATGCCAAATGAGCCAAGCTCAACAGAAAGCGTTTTTGCCCAGCTCGCAACTGCCCATCGCGTTGTGTTAGATACGCCAAGCCCTTCTATTGGCTCTTTTACGGATGTACTGATAACATTGATAATTCTACCATAGCCAGCTGCTTTCATGCCGGGTACTACTGCCTGAACCAAAAGATGGTTACAGATCAAATGATTGTTGTAGGCAGACAATAAATCAGCGGTTTGCGCTCCTACCAAAGGCCCACCAGCAGGCCCGCCCGTATTATTAACCAGGACATGAAACGTACGGTCTTGCACTAAGGTGCCTACCATTGTGACTAAAGCCTGGCTATTTGAATAGTCTGCCACCAAAAAACCATGTTGTTGCCCTTGGCTGGAATCTAAGAGCAATATTGTTTCCAGAAGGCTGCTTTCAGTGCGTGCAAGCACTGTTACATTAGCGCCAAGCAATGCAAGCTCTATCGCAATGGCGCGACCAATACCGGCACTTCCGCCGCCGACCAAAGCATTCTTGCCCAATAATGAAATATCCATGAATAAATTTTAAGCGTAAAAGTCGCCTTTTGAAAGGACATTGGCCCATTCTAATGATCTAGTTGATCCAAATGATAAAAAGTAACCACTTCGGCTAACTTTTGCCCAAAATTAGAAATCGGGGATATTTCCTTGTTATTCAAGCCTTTAGCCCATTTTTTCCAGTCTTTTCCTGCAGTATGGCGCAAGTCACCATACCAATCCTTCGTAGTGAGGAAGATACTGAAATCACGCCAACTAGCCCAGGCAGTGTCATATTTACGCACACACTGATCCCCTAAAGCGACCGAAGCGCCATCCCATTCTTTGCTACAAGGCAGCGTGAATAAGTTATTGGCCGCAACAGCGGCATCGTTAAGCCCAATATTGCTATTCAGAAAAGCCGTGGCTAAAAGGATGGAAGCTGGAACACCAAACTTCTTCCTTTCACTGACTGCTACCGCCCCAAACCGCTTTAAGAATGCTGTAGCGGTTGCTTGATCAATTTCGATGGGTTGTGCACTGCGCCTAACAGGCTCCATTGCCAGTCCAAAAGAAGTCTCGCCCTTATTAAGGTCCAAGGTTTCCGTTTTCCCCGTTTTGGACGAAAAACAATTTTGGAATGAAAATTCGCCTTTGCTGCGCAAAATAGTGCCCAGTACCAGCAGTACCAGGGCAATTGAAAACCAATTTGTTTTAAAAAAATTCCAATTCATAGCTGTGTAGATTTAAAGTTATTGATTCAAGATTTTGAAAGTCAAATAATTATGAAAAATAACCCAACCTGTTTGTTGTGTTCAAAGCACAAATATAAAACAAAAAGTTTTACCAAAAAAACTTTTTGTTGTTTTTTATTGCGTGCCTACCAGCATGCATTTCTATTTTTTTGATTGGAACTGAATATTCCGCTGGATTTACGCTGAAAAGGATTATCTTTATTGAAATTCGAATCCAAAAACGCCAATTTTTGTTCTGATTTTACATGAAATTATCTTGCGTGTCCAAATTTTACACTGAATTGGCGTGGTTTCTTTAAAAAAAATGCTGAAAATATTTGGGCAATTCAGGTATTATTTTTCTATCTTTGGCGGCTTTTCCAAGAATCGCATTGTTTTTGTCATGCGACTTGATCTTTTTTTACAACAACATGGCGAGCCTTCAGCAAATCCAGGCAGCCCTTTTGATAATCAATTACGAAATTGAAGAAGATGTCACCGATAGCAACGGAAAAGCTTTCCCTGCTTGAGAATTTACAGAAATATTTTGGTTTTGACGCGTTTAAAGCCGAACAAGGAACAATCATCCAAAGCCTTTTGGATGGCAAAGACACCTTTGTCATAATGCCAACAGGCGGCGGCAAAAGCCTCTGCTACCAACTACCAGCACTTATGTTGTCTGGTACAGCAATTGTCATAAGCCCGCTCATTGCCCTGATGAAAAATCAGGTTGACTCACTTCGAGGCTATTCGGATTCCGATGAAGTTGCACACTTCCTCAACTCCTCGCTGACAAAGGCTCAAATGAAGATTGTAAAGCAAGATATTACCGATGGGAAAACCAAATTGCTTTACGTAGCGCCTGAAACGCTCACAAAAGAGGAGAACATTGAGTTCTTCCAGAACACCAATATCTCTTTTGTTGCCGTGGACGAAGCGCACTGTATCTCCGAATGGGGACACGACTTCCGCCCGGAATACCGCCGTATCCGCACCATGTTGGACGCAATTGCGCGAAATGTCCCTATTATGGCGCTTACTGCAACTGCCACCCCAAAGGTTCAGCAAGATATTTTGAAAAACCTTGAGATGTCAGAAGAGAACACCTTTATGTCGTCTTTCAACCGTGACAACCTCTTTTACGAGATTCGTCCTAAGATCAAGAAGGATCAAACGATAAAGCAAATCATTCAGGTTATTAAGGAAGAGTTCAGGGGAGAATCTGGCATCATTTACGTTCAAAACCGGAAAACGGCTGAGGACATTGCAGAAATGCTGCTGGTAAACGATATCAAAGCCGCTCCTTATCATGCTGGCCTTGATCCAAAACTCCGTGCCAACACTCAGGACGCTTTCCTGATGGAAGACATTGATGTCATCTGTGCCACTATTGCCTTCGGTATGGGCATTGACAAGCCAGACGTGCGTTTTGTGATGCACTTTGACATGCCCAAGTCAATTGAAAACTATTACCAGGAAACCGGACGCGCAGGTCGCGATGGCCTGGCAGGAAAGTGTATCGCGTTTTACAATTACGCTGATATTCTCCGGCTTGAAAAATTCCTGCGCGATAAACCAGTAGCAGAACGGGAAATGGGCGCCCAATTGATGCAAGAAGTAGTAGCTTATGCGGAAACAGCCGCTTGCCGCCGGCGCTTTTTGCTCCACTATTTTGGCGAACAATACAAAGAGGAAGATTGCCACAAGATGTGCGACAACTGCAAAAACCCAAAGGAAAAACTAGAGGTTCAGCAGGAAGTAATCAATGTGATCAGCTGCATCCTTGACTTGAATGAGAATTACCTGATGAAAACCGTGATGGATTTCCTCCTTGGACGCGAAACCAAGGAAATGAAAGATTTCCGGTTCTCTACCATGGACAATTTTGGTGTAGGGGAGGAAAAAGACGAAAACTTCTGGAGTTCTGTTTTCCGCCATGCCATGATTAACAACCTAATCTATAAAGAAATAGAGCAGTTTGGCTTGTTGAAGGTTTCCGATGCAGGCCGTGAATATCTCAAAAACCCTTACCCGCTCTATGTCACCATCAACCATGATTATGAAGATGGTGATTATGACGGTGATGACGAAAAGGGTGGTACTGCTGTTTTGGACGAACCTTTGATGCACATCCTCAAAGACCTTCGTCGGAATATCGCCAAGAAACAAAATCTCCCGCCATATATTATTTTCCAGGATCCCTCTTTGGAAGAAATGGCAACAAACTACCCGATTTCTATGGAGGACATGTCCAAAATAGTGGGTGTTTCGCAAGGAAAAGCATTGAAATTTGGTAAGCCGTTCGTTGACGCGATCAAACAATACTGCGAAGCGAATGAAATTGAGCGCCCGATGGACATTACCATCAAAACGGTCGCAAACAAATCCAAAACAAAGGTAAATATCATCACTTCTATTGACAGGAAACTTTCACTGGACGACATTGCAAAAAGCAACGACCTCAGTATGCCAGATTTAATGGAGGAATTGGATGGCATTGTCAATTCCGGCACTAAACTCAAAATTGATTATTATCTCCAAAAAAATATTGACGAGTATGTACGGGATACCGTCATCGACTATTTCAAAGAAGCTGAAACGGATAGCATTGAGGTCGCCTACCGGGAGTTGAAGGATGATGAAATTACCTGGGAGGAGATACAGTTGATGCGGATTAAGTTTTTGAGTGACTTCGCCAACTAAACAATGGGATAATGTGATAATTTGATAATTATCCGAACAAAAAGCACCGTGATACGAGTGCCGCATCCGGTGCCAAAACCAAACCCTTACTGTGTTTCTTTTTGAAGTGCAGCCTTCCCGCCCTCCCCACCTTTTAAGGTAGGGGAGGGCGGTGTTTTTGTGCATGTTTGGGTGAAGGCTGCGGTACTTCAGGCGTTTTCTTAGCTTAATCCTTAGTGCCGCGCCCAAAAAACTGGCGCAGGGATTCCAGGAAATTTTCTTTTTGCCCCGCTGAAACGGAAAGGGTCACGCCATTTTGGAGCATGACATAGCCCCCTTTACCGCGGACGTATTTCTTAATATGCCGCAAATGAATGGTATGCGAACGGTGGATGCGGGAAAAAGCATCACCAGGCAGCATTAGCTCCACCTCCCGCAAAGTTTTACACACCAACACTTGGCGTTTGTCCTTGAAATGCAAGGCGGTGTAGTTTCCATTTGCTTCCAGGTAAGCGATATGCTTTACTTTTTCAAAACATAAGCCTTCCATTGTTGGAAGCACAACTTTGCCGTTGGTCGAGTCGTGCCGCTGGGTTGCCTCGGTTTTGATCGCAATGGCACTGACGCTTGCCTGTGGCTCTACATCGGAATTGGTTCGAAAAGTGATAGCATTCATCATAACTTGAAAATTTGAAGTACTCGACCTAGTTTGATAATGGAGTTAACAGGGTGCTTAATTGTGTGTTGATTTGTCAGGGGTGGTATTGGGTAGATTTGATGTGACAAAAGTATTTCGACCTAAAGCGCTCAGCAACCCAACTTTTCCTTAAAGTCAGGTTTCTAAGCCAAATTTATTTGTTGTTTAAATGATAATAAACTGACACTTTTGTGCTTGAGTCACCTTGGATCCTGTAAATTACCTGTGGGGTCTCTGAAACGCACCCATGCTATGCCTAAAACACCTTCAGACAAATTGTACCGATTGGTAAGTTCACTTACCCCCACAGAGAAGCGGTATTTCAGGATTTTCATCCGGGGAAAAACGGACCGCGACAGCAAATACCTCCAGTTGTTTGAGGTGATGTCGGCAGCGCCTGAATTTGATGAGGCACAATTCCAACATAAGATTTACAAAGGCCGTCCTGTAGAAGGAAAGAAGTTCTCTGAACTAAAGGCATATCTCTACGACCTTGTTCTCAAGTGCCTTCAAAGTTTTGATGAGCAACATTCGGTGGAATATAAAATAGGTCAGTTGCTACAAAGCACCATGGTGCTTTTTAAGCGCGGGCACTACAGCGATTGCAGAGAGCTGCTTCAAAAGCGCGAAAAACAGCGGTACATTTTGAGTGCTTCTCTTATCAACTTGAAATTATCAGATGGGAAAAACAATTGGCCTACACCCAAATGGATGCCGATTTTCTGGACAAAAACCTGGAGCAATTGCACTTTGAAGAAAGCAGGGCATTGGAACAACTTCAAAATCTGGCGATTTACCGCAAAGCTTTTTTTGAAGTTTACGCCGTTGTGAAGCGCGAAGCCTTGCAACGAAACAAGGACCGGATGCAAAAAATGCGCACTATTGTCAGTAGCGAAGCATTTCAAAGTCTGGATCATGCTATTTCTCATAGCGCGAGGGTACAACAACTTCGCACCCTGAACCTATATCACTATGCTGCATTGGAACAAGAAGAATTCTATAATTCCGGTGTAAAATTGATCAACCTGATTGAGTCACAGCCGCATTTTTTGAGTGATAATTTAGCCGATTACATTGCCGCACTTAGCAACCTGGTTTTGGCTTGCGGAATGCTCAAAAAGTATGAGGAGGTGCGTATATGCCTCAAAAAGCTGCGTGAATTGAATCCATTGACCGCCGATGACCGCCGAAAAATTCACCGACAATACTTTACTATTTTCTTTGCTTTATGCACTTACTCGGGTGATTTTGAAGCAGCGCGACGCGAAATGGAAGTTTGTCAGGCAGAAGCTGCTGCGTTTGATCCAAGGTATTATGAAACAGCAAGTTTCTATTACCAATATGCTTTGATTTCTTTTGGCTGCGGGGACTTTGACAATGCCATGAACTACCTCAATGAATGGCACAACCAACCCCGATCTGTAGAGCGGGAAGACTTGCAAAGCGTAGCCCGTATATTTTCGTTGATTCTCCATGTTGAAATGGGAAATACCATGCTGATAGAGTCTTTGCTCCGCTCCGCAAAACGTTTTTTGAAAAAGAAAAACCGCTTCCAGGATTTGGAACAGCGGTTTATACATTTCGTTTCAGACCTAAGCAGGTTGCCAGCAGGGAAAGCACAATTAGAGGCTTACGAAAAAATGCATCAAGAATTACATGGAGCAGATAACCTGCCAGCGACAAAAGCATTGCTGCAAACGTTCGACCTTGATGCTTGGTTACTTAGCAAGCTCAAAGGAAAATCGTTTGCAGCAATTGTACGAGAGAAGTGGGCAGAAGGAATTGAAATTTAGCACATTATCCATTAATAAGTGGCGCTTGAGTGGTTGGCGCGAAGTCGGATTGTGCCCGAGTATCAATAGCTGTCCAACGGACAACATAGGTGCTGCGGCGTCCATTAACGGTGCGTGCACCGCCTTTGACATTGCCTAGTTGATCGCCAGTTAGGGAAGTAACACAGCTTTCAACTTTTAATTCAGTCAGGGTGAGTTTTGTCTTTGCCATTACGAATGAAAGTTTTGAAAATGAGAGAATCGAGAAATAATACCATGAAGATAATGATGCTAAGATAACATCGCTCGACACTTTTTTGGTAAAGTCAGGATTCTAAGACCTGAAAACCCTACGCTATTTTATTCAATTTTTTAAAAACAAGGCTTGATTCAAACCCCGAACGGATCAAAGAGGCCGCCGATTTCTCCCTTGCTTTTGCGTCCCCAGCGTATTGGGCCAGTTTTTTTTCGAGCAATTTCAACACCAGCGCATGATATGCTTCCATTTCAATAACTTCGAGCGCCATTTCTATCATCTCGGGGGAAATGTCTCGCATGCGCAGTTCTTGCCTGATGCGCACTTTGCCCCAGTTGTTGTTCCGAAACTTACCACTTGCGTACGCGAAAGCAAAACGTTGTTCATCAAAAAAATTATCTGCTTTTAACGCTTCAAACACCTGTTGAGCCACACTGGGCCCTGCGCCCAATGCTGCGATTTTGGTCTGTACTTCTTGAGGGCACCGTTCCCTGTAGGCGCAATAATGCTCCAACTTTGACAAAAGTTCATCAGGGCTGAGTTCCGCACTGTGTTGTGTGAATTTATTTTTTGAAAACATGGTATGGGTAAGGTTTCTAGGTGCCAAACAGGTTTTGACAAGTTGTATTAGGAGCCCACCAGCGCAACACCGGAGCTTGTAACTAGCCGATCAGCGCCTGCATCAAGCAGGCTTCGCGCAACGGATACTGTCTGAGTACCAGCCACAGCCATGATTTTCACATTATCACCAGCAATACGGCGCAAGGTTTGTACCATTTCTATCGTAGCATCATTGCCAAGAAACCCAGTGTTGGTTTGTAACCAGGGAACACTTGCTTCAGCGGCAAGTTCACTTACTTTTTGCAACTCTTCGTTTGTCAAGAGGCTGCATTCCACGATAAGCTTCAGTATTCCACCCTTTGTTTGGGTAGCCAATGCAAGTCCATCAATGTCACGACCTACATTATTCCAAAGTTTACTTTTGACCTGGGTAAGATTGAGCATCGCATTAATATCGTCTGCACCTTCGTCTAAGGCCCGTTTAATTTCTTCACTTTTAGCGGAAATTGCTGAATAACCCATCGGGAAGCCGACTAGGGTTGCTAAGCGCAGTTTGTTGCGCTCGCCCAGTACCCGACGCGCATCCCTTATAAAAGGAGGAGGAATACATACCGAAGCAAATCCAAACCGAATAGCTTCTTCACACACCCTGATTACGTCGTTCAGGGTGGTATCTGGTTTATGAATAGTATGTTCCAGGAATTTAGCCAGCTCAGACATAGGCGAAATCCAGCATTTTGAATGATTCGAAAAAAAGTAGGGGTATTGGCAGCCACATAAAAAAACCTTCCCGCACGGTTCAAGGCGGGAAGGTTCATAGATATGCTTTCATGTGGCCTTTCCGAGACAAATGTAACGGAAGTTTTTTATTATTCTATTTTTTTTGAAAGATTCTTTGCCAATTTTAAAATTTCACCTTCCAAGTAATGTGGTGGTGCCTTTCTGCGTATCTATGCAGCTGTCTTGCGGAAGAATCTGGTTTTTGCTGTAGGTTTGCAGGATACAAAACCAATGATATGAATTTTCTGAACCGAAATTTTTTACTGGCTCTCGGGGTGCTGATACTGCTTGCCTTAGCGTATTATTTTTCAGACATCGTCACCTACATCCTTGTTGCCTGGGTTTTGTCGATGCTGGGAACCCCATTGGTTCTATTTTTTCAGAATAGGATACGAATCGGACGTTTTCGAATGGGTAGTTCTGTGGCCGCCATGTTGACCATTGTTGTATTTTACACTTCCTTTATTGGTATTATGTGGCTGTTCGTACCGACGATTGTTAAACAGGCACGAAACCTCGCTGATGTTGACTACTATGCACTTGGAGAGAAATTGCGGGAGCCATTCGCTCAAACAGATGCCCGCATGCACCAGATTGGGATGTTGGAAACAGGTGAATCCCTGGCAACTAAAACGCAGGAAATCTTAAGCCGCTGGTTTAAACCAACCTTGATTGGAGATTTCCTGGAATCATTTATCGGCGTTGCGGGCAACTTGATGGTAACGATTGCTTCTGTGACATTCATCCTTTTCTTTTTCCTAAAAGAAAACGATCTGTTTTTGGACATTGTACATGCTTTGGTACCCAATGAACGAGAACGAAATGTACAATCAGCCGTCAATAAGTCAAGCGATGTTTTAACAAAGTATTTTCGAGGATTATTGATCCAAATGGTGGCGTTTTCAGCCATGATAACCTTAGTTTTATGGATTTTGGGAAACAAAAACGCCATGCTGATTGGGTCAATTGGTGGTGTATTAAACGTAATCCCTTACGTCGGAACCATCCTGGGAATAATATTCGGCGTTTTTATCACTATTTCTTCCAATCTCGACGCTGATTTTGCCATAATGATACCGATGCTGTTAAAGGTCGCGACAACCTTTATCGTCATTCATGTCATTGACAGCAATTTACTGGGGCCACTCATCATGTCAAAAAGTGTTCAAGCGCATCCTTTAGAAATTTTCATTGTTATACTTGCAGCAGCGAAAATTGGCGGAATCACGGGTATGTTGATTGGAATTCCGGTGTACACCGTACTAAGAATCATTGCCCGGGAGTTCTTTAGCGAATTTAAAATTGTGCAACGCCTGACTGATCATTTGGATGAGTGATGAGTGATGAGATTCTTGAAAAATTAATTTTATGAGAAATATAGTATTGTTTTTATTGTTAGCTGCTGTTGTTTTTGGGGGCAGTGGTTGTGCTTCCTGGAAGCAAAACAACTGGTTGTCGGCTCATCAGAAGGAGCTTAAACGTTTGGCTGACAGCAATTTGTCGGCGGAACAAAAGTTGGATGGGCTGGTGCAGGACTATGTCAAATTCATGACGGAAGACCTGAAATTCATTGATCCGAAGAAAGGAGTGAAGTATGTGAAAAAATACCACGACCAAAACCGCGGTTCAATGGACAAAATCCTGAAGAGTGCTGAAGGTTGGCAAGACGGTTTGGGCACTTTGGACAAGATTTCTCTTGGTGTGCGCACCGTGCAAAAGCCGTATATCAAAAGCTTGATTGATCTGGCTCCTAAGTTTCAGCGCAAATACAAGCAGTACAAAGTGGCTTTGGAACTCGCAGGAAAAATAGGCGGCGGGCTAACCCGCTTTACCGGGAAAAACTTGTTCTAGTATGGATATCGTGAAAAAATACACCAACGGAGACATCACTATTGTTTGGAAACCAGATGCATGTATACACTCCAAACTGTGCTGGACCGAACTTGAAGAAGTTTTCAACCCGCGCAGGCGCCCCTGGATTGATATGACTGCTGCCGAAACGGAACGCATCATCGAACAGGTGCAGCGTTGCCCTTCCGGTGCCTTGTCCTTTTACCACAACGATGCCACACCTGAACCAGTTGAAATAAGCGTCGAAAATTTGGTGGAATTGTCGAAAAATGGCCCGCTATTGGTGTATGGCAATTTGGTCGTAAAGGACGCTGCTGGCAATGAAACCCACAAAAACAAGGTCACGGCATTTTGCCGCTGCGGCGCTTCAGGCAACAAGCCATTCTGCGATGGCACGCATATAAAAATCAAATTTGAAGATGGACAGCCCATTTGAAAGCACAAGTATTTTGTTGGATTAAATTTCTCCCAACAAAAATTTGCGCACCAAATTCAAAGCATAAATACCCGAAATGTGTATGTTTTTTTGTCGATCCCGGCCAAAAATATGCTTTACAGCCACCGTCCGGTCCCCATCGCTCACCGCCATCCAAACGGTGCCAACAGGTTTGTCTGGCATGCCGCCACCTGGCCCGGCAATGCCTGAAATAGCAACTGCGACATCAACGCCCAATGTAGTGCGTGCACCTGATGCCATTTCCCTGACCGCCTCTTCACTGACCGCACCGAACTGCGTCAAAGTATCGGCGTTTACGTCCAGCAATTTGCTTTTCATTTCATAAGAATAGGCTACTATAGAACCAGGAAAATACTCCGATGCACCCGGCACCGAGGTAATCAAATGGGCTACATAGCCGCCCGTGCAGCTTTCTGCGGTGCCAAACTGAAGTTGGCGCTCCTGCAGCAGTTTTCCCACTGCTTCCTGCAACGTTTCTCCATTGCGTCCGTACACAATGTCGGGAAGCAGCCTTTCGAGTTCGGCAATTTTCACATCCAATTCCTTTGCCAATACTGCTTCAGCATCTGGAATTATGGCTCCTGACCAAGTCCCCGTTAGCCGTAACCGCACTTCCCCCAACGCAGGCAGGTAAGCCAGCTTAATATGTGCAGGCAATCCATCCTCAAAAACTTCAATTCGATTGGCAATATTGGTCTCTCCCTCCCCTACTGTATGCAGCGTCCGGTGCGCGATCGGTCGACCAGGGAAGCGGTTCAGCAACTTGGGGATCACTTCGTTTTGCATCAAATATTCCATTTCAAAAGGCACCCCAGGCATGGAAACGTACACGACGCCATCACGCTCGAACCACATTCCCGGAGCTGTCCCAACCTTATTCGTCAGGATTTCCGCCAATTCAGGTAAAATGGCCTGATCCCGCATGGTATGGGGCAAAGGGCGCTTAATTTTTTGAAAATATGCGACGATACGATCCAAAGTTTCCTGGTGCAAGGCCATTCCAGAGCCAAACATATCAGCCAAGGTTTTTTTGGTAATATCATCCTTGGTTGGCCCCAATCCGCCTGTCATGATGACGACCTGGGCTTGGGCAGCTGCGTGATTTACGCCGTCAATTATGGCTTGACGGGTATCACCGACGCTGCTTTTCCCCGTTACCGTGATGCCTGCGAGGTTGAGTTCCCGGCTCATCCAGGCGGAATTGGTGTCGACTATTTGGCCGATGAGAATTTCGTCGCCGATGGTAAGGAGGTGTGCGGTCATTTATTAATTTGATAATTTGATAATTTTGAATGGCTGGGCTAAAGGAACCTCCGTACTTTTTTCTGATAGGATATATAATCAAGACCATGTTGTTTGGTCAAGAATGCCTCTTCAAGCCTGATTTGAATCTGAATTAGGACATAACCCAATATCAAAAACAACAAAGTTAATGCGTTTGGCGTGACTAGAAATAGGCCCAAAAGGCAAATGACCATGCCCAAAAAAACGGGGTTTCTGGAATACTTGAAAAGCCCGGTTGTAATCAGCTCGGTTTCCGTTTCTGTGTCTATGCCAATACGCCACGAATCACGCATGTCATACTGGGCAACTACGGTCAAAATCAATGCAATTCCAAGTAGAAAAATGCCTGTTATATCTACCCAGGTGTTTTCTAACTGCATAATGTTCAAACCTTTACCAAAGGTGTTTGGGTTAGCCACATAGAGCAATACATATACAAACATGGCAATTAGCGTCAACTTAAAATACCGCCCAACAAGCCCGAATGCCGTGTCATCATTTGGAAGCACCAATGGGCTTTTACCAATTTTTTTGGCGACAATCATACTTTTTGCCACGAATGCAAAGCCAAAGTAGAGCACAAAATAAATGGGTAAAATGAGCCTCAATGCTTGATCCATAGTCTTGTGTGATGATAATTGGAAATAATTAACGTGATAAGTTCAAAGGTTGTCAACGCTCAGGCAAAAACTTTTTGTTTAAAAAAGTGTACAAAAAGTTTTAAAAAACATATTTTTGCCCAAACGTCAGTGCCGTGGAATACGATGAATTTGGTTTTGAAGAACATTGGAGCGAAGCAGAACCTGCTCCACCGCCCCAGGAAGCGCCCACCGAGCCTCATGTGCCGATGCGGGAACAATTCCCTGTGGCTGGTGCTGATTACATGGGCGGTCACAGCGACGGCCTAATGTATCAAAGCACTTTTGCAGGATCCAAGCTAGAAAACACCTATGCCATGATCCGCGAATTCCTTCGCGAAGAAGGCTATGACGATGTTCCGCTTCCTGAAACGGCTGCAGAACTACGTTTATTCAAACGGCCCCGGCATTTGCAACTGCAATTTTTTGAGGAACGGGGATATTGCCATAATCCTATCAAGATATTATTTCCCAGTCCAGCCAAACAACGCAATTCTTTGAAGCTGGTCATTTACAATGAGCACGCAGAAAATCACCTACTGCGCTTTCATGGGGTGTTACGGCCTGCAAAACATCCCGAACCAGTAGTGGACAATTCAAGCGAATAATATCATTCTCTGCTAATAAACAGGCAGAAATCCTCCGCCAACAACATTGTTTTCCCTTGAAAATGGAGCTTTGGGTTTAAGTGCTTCCGCATCAAGGTATCAACCTCCGGGTCATTATCCAAAAAAGTCATCAACGTACGCAACACCTTGAAATACCGCAGCAGATCATGCTGCTGCGGAATATCTCGGGCGCTCAAAACCGTTAACGCTTTCTGGAAGCCTTCAAAATTATAAGGTGCATACGATTCCGGATATCGAAACGCCAAATACAAGGCAATCATTTGGTAATCATCGTGATTATGATTGTTTTCTACACTCGTCGGCTTAGCCCGTTTGTAATCGCGCAGCACAGTATCGCAGCCAAACAAAAAGCGACCGACCCGACCATCGACCGTACGGGTTTCCGTAAACAGGTCGTCGAACATCAACCGCACAGTAAGCGGGTCGAACTTCCAAAACTCGTGCATGATATGTTTAGGCTGCCAATTGTCCGTCTGCCACAAACGACGGGTTACCGAATTTTGAAAACAGCTGTCAAACATCTCCGCCGGATCAGACGTATCGAGGTTCCAGTTGTCTTGAAAATGTTGCACCGACTCCCACTTATATGCATTTGGGTGCTGGCTCAGCCTGCGCAGCCAATCTTTATAGGCGGTAATGGAGGATTGAATTTTGGATAAAAGCACGGTGGACGGTGGACGGTGGACGGTGGACGGTTTGCACATCATTTGTTTTTTCACTTAATATTGAGTTTCAGCACCTAAAGCTACTAGAATCGCCTTTCATTTGGGTGCTGAAACACCCAAATACAAGCATATCCAATAGCTGTGCAACCGTCCACCGTCTACCGTCCACCGTCTACCGTAGTTCGTCTACCGTCTACCGTTCTCATAATAGCAAACCAGAGCGGTGGCACCAGGCTGAGCAGAACGGCAGTGGGGTATCCGAAAGGTAGCTGAGGACTTTCATCGATATGCCGGAGTATTTGGTATTTTCGGGTGCTTTTGAAATGGTGGTCGCTGTGGCGTGTGAGTTCGTAGAGCAGAATGCGGCCCACTTCGTGGTTGCTGTTCCAGGAATGAGCAGGACTAACAGGCTCATAATGCCCTGAAGGCAGTTTTTGGCGACGTAGGCCGTAGTGTTCCAAATAATTTACCGTTTCTAAAAGCAGCACACCGACGAGGGCAATACTGATAGAACCGAGTAGCCCAGCTGCCCCAAAAATGGCAGAAAGGATTGATAGCCAAGCAATTTGATAGACAGAAAAGCGGATCATCATGTTTTGCCAGCTGAAAACAGGTTGTTTCGTTTTCTCTAACCGCTCTCGTTCCAGCGCCCAGGCACTGCTCCAGCCGCCTGGTATGGATCGCAGCCAAAAAGCAAATACGTTTTCGCCCTTTCGCGCTGAAGCCGGATCAAGGTCGGTCGCCACATTCTTGTGGTGGCCGCGATTGTGCTCCACAAAAAAATGCTGGTACAAAGCAGGGAGCAGCATTATTTTCGACAAATTCTGCTCCAAAACAGTACTTCTGTGCCCAAGCTCGTGCGCGACATTGATACCACAAGTGCCGACGACAATCCCGGCGCCGAGGGTCAAGCCTAGCCATTCCGACAGGCTCAACACTTGATTGGCAACAATGTATAGGTACCAAAAAACAATTCCATACAAAATCAGGGCATTGGTGTACAGCAACCAATCGAAAAAACGAATTTGAGATCGTGGGGCTTCTACTACTTCGGGAAAGTTTTCTTTTGAAACTGGTGCCACCAGTTCCAAAATCGGGATAATACCAAAAACCAGCACCACTGTAGACCATGCCCAAACACCCTGCCAAGCCAAAGAAAGCACTGTAGAGGCAGGCACCAGATAGGCAAGCAAATATTTTAGATCTTTCATGATACGGTGTTTTTGAAAGTGCAAATTTAGGGAAGATGCGCAAAGTAGTTCAATGTGGATCAAAAATCTTTAATCAAAAAATAATTATCGTTTTTCAATAAAAATATTTTGTAAAACAAAAAAAACGCCGCATCTTTGCTCCATCTTCTTCACACTAATAAATTATGCTATGAAAATTTAGAGCGAAATTACCGTTGCCAAAACATTGCGCTACCTATTCCAGCTACTCACTATTTGCTGGAGCCTTGTAGCATTGTTCAACCTAAGCGCTTGCCTGGGCGTTTTCAACGACGAAGCCATGATGCGCGGATGGGTCAATTTTGGATCCTTGCCTGAAGCTTCAAAGTTGGTGAGCGGTCCTGTCAACATCTATTCCATGAGCCAAAATAAGTTTGCCGTGATCAATTTTGACAACATGGGAGAAATACTGCACGGCATCCCGCTGCTACATTTACTATCGCAGCTGCTTACTGATCTTGCTGTAGTCATGGTATTCTACCAATTGATGCACATTTTCCGCACGCTCAACCTTGCCGAAGTTTTTCGCAGCAACACCATGGGGCGCATACGAATGATTGTGCATGCGGTGCTAACTTTTTCGGTACTTACGTTTTTGAATTCAAAATTATTGGCAGTCTATATAAATGACAGCAGTGCGGAGTTCAGCAATGCCTACCCTGCTGTTCACTACGAACGTATTATACTTGGAGTTTTAGCAGCCCTCATCATTACAACCCTTTTGAAAGCCTTTCAACTCGGCACTCAATTACAACAAGAACAAGACCTAACGATGTAAGCCATGCCAATCATCACCAACCTTGACGTCATGATGGCCAAGCGCAAAATGTCGCTCAATGAACTGGCCTCGAAAGTTGACATTACACTCGCCAACCTGTCAATTCTTAAAACCGGCAAAGCCAAAGCCATGCGCTTCAGCACCCTGGAGGCCATCTGCAAAGTGCTGGATTGCCAGCCTGGTGATATCCTGGAGTATGTGCCGGATGCAACTAACACTGATTAAACAAGGTCTTTTTTACCAGTGGTACTACACCACTTCCTTATAAAAATAGTTAAGGCCTGCCATCATCACCACCAAATCAAAGTTACTTGATGTATGAAAAAGCTGTTAATCCCCCTCTTTCTAGCAGTCGCCACACAATTGAATGCACAAATTGTGGTCATAAACCATATAAAACGAAACAAAAGCTGCCAAAACTCGCCGTTTTGACGGGCCCGCAAACGGCCAGTTCCGGCGAGGTGGTTACCGTGGCATTTCGGGGCAGGCCCAATAGCCGAAGTTTTGGTGCGCCTACTTATGGCGTTTCCACAGGCAATGCCAACTACTCACTGCGCGATGGAGCACAAATTTTCCTTTGCAGCAGCGTGTATGCCGACCGAAACAAGGTGGCTTATGGCGGCAAAATATCGCCCGATGTGGTTGTTGAAGCAGGAGAAGACGACCCCGTATTGCAAGCTGCTACAAAATGGCTGTTAGAAAGAAAGTAAGCAGGTGATTCAAATCATCCCAACCATTCAAAGTCTAATCTGTTATGAGGCTGTACATTTGCAGCCATTAAAAAACAGGCAAGACTAAGAACATGGAGTTTTTTCAACTGAAAATAAAACAGCGCAACCCCGAAACCAGCGATACGGTAACCCTCGAATTTGATGTGCCTGAGGAACTGAGCGACAAATTTGCGTACAAACAAGGTCAATTCATCACCTTACGTACCCATTTAGATGGACACGAGCTACGGCGTTCGTACTCCATGTCCTCCAGCCCGCTGGAGAAAAAGCTGGCAGTAACGGTAAAAAAAGTCGAAGGCGGCAAGGTTTCCAGCTGGCTGCACGACAGTGTAAAAGCAGGCGACACACTCGAGATATCGCCACCGGAAGGCCGGTTTTACACCGAGCTAAAACCGGACAAACGCCGTACCTACTACATGATCGGTTCCGGAAGCGGCATTACGCCTTTGATGTCGATCATCCGCACGGCCCTGGAAACGGAGCCAATGAGCGCCATTTTCCTGCTATATGGCAACCGAAATGAGGAAAGCATCATTTTCCGGGACGAGCTTGACCGACTTTCGGAGCGCTACGTCGGCCAACTGCATGTAGAATACGTGCTGAGCCAGCCGAAAAAAGAAGGCGGTGCCGGATTGTTTAGCATCTTTAAAAAAAGCAGCAGCAACTGGCAGGGAAAAACTGGGCGCATCAGCAACAAAACCGTCAACAATTTCTTGGACGAACAATTGGAGCGCGGCCCGGAGCATGATTGCTTCTACTTTATCTGTGGACCGGGTACCATGACCGATGATGTCAAAGCGGCAATTATAGGTCGCGGCGTCGCTGCAAAGCAAGTGAACGCCGAGCATTTTGTCAATGCCAACCACATTCCCGGCGAATTTGCAGACAGCCCTTCAGGCGGCGGCGAAAAACGCGCCATCATCCACCTCAAGGGCGAGCGCATCGAATTGCCGATTCCCGCAGGTGCAACTATCCTGGACGTGTTGGTGAAGGAAAAATACGACCCTCCTTACTCCTGCACTGCGGGGGCCTGTTCTACTTGTATGGCGAAACTGGTGAGCGGGAAAGTGACCATGGAAGCCTGTTACGCGCTCGATGACGATGAAGTGAAATCTGGCTACATACTCACCTGCCAATCGCGCCTGGAGACGGATGTTGTAGAGCTCACGTACGATCTTTAAGGTTTCAGGTTTCAAGGTTTCAGGTTTCAGGTTTACGCGGTTTGTGGTTGCTTGGGTTTCAGGTTTCAGGGTTTCAGGTTTCAGGTTTACGTGATTTGTGGTTGCTTTGAAATAGTATTTTAAATTTGACAACAAATCGCATAAACGCTGAAACCCTGAAACTGTGAAACCCTGAAACCCCTTTTTTTGAAACCCCTTTTTTTATTTGCCAAAAAATCCAAACCGCAGCGTGACGTTGTACACCGCAGCATTCAAGTCTTTCTTGCCATAATTCTGCCATCCGTCGAAACCATTGACGAATCGGTAGCCAACCGAGCCACTCAGGCGCAGCCACTTGGCGATGTTGAGTTCCAGCCCGGCTTCGGGTATCGCTACAAATGCGACATCATTCCAATCGTCTTCAAAGTTCCAATCCTGATCATAATGGGCAACACCTACTGCGCCGCCAGCAATTTTCAGGGACGTGAACAGGTGCAGCACTTTGTGAGCAGGAACCGTGTAGCCCATCCAGAGTCCGCCGTAACCTATGGCGAGGTGTTTGTCACCAACAGTAGGATTGTCTAACGTTTCCCCCATGCCAAAGAGGCCGATAAAAAATCGGTCGAATACGACACCGCCACCGCCGCCCGCGCCGTAGCCCGTCTGGTTTTTGGTATTGCTCCAAGAAAAAATGGGGCCGCCAAAGCCACCGCGGACTTTCGCATTTTTAAATAAAGTTTCTTGTTGTGCTTGCCCGAACAGCGCAGTACTGGAAAGGATAAAGGCCAGGATCAATGTTTTTGTGTGCATAAAGGTTGTTTTTAGTTGAACATTTATGCTGAGACACATGAAACTGGATATACCCTTATTGAGGTTTCAGGTTTCAAGGGTTTCAAGGTTTCAGGTTTACACGATTTGTGGTTAATTGGGTGGACTTCCTCACAAAAGCTGACAAAAAAAAACGGATTTGACGGATAAAAACAGATTTACAAGAGCGTACCCTTAATCCGTTTTAATCCGTCAAATCCGTTCAATCCGCGTTCAAACAAGTATGGCAGGATGTCTCATCTCAGCAAACTACCCTTTGGCTTCCACCACCCCAATACCAGACGCGAAGCCACCCTGAAACCCTGAAACCTTGAAACCTGAAACCCAAGTAACCACAAATCGCGTAAACCTGAAACCTTGAAACCAGAAACCCTGAAACCTCCCTTATTTGATAACATGCACCTTCATCTTCACGTCTTTCTTCGGACGATCACCAGGTGCGGTTTCCGTAGCAGCGATTTTGTCGATAACATCAATGCCTTTAATGATATGGCCATACACGGTGTA
>JBBRWA010000072.1:0-22229 GCA_038246345.1 Chitinophagales bacterium
CGCAGTAAGTCGATAATCCTTGCCGGAGGTGATAAACCAGGTTTTCCAAGTGCCCGCATTGGGTTCTAATTGGGCCTGTAGTTGTGCGGCCATGAACAATATGGCCAGTAGAATGGATGGATTCTTTTTCATAAAACTTAAGATTTTTGTGCAAGATTATCCGCTTAATCAATACACACAAAGCCGCTGTCAATGAACGACGGGTCTTGGTCAATGAACGACGGGTTAAGGTCAATCGGCCAAGGTTGAAACCATCCATTTTTGGCCTAATTTCAATAGCTAGGAGACAGGTGAATTTGGCTTGTTGCCTTTATTCAGTAGGTTTGTTCTTCGGTGATCGCAAAATATGCTCAAACACCCGAATTGAATGGCATTATGAACAGCTCCATTGATACGAAGCGCTTGAAGTTATTTGCCTGGATTGGCTTTGCCTATCTGGTGCTGTGGCTGCTGTCAGATTTGGCCAGCAACTCGGATACGTTTCTGCCACGGATCGCCAACAATATCTGGCGGGCCATTTATATCGTGGCCGTCAATTTTATCTTTTTCGAGTACACTCTGAAGTTTGTAGGCCTTGGGCGGCGGAAAATCCTAGTGTCTGCTTTTGTTTTGGTGGTACAGTTTTTTTTGTTCTCTTTTGGCCTGTATGCCTGGCGTTTTATCGGCATTCAATTACACGTCTATATTTCCTTGCGCACCGATGCGTCGCTGTTAGATGGTGTTTGTTATCATTTTCCGTACAGTATAATGTCTGTTTTCTTCTTTGGAATAATAAGGCATGTGCATGATTATAACAAATTGAAGGCTGACGCGCAGCAATTGCGCATAGAAAAACAAGAAGCGGAATTGAATTTTCTCAAGTCGCAAACGAACCCGCATTTCCTTTTCAACACCTTAAATAATATCTATTCCCTGGCGCGGGACAAGTCTGACTTGACTCCCGAATCTGTATTGCGGCTGTCGAAAATACTGCGTTTTATGTTGTACGAGACGAGCGGCGCGTACATTTTTATAGAACAGGAGCTTAAAGTAATTGATGACTACATCGCCCTGGAGAAACTCCGTTACGACGACAACTTAAGGGTCGATTTCAAGCATGACATTCAGGATATGAAACAACAGTTGCCGCCCCTGCTGTTGATCCCATTGGTTGAAAATGCCTTTAAACACGGCACTTCAGAAACTAGAAATCAACCGTTTGTCGATATACAGCTTTCCGTAAATAAGGAGCAGCTTAGGTTTATGGTAAAAAATTCCAGTGAAACCACGTCGGAGGAACCAAGCGCAAAGAAAAACATCGGGCTTGCCAACCTGCGCCGACAACTGGAATTGCTTTTTACGGATTATGAACTGACTGTTCACCAAGGCGAATCAGTCTTTACGGCCAGTTTAAAAATCAACCTTTCGAGCCATGTCTAAAATAAGCTGTATCATAATAGAAGATGAGCCATTGGCCGCAAAGGTGTTGTCGGATTATATCTTGGAAGTGCCTTTTCTGGAATTGCGGGGCAAGTTTAAAGATGCCATCCTGGCTACCGAATATCTGCGGGACAACAGCGTTGACCTTATCTTTTTGGACATCCACTTACCTAAACTGAAAGGCATGGCCTTTTTAAAGACGCTCCTGGCGCCGCCTGCGGTCATTGTAACGACCGCTTACCACCAATATGCCGTGGAGGGTTTTAACTTAAATGTGACCGATTACCTGCTAAAACCCTTTGATTTCGAGCGGTTTTTGGTTGCTGTGAATAAAGTTAATGCCGCAAAGGGGGAAAGGCCAAATTCCAAAACAAGCTTGGAAAAGGATTTTGTTTTTCTACATGTTCAAAAAAAGAAGGTGAAAGTTTTGTTTTCAGAAATCGTGTATGTGGAGAGCCAATTGGAATACATAAAGGTTGTCACCATCAATAGGGAATACATTTCCAAAATGAGCACGCATGAAATTGAAGCTGTTTTGCCTTCCAATCAGTTCAAACGAATTCATCGGTCTTATATCATTTCAGTCAATAAGGTTGAAGCTTATACAGCAGAAACGGTGGAACTGAACGGCGTGACAATACCCATTGGAAGGGGGTATCGGGATGTGTTGGCGCAATTATAAAATAGGGTAGGCTACCTATCCACACCATATTCGCCAGATGAGGCACTAGTGGTCCTGCAAGTCAGTTTCGACGGGTAAATACTTACTGGGCAAGTGTCGTTTTCTACAAAAAATGTATCGCGGGAAGTTGGTTGTCCACAGTTTTACTGGGCCCTGGGCGAGCTTCAAAAAAAAGTTGTCAAAGCTGTTCGGTGGCTTGGCCTGGCGGCGGAGTGAGAATTTGTCAACATTTTTTTCATGTTGACAAATTTGGGCGCATGTTCAGATCCTTTGCTCCGGTAGATGGTAGTTCAACCGTCGAAACTGACTTGCGGCACTAGGTATTTGACAGAAATTAGTTTGAATTACTTTTCACCTAACGTCTTGACTTTCATTGCCTTTTGCCCTTTTACTTATTTCTTCCCCACAAACAAAAAATACGTCCACAGCCCGCCATACGCCTGTCGAATTTCCAGGTGTACAGGCTTAAATTGTTTGCTCAGTGCGGGCAACAAATGCTCGTCCATCCGCACATGATTGTAGTCCATCCAACGTCGGAAAAGCGATAAGGGCGTATGGTGGAAATCGACCACAGCAATTAAATCGCCTTCGCCGAGGTCGTTGTATGCCCGCTGCAAGGCATCTTCCCAGCCTGGGTTTATCATGGTAAGGCAGTACGAGAAAATGACAATATTTGGCTTTACGGGTAGTGGGTCGGCTCCTGTAAAATAGGGCATGTTTATGAAGGAGATTCTTGGAAGGAACCGCTTCACTTTTTTGGTCGCTACCTGAAGCATGTCGGTTGAAATATCGATCCCAGTCAACTGAAGTGCGGGGAAGTTTTTAGCCAAATAATAAAGGTTGTGCCCGGTGCCGCAGCCTACTTCAACGATGTTTTTTTGGCTTGAAAAGGGCAGATTGAGTGCTTCGACAAGCCTCTTTCTGCCAAAAAGAAAAGCCCATCTCGTTGCCTCGTATATGTTGGCATGCCATTTATAAAACTGCTGGATACGATTAACTTGTTGGCTGTCATTGGATGTATTCATGGTGATGCTTTTCTTATGCGTGATTTAGTTGAGCGCACCAAGCATTACGCTGGCATAGGTGCCAACCCGGTCAGTTTGGTGTATGCGCTCGGTTGAAGCAGTGTTGAAATTTACTTTTTGAAACACAAAGTCGGGAATGAAGTCGACGGGTGCAGCAGCAGAACGCAAAAGTATTTTTGCCCCTGGTGCGCTGTTCTCAAGAATAAGCTGCCACTCTTCCTGCAACGCCGATTGATTGTTTGCCGCCAGCCAATCCTGATGATCCAAGAGCACAAAATGGCTGTATTGCCCTGGGTTGTCTTTTAAAAACTGGCTTAGGGTTCCTGTATGCGTTTGAAGTCGGTTTGTTCGATGCTGCAAGGTATCAAAATTAGCTTTGGACAGATAATTTGGACAACAATCGGCGGTATATTCTCCCAGAAGGTACACTTTCCAGAAGTAATTGTCCGTCACATTTATTTCTGTAAACACTTTTCGGAAGCAATCTTTAATATAGCCCGCCATACCCGCGCCGTTGGCTTGTTTGGCCAAGTCTTGTTGGTTTTTTGGCACCCCCAACATGCTTTGAAACACATGCCTGTTGAATAGCCAGCGGGTGAAAAAGTTGATGAGCCGCGGCTCGATTCGATCGTATAACTGGCGCTGCGACGCTACATCGGAACACTCAAACAGTTGGTGGATAAGTCTTTTTGTTCCAGGGCTGGCTTCCAATACATTTTTAACAAGAAAAGCAGCAGCACCAGCGCTACCATACCAATAAAAGCTTTTGCGCAAGCCTTTTCCCTGAAAATACCGCAGGTTATTGGCCCAATATTGACTGCTGAAATCGTCAAGTTCTGAACGCAAGGTATCCTGAAAAACTGCGTTTGCCTTTTCATGTCTTCCGGTTCCAAAAAACTGGAACAAAGTATCATGGTCGCTTTTTTTAAACAGGGCTACCTTCAATTCAAGCAAGGCATTTTGGCGTGGATTCATGTCTACACAATGGATGGTTTTTGGGTCGTCCAATAAATAGTCCAGGGCATTGCAGCCTGCTGAAGTGAGCATAACGACCTGACTGTCAGCATTAAAGTTTAATAGTGCCCGGTCACAACGGGGATCTTCCCAGCAAGTGTTGTAAACGAGGTTCCCGGTATGGATTTTATGAAAAATCTTGTTTTTGATGCGCTGGACCATCCTTTTGAATTTTCTTTGACATGACCACAAGCTTGATTTGGCTTGCAGCAAGTTTTGTAAAGTCAACAAAGGTGGGGGCGTAACATTAACTGAAAAACAAGTCAAGGTTAAGCTTTTTGCTAAAAATGATGCTGCAAATAATACACCAACATTCCCGCAAAATACCCAACCAACGCATATCCCGAAATCCGCTTCAAATACCAGATAAAGTCGATTTTCAGGATGCCCATGGAGGCTACACCAGCCGCGGAGCCGATGATTAGGATGCTGCCGCCAGTGCCTGCGCAATAAGAAATAACGTCAACGGTTTATCAGCAGCTTTACGATTCCCAGCGATCCCGCTTTCCCGCGTAGTTCCATTATAAACACGCCTGGGGCAAGGTTTGGCTGGGTGACCACAAGTTGCTTGCCATTATAGGGCCATTGGCCGAGCTTTTTGCCATTTATATCGCTCAGCACTGCCAGGCCATCTGAGACCTGATTTTGGGTCTGAATCGTGAACGTTCCTGATGATGGGTTTGGGAATACCTGAAAATTTTCATTTTCTGCTTTGAGCGATACTGTGCCGGAAACACCCAAATACAAAGTCCGGCACTTGGTATCGCTGCCATTTTGGTTGCTGACGGTAAGGCAGACCTGGTAAATACCAGGCTCAGTGTAGGTGTGCAAGGGATATTGTTCATTGCTTGAAGTGCCGTCGCCAAAAGTCCAGTGCCAGTTGCTCGGCTCATGGTGCGACAAGTCATAGAAATATCGGGAGAGCAAGCCCAAAGAGTCGTCAATGCGGAACTCGGCAACAGGCAGGTTGTTCAGACCCAGGGTATCGCAAGGAGAACCGTCAAGTGGGCCGAGGCGGTAGTTTGGCATATATGGGATGGCTGAGCCAATCACCACACCAAAGTGGGGCTTATCGTGAATAAACTGGCAAGCGCGACCGCGCAGGTTAGGATACTGTACGGTGCAATAACCTAGGCCGGAATGGACAATATAGATACGTCCGTCAGGGCCAAGTTCGGCACCATAGTAACCGTCCCGGGTTATATTGGTCGGGAAATGATATTGCAGGCTGTCCACAATATTGATGGTATCAGGAGAAATGCTCAAATCGGGCGCAGAAAGGTCGTACTGAATGAGATATGGAATGGTGCCATTCGGAGAAAAGGCCAGGGAAGCAGGGTTGAATGTGGTAGTCTTGTAAAAAAAACTGTCGTTCGGGGAAAAAACAGCACCCATTCCGGCATCGTTCCTGAAAAAGTTGGCTTGAAGGGGCGATGGCAAATAGTCAATTCTACGTTCCTCGGAAAGCAGCCCACTGCACCTGTCAAAGCGAAAAATACTGAACCCCAGCACATCATTGATATCTGCATAGTATTTGCCGCTGGGAGAAAACGCATTGCCCCTGATTCTGTTTTGTTTAGTACCACCATTGTATGGAATCGGGTTTGGTTTTGTGCCAATGTATTGTGTCTGAGCGGTGGAAAAGCCGCTGGGAGAGAGCAGAACACGGTAATGCCGATTTTCATCGGCATCCGACACGAAAATCCACCAATCACGGCCATTGGCATGCCGACAGGCGGCAGGGGTCATTAAGGTTCCGGTGAGCAGGATTTTGTTTTTTTCAATTACTTTACCCGCTCCGTTATTGGCACTTAGGTCGATGGTAGCAACCATGAGGTTCTTTCCGACAAATTGATACGGCCACTTTTGAGCAGGGTGTAGGTCGTAATCTAAACTAATCAAATACACCAAATTGTTATTGCCTGGATGGGCAACAAAAAATCCTGATTGGTCGCCCGGGTAATTATATATTTGCCACTCGGGTACGCTGGGATTCAAACCAAAACTGTTTTCAACAAAGTCTCCATGGCTATTTAACACCCAGATTCCGTTTGAATAAATCAAAATTTCCCCGTTATCATTACAATAGGATGCCGTAAATCGAGACGAAGCCATGGTATCTGATCGAACTGAAATATCTGGCAAATCAGGCGTAGAAAAATTCAGAAAAAACTGGTAATCGCTTATTCCTGCTCCAACCCCCAAAGGCCACATATAGTCGTTTTTTTGGCAACTGGCGCTCGTAGGCCAGGAAAAGAATACTAGGGAAAAAAGTAAATATAGGTTTTTCATAGTAATGAAATTAAAATCGGGGAGGGATGAAGAACCCTCCCCGGTTGATGGGTTAATGTTGCACGACTAATTTCTGAGTGGAAGTGAAGCCCTCAGCGGTTTTTACGCTGACCAGATAGATACCATTTGAGAGGCTGGTAGTAGGAATTATGCAACTGCTTGCCTTTCCCAGATGTTGTTGTAGTACAGGCCGACCCCAAATATCCATGACCACTATATTAGCTTGCTCTGGAGCAAATGCCAATTTAAGTTCGACCAAATCATGGGCAGGATTGGGTACCATTTGAAAACCCAGCAAGGTTTTTTCAGCGGAATCATCATTTCTGTCAACAGGGACGAGCGGTGGCATATAACTGCCACAATTCGTGCTTACCATTGTTCCTGTTTCCAAATAATACCAGGCTCTGGCCAGATAAACCGCATTTCCAGCATCTCGAGGGCAATCATTAGCAATCTGAAGCATGGTAGCCTGCTCATTTGCCGTTAATGCTCTTGCGGCAATAAACCGTGTGTCAAAATACATGTTGGTCAGCGTCCTTTCCAATTGACAAGGCAAATCTGTACATGCAATGGCATTGTTTGAATTGCGCAAGGGTGTGGCATTGGCCGCGATCTCAGCCGCAGCTGTCCCCATCAAGGATTGTAAAGATTGTGCAAGTGCCTCATTTTGAGAACTCAGTGTTTGGTAATCAGCAATTGCCTGTGGATCCGTTTCAGTCGCCTCAAGCAAGATTGTCAGGTTTGCCTCATTCGTCACCAATTGTGCCATCAAATTCTGAATATCAAGCTTTAGTCCGGTGTTGACACTGCTTTCCAGGCCATTCAAAGCAATTCGCGTGAAATAGGTGTTGGCCACAGGTTGGCCCTGTTGAGCTTGTAAAAAGGAACCGATCACGGGGTCTCCGGCTATGAGGTTCGGATGCTCTGTGAATTTCCCAAAAAGACCAAGGGCAGAACTCCAGCGGAAGCCTGCGCTCAGGCTTTGTAAATTGCCACCAGCAAGGTTGACATCCGTCTGGTTTTTTACCGGCGAAGCTGCCTGGGGGGATTGGAAGGCGCAGTCAAAATCGTTTTCATCTAATTCCAGGACGGTAAACCAGTTGGTGGGTATGCCGTTACAAGAAATTGCATTGCCTTGCATTACAGGATTTATGCCATTAGCAATATTTGCTCCCTGTGAAACGTGATAAAGGGAGTTGCAAAATGGAAAGCTTCCTGGCCCTGTAGCAAACAGTGCCCCAATATCAAAATCTCCATTCCAGTTGTTTCCGTGCATGTATTGAGGCCCGGTTTGGGAAAGGTTATAGTACAACCCAGTAAGCGTGTTAGGTGGCGGCGGAAAAGTATAGTTTAGGTTATTGAATTGATTGAAGGTGCTGGTACCGTTATCGCCAACAAATGAAAATGCTGCCAATGCGTTGTCAGCAGTATTTTGGGTCATGGTCATATTGGGCGATGCTTCACAGGCAAAGCCGACAAACCTAGTGCCTGACGGATCTAATTGCGTGGCAGTATTGCACCCTGCTGTATTCATAAAACCGCCCAATACCCAAATGCCGATTTCCGCCGGGTCTAAATATCCAACGTTGTCATGTGTGATCGTGTTTTCGTTGATCCTAGTGTTTGCCACATTCTCGACCACAATTCCCTGATGGCCCTTGATAAGGCTGATAACATTCCTATTGATTAGGAGAATCATGCCTGGTGTTATGGCTTGGTTCTGCATACACACAGCATTGATGGCAGTAGGCAAAATATTCATGTCCACATTCGGAGTATATGCTTCCGGTTGGTCAACCAAGATATCATTGCCTTCGATAGTGAAATCGCTGAAACGATTATTAGGATCCGTCCACAGAATTCCAATGGAACGCTGCTTTATGTTTGGCAGATATTTGGTGCAGGCGATGTAATTGTCTTTGACCGTTCCTTTCCTGAAATCCCCAGCTGGGCCAGTGGTCATTTCGATGCCATTCTGCACTTCCAAGATTTTGCAATCCACAATATTGACTTGCACGAGTGTAGAATTTGTTTCAGCATAAATTCCTCTCTCGCAATTATTGATGGTGGTCTGATTTGCAGATTTACCCAAGCCATATACATTCAATGCTTTTTTCCCGAAGTTAGTGATAAAATTGATGGAAGTTCCTTGGAATAAGGCTGGCGCAGCTGGCAGGAAAGCAATGTTTTCAAACCTGCTCCCATAAATGGTAGCGCTTGCATTAAGTGCAACAATTCCTGTTTGTAGGTTCTGGAATACGTTGTTTGTAGTTTTGTTGGGCATGAAAAGGTCTCCTCCGGCAGTCCCATTAAAATAGATGCCGCAATACGTCTTCCTGGAATAGGGGATGCCATTGATAGAAAGAGGAGGGTTACAAGCACCCAATGCGTAAATATCTGCGTTTCCTGAACCAAGAAAGGTATTGTTTCTAAATACGCTCAACAAAAAACCGCCCTCGGCGGAATAGATGCCAATGAAATCCCGTTCAAAATTGGTGCTCTTTAAATTCAACACGGGAAAGAAACTAGGGCTACTTTTAATTGCACGAATCCCCATGTAGGCGTTTTTTATCGTTGCGACATCTGTTTCGAGCGTCGCACTTGAATACACCTCAATTCCATTCCACAAATGCTCACATACGCCAACCTCAGCATTTGCGTCAAGAACAGTTCCGCCTTTTAATGTTAATTTGTTGCCAGATTTTACAACGATTTTTCCTCCTCCTGAAATAAATATGTTGCAAGCATCAAAAACATACGGCACATCTACTTCAAGATTTCCAAAAATATAGAGGTCTTTACTGGCCAGTGTGCCTGCTGGTAGTAGGTTGGCGGTTATCATTTCACTCACTTTTCTATTGCTCCCACAGCCCGTTCCGAGAAATATCCCGGGGAAGTTCACTTCGTTTGTGCAAGTGATCCCTTGAACAGTATGCGTAACGGTGATGGGATTTAAATATGGATTGACATCAACATAAGTGTGCGTAACTGGTGGGGCAGAATTGGATGTGGTGCCGTCGCCAAAATCCCAGAAATGGGTTCCTGGTTGGTTAGCGGTGTTAAATCCAACTACGATGGAATTGCAGTTAATACTTGGATTTACCGCAAAAAAGCATGCTTCAAAATCTCCTTCCTGGCCAAAAGCAAGCCCGTTTGACAAGAGTGTTAATGCCCCTAAAACAAGGAAGTTAAAACATTTTGTACCCCCCCCCCGCTATTCCAAAAGTGTTTGCAATTTTTTGTAGTATTCGTGCTGGTGAATTACATGTGTTATGCATGATTGTATGTTTTATGGTGAAACAATAAGATTTCCAGGCTAACCGGAACCGATTAGCCAAACTTTTCACAAATTTTCCATACCATTTATACAGTAAGTATAAAGCGATTAATCAAATGGAAGGATTAAAAAAACAGGCCTGTGATCTGTGGCGCATCTAAGATGGTAAGGCCATCGCCAGCAAAATCTGTGCAATTTACATGCTTTAGAGTTATTGACAAATTATGTAACATTATTTGGCTATTATCGCAGAACAGGTTTGAATTGTTTGTTCAAGGCCAGCAAAAAATGTTCGTCCATACGCATATACTTGTACCCATCCAATGCCTGAAAAGCGATGTGGACTCGGCACTAGGGCGCTGATATCGCCAAAAGGCGCTAAAAATGATGCTGCAAATAATACACCAACATTCCCGCAAAATACCCAACCAACGCATATCCCGAAATCCGCTTCAAATACCAGATAAAGTCGATTTTCAGGATGCCCATGGAGGCTACACCAGCCGCAGAACCTATGATGAGAATGCTGCCGCCTGTACCCGCGCAATAGGCCAGCAATTCCCAAAAATCATCGTCAGGTGGATAGGTTGTAAAATCATACATGCCCATACTAGCTGCCACGAGCGGCACATTATCCACGATGGAGGATAATATCCCGATAAGTCCGTTTATGATGTAAATGCTGCCAAAGGCGTGGTTGAGTTGTTCTGCCAGCAGGTGCAAGTGCCCGGAAGCTTCCAAGGCTCCTACCGCGAGCAAAATTCCCAAGAAAAACAGGATGCTTGGCGTGTCGATACGGTGCAGCATGGAAGCTACAGAAAACCCTTGGCGGGTCTCCGGCTCCTTTCCACGGTGCATCAATTCTGTAATGTACCACAAAACACCAACAGCCAACAATACACCCATATAAGGCGGCATGTGGGTTATTGACTTGAACACAGGCACCGACAACAAGGCAGCGCCGCCGAGGAAGAATAGCAGTTTTTGCTCTGACGCTGAAGTGCCAGCTTCTGATTTCATCTCCTGATCAATGGGTTCCAGGGCAGTTTTGTCACGGCCCAGGAAATAAGTGGCGGCCAAAAGCGGGACAACAAGGCTTGCTACGGAGGCCAGGAAAGTTGACACGATAATGTTAACGGTCGTTACTTGCCCACCAATCCACAACATAATGGTGGTAACGTCACCGATGGGCGACCAGGCACCGCCCGCGTTGGCGGCCATGATAACAAAGCCCCCAAACAGCCACATGTCGTCTTTCTTTTTGATTATTTTACGCAGCAAAGCGCTCATGACAATGGCTGTGGTCATGTTGTCGAGACCGGCAGACATGAAAAAGGTGATCCAACATAGTATCCACAGGAGCTTTACCCTATTGGTGGTTGAAATCTTGTCGGTGATGATCTTAAAGCCATCGTGCACATCTACCAATTCAACGATGGTCATAGCACCAAGCAAGAAGAAAAGTATTTCTGAAATGCTGCCAAGGTGCTCGGAGAGCGCATTTTTTATGAATACATTGGTGTCGGGGTACTCCGCCAAGATGCTGGGACCGGCTGGCATAGTATCCAATCCGAACAATAAAACGAGCCAGCATAAAACCCCGGTGAGCAAGGCGGTGGCAGCTTTATCGATCTTTAGGGGATGCTCAAGGGCTATCAGTATGTATCCAAGGATAAATACTGCAACAATCAAAAGGGCCATAGGTGTAGAATAGGTAAGGTGTTGAAAATCTATTGGTTACAACAAAAAAATGGGCAATGAAATACCCTTTTTTATTGCCCGGATATATATTGTTCGAGGAACTCAATATGTGTTTTTTGCTCATCCATAATGCCGTTCACAATATCGCCGATACTCAGCATGCCCTTGACTTTTCCTTCGTCGACTACGGGAAGGTGGCGGATCCGCTTGTTCCGGAAAAGCTCCATACAGTCTTCAATATCCATTCCCGTCGTGACTGTAAAGAGATTATGGGTCATTACTTCTGTAACCGGAGTACTTTTTGCCTTTCGTCCTTTGATGATACCTTTTCGAGCATAGTCCCGCTCTGAAAAAATACCTGCAAGGCGTTCACCATCCATGATCAAAACAGCGCCAATATTTTTTTCAGCCATAAGCTCAAGCGCTTCTATTACCATGTGTTCCGGGGTAAGCGTAATTATCAGGTTTGCTCTTTTACCGTCAAGCAATTTTTGCACAGAAATCATAGTCGTATAATTTTATTTGGTTCAAAAAAGAATTTGTGGCATTTCGGCCAATGTTGATGGCTAAGGTATGGCGTTGGCAAATAAAATCAAAATTTTTGAGGGAATAGTATGCATGATTCCAGCGTTAAATAATTTTAGTTAACTTTGTACAAAATCATAGAATTATGCTCCCTGTCCTGATTGTTTCTATCGTGCTACTTTTAATGGCATTTGCCCTGTTCAGCGTCCGTTTGTTGTTTGTAAAAAACGGCGAATTCAGGGGTACTTGCGCCTCAAACAGCCCATTTTTGCAAAAAGAAGGCTCAACTTGCGGGGTTTGTGGGCGCAAGCCGGGCGAGCCTTGCGGGGAAAAGGTGGACGGTGGACGGTAGACGGTAGACGGTTTGCACAGCATCGTTTTATGGTTTGGTATTTGTGTTTCAGCACCTAATTGCCTGTCCACACAACTTATATTTGACTATAGGTGCTGAAACACATGTGCCAATAGCATCTCCTAAAGATGTGCACCGTCTACCTTCCACCGTCCACCGTCTACCGTCCACCGTCCACCGTCGACCGTGTTAACAATGCTTTCATTTCATAACTGTAGTAAATACAGTATATTTCCAGATTTTTAGCCTTCGCCATTTCCATCGCCTTATCCATGCCCATGACCAGGAAAGCGGTTGCGTAAGCATCCGCGGTTGTGCAATCGTCTGCGATTACTGAAACACTCAGCATACTGTGTGAAATGGGGTTCCCCGTTTTTGGGTCGATGGCGTGGCTGTATTTTTTGCCGTTTTTTACCACAAACTTTCTATAACTGCCTGATGTTGCGAGGGATTTTCCACTCAAGGCAATGGTGGTTTGTAGCAGACGTTCATCCGTTTCATTTTCAACAGGTTTGTCGATCCCGATTTGCCAAGCCGCGCCTTTGCTGCTCAAGCCCAAAGTGCGCAGTTCGCCGCCAATTTCAACCAAATAATTTCTGATGCCCTGTTTTTCAAAATATTGGGCAATAAGGTCAACCGTGTATCCTTGTGCTATGGCATTGAAATCAATTTCCATGCGCGGGTCAGCCTTGTGCAGCATGCCGTTCTCGATGGAAACTTTTTGATATCCAAGCAGTTGCAGCAGGCTGTCAACTTTGGTTGAATCAGGTGGCGGAAGTCCTTTTTTGTAGCTGAATCCCCAAGCCTTAACCAGCGGCCCAACCGTTACATCAAATGCGCCATCGGTGGCCAGGGATATCTCCTGGGAGCGCTTGAAAACGTTGATGAAATGCTCGTCAAGTTGGATATTCGGTTCATTGCGCGCTACCCGGCTGATGACAGAACTGCTGTCCCAGAGCGACATGCTTTTGTCAATGAGCCGCAGCAGGCTGTCGACGGGCTGAGAAAAGTTGCGGTTCAGTGAATCCAGATAAGTAATATTGAATGTCGTGCCTTGCGCCTTGCCACTAAGGCTCATGTAAGCGGCCTTCTCTTTCCCACAGGAAGTAAAAAGCAACAAGAACAAGGTGGCCAATGCTACAAACGTTGGACCTCTCCGAGGTCTTAAGTCAACGACATTGACATGATGGCGGATAGTAGATAACACGGCTTAATTTTTTCTTCTTAACTTCCGAAATCGTCGAAGGCGACATTGGATTTGGGCACACCCAGATTGTCCAGCATTTTTTGAACGGCATCGTTCATCATCGGCGGGCCACAGAGGTAGTATTCCACTTCCTCCGGTTCTGGATGTTTGTCCAGATAGTTTTTCAATACGACATTGTGGATGAAGCCAGTATCGCCTTTCCAATGGTCATCCGGGAGCGGATCAGATAAGGCAATGACGAATTTGAAATTGGGGAAATCCTGCTCAATGGCGCGGAATTCATCCTCATAAAAAATCTCCCGTCTGCTGCGTGCGCCGTACCAATAAGAAACTTTCCTGCCCGTTTTCAGCGTGTGAAATAAGTGGAAAATATGGGAGCGCAAAGGTGCCATGCCAGCGCCGCCGCCGATATAGACCATCTCCTTTTCGGTATGTTTGATGTGAAATTCCCCATAAGGGCCACTGATGGTGACTTTATCGCCCGGTTTGCGCGTAAAGACATAAGAAGAGCAATACCCCGGCGGCACGTCTTTGAATGCTTTTTTATCCCGATCCCAGGGTGGGGTAGCGATGCGGATGTTGAGCATCATTTTATTGCCTTCAGCCGGGTGGTTGGCCATAGAATATGCCCTGAAAACGGGCTCTTCCACCACAGTTCTCAGGCTCCAGATATTGTAATTATCGTAGTCGTCCTTAAAGTTGTCCGGGATGTTGTACAGTTCTTTGCTGAAATCCATGGTCATTTCAGGCACATCCACTTGTATATAATCGCCGGAGCGGAATTCCAGTGTTTCTCCTTTCGGCAGGGCCACCACAAACTCCTTGATGTAGGTAGAGACGTTCTCATTGGAAACAACTTCGCATTCCCATTTTTTTACGCCGAATACCTCATCTGGTACCCGGATTTCCATGTCTTCCCGCACTTTCACCTGGCAGGCCAGCCGCATGTTTTCCTGCACTTGTCGGCGGTTGAGGTGGTTGGTTTCGGTGGCCAATACGCCGCCGCCGCCGGAATACACCTGGCACGTGCACATGGCGCAGGTACCACCACCACCACAGGCTGAAGCGAGAAAGATATTATGGGCAGCAAGCGTACTCAGCAAACTGCTGCCGGGTTTGACCACAATGGGTGCGTCTTGGGCGCCATTGATGACAATGGCCACGTCTATTTGCGGCAACAAGCGGTCTTTTGCCGTCAGTATCAGGAATACCAATACCAAAATGACGAGTATGAAAACAACAATACTGCTGGTGATTATAGGAACCATAGTTATTGAAATTGTTGCGGTGTAAATAAATTCAGGAGACTACAGCTTGATGCCGGAAAAACTCAAAAATGCCATGCCCATCAACCCCGTGATAATCATAGCAATGCCGAGCCCTTGCAGGGGCTGGGGGATTTTAGAATAGCGCAGTCGCTCGCGAATGGCCGCCAGCAAAACGATGGCGATGAAAAAGCCAATGCCAGAACCCAAAGAGAACACCGCCGTTTCAGCAAAACTGTACTCCCGTTCCTGCATGAACAGCGACGCCCCAAGAATGGAACAGTTTACCGTTATCAGGGGCAGAAAAATACCGAGGGCGTTGTACAACGCCGGGGTGTATTTTTCGACGATCATTTCCACCAGTTGTACTGCACCAGCTATGGTTGAAATAAAAAGAATAAAGGCCAGGAAAGTCAGGTCGACCGTGGCCAAAGAGGGATGTATCCAGGCCAATGCCCCTTCTTGCAGCATATAGCCTAATATCAGGTAGTTGAGCGGCGTGGTCAGCACCATCACAAAAATGACGGCGATGCCAAGCCCAAAGGCAGTTTTGACCTTTTTCGATACTGCCAAATAGGAACACATCCCGAGGAAAAACGCAAAAATCACGTTTTCGACAAAGATGGCCTTGATAAGTATGCTTGCGTAATGTTCCATGATTAGTCTTGTTTATTATGACACATTGACGAGTTTCGGATTGCGGCTGCGTTGCCACCAAATAAATAGCCCGATAACAAACAGGGCGGCAGGCGGCAACATCATCAATCCATTGTTGACATAGCCCATGTCGTACATCCACTGCGGCACAAGCATATAGCCTAGCCAGGATCCAGAGCCGAAAACCTCGCGTACCGATCCAACGATTACCAGGATCAAGCCGTAGCCGAGCCCGTTTCCGATACCGTCCAGAAAAGAGGGCCAGGGCTTTTGCGCCATCGCGAATGCTTCAAGGCGACCCATAACGATGCAGTTGGTAATGATAAGGCCGACAAACACGGAAAGCTTTTTGCTCACGTCGAACATATAGGCTTTGAGCACTTGATCCACCAGGGTGACCAGCAAGGCCACGATAACCAACTGCACAATCATGCGGATGCGGCCAGGTATGGCATCGCGGATCAGGGCGATGATCAAGCTGGAAAAAGAGGTTACGACGATAACACCCAAGGCCATGATAATGGACGGTTTTACTTGTGTGGTTACCGCAAGGGCGGAACAAACACCCAGTACCTGTACGGTAATGGGATTGATGTCGTCCAGTGGGTCAATCAGGGCTTTCCTGTTCTTTTTGGAGAACAAGCCTTCCTTTTTGACTGCAGGCGCTGCGATGGTAGTTTCGACACTCATATTATGCGTATAGTTGAATGTTGATGAATGGTTTAATTAGAGGCAGGGGGTGTAATCTTTCCAAAATAAGTCAAATAGGGTTCTATGCACAACTTTAGCATGTGGTCGGTCCCGTTCGAGGTGATGGTGCCTCCGGAGATGCCATCTACCCGGTGCTCGGTGCCAAGGTTGAATTTTGCTGCTTTTTTGACGACATGTACGGAAACAAAGTTGTTGTCATCAGACATGATTTTTTTTCCTTGAAATTGTTCTTGGAAGGGCTTCTCAGAAATTTCAGCACCGAGCCCTGGCGTTTCCGATTTGTGGTCAAAATAAGCGCCGTGCACGGTGTTGAAGTCGCCTTCAAGGGATATGTAGCCCCAAATTGGGCCCCATAGCCCCGTACCGCGCAGGGGCATGATGTAATATTTTTTGCCGGCCTCGTCGCTGAACTCATACAGGGGCAATTGCCGTGCTTCGAGCGGTTTTTTGAGCTCGTCTTTCAATACGATTGAAGTAGCGCTGACGCCGCTGATTTCCTCCCCTGCACTGTTGATCACGAGTTCTTTCACCTGCTCGGTATATGTTTTTTCAATGGCTGCGCGTTCAAGGCCGTCGAGCCGAACGGCGTGCAGGATGCTGGTTTTGGTGTCCAATGCCAGGTTGGCATCCTGCAATGGCTTCAGCCCCTGGGATGCAAAGGCGAGCAAAATAGCGGTGATAACGGAAATGCCCGCTGCAAATAAGAAGGTATATCTGTTGCTATGCACGGCGCAGTCTTTTTTTGATGTGTAATTCAATCACTACATGGTCGATCAGTGGGGCAAACACGTTCATCAACAAGATGCTCAACATTACCCCTTCGGGGTAGGCTGGGTTGAATACCCGCAAGCCCACAACCCCGGCGCCAATGAGCAGCCCATAAATCCATTTTCCCGTCTCAGTATGTGCTGCACTTACCGGGTCGGTGGCCATATAAACGGCACCGAATGCAAAGCCGCCCATGAGCCAATGGTAATGCGCAGGTGTGTGCATGGAATGTGTTGGCATGTCAGCAGGGGCTAAAAAGTTAAAGAGCATGCCCATCAGCCAGGCGCCCGCAAAAACAGCTACCATGATGCGCCAGCTTCCTACCCCGGTAATCACCAGGATAAAGGCACCAATGAGACAGGCAAACACGCTTGTCTCTCCTATAGAACCCTGCTGAAATCCCCAGAACATGTTGCTTGCTTCTGGTAAGTGGCTGATATTGACATCAAAAGTTACCAAGCTTGTTGCGCCGGAATAGGCATCCACCAGCGCGTGGCCCACTTCAGGTGTCAAATCGTTCCAAATATCGCCCGACAAATAGGCCGGGAATGCAAAAAACAAAAAGGCGCGTGCCAGCAAAGCCGGGTTCATAAAGTTCATGCCCGTGCCGCCGAAGATTTCTTTGCCCAGCAGGGTGCAAAAAATAGCGCCCAATCCTACCATCCACAGGGGCACTGTGACCGGCAATGTAAGCGGGATAAGCAGGCCCGTCACCAGGTAGCCTTCACTGATCGGGTGCCCATATACGATGGCAAAAATAAATTCTACACCCAAGCCCACTGCGTAGGACACAACTATGATCGGCAGCACCTTTATCGCACCGAACAGGAAGGCATCCATAGTGCTGACTTCCATACCAAACGCCAAGTAGTGCTGGTGGCCAACATTCCACATGCCGAACAATACCGTGGGGATCAGGGCGATGATGACCGTCATCATGGTGCGCTTCAGATCCATGGCATCGCGCACGTGCACCCCCTCCTTATTGGTTTGCTCAGGGGTGAAAAGGAAGGTCTCCAATGCTTCGAAAGCAGGATGGAACTTTTCAAGCTTCCCGCCTTTCACAAATTGAGGCTTTACTGAATCGACAATATTGCGGATAAATTTCACGATGTGTACGGTTGATTGATTAGTCAATTAAAAGAACCCGTTTAGGTTTCTTCACGCGCCATTTGCAGGCCTTTTGCCACAATTTTTTGTACGGGTATTTTTGAGGTGCATACAAATTCGCACAGGGCAAAATCCTCCTCTGAAATTTCGTAAATCCCCAATCCTTCCATGCGTTCAATATCATTGGCCAATATCGCCTTGAGCAGCACAACCGGAAGGATATTCATGGGGAGCACCTTGTCGTATTGGCCTGTCATGACAAATGCACGTTCTTCACCGTGCATATTGGTGTCAAGATCATAGTTGCGTTTTGGAAACAACCAGGAGAAATAGGTGCGGGAAAGGCTGAGTTTGTTGAAACCGGGCAACAGCCAGCCTAAAAACTCGGGTTGGTCGCCTTCTGGGATGGCCGTTATTTGATTTTCATAAAATGACAGGAAATCGTCTTTGTGGGTAGTTTTGCCGGTTAATACATTCCCTTGAATGACACGGCAATGTTCCGCCTGAATGCCCCAGGAAAACACCGTGCTCAGGCTTTGTCCGGAAACCATACGCAGGTATTGCGGCTTTTCTACGCAACTTCCTGTTAGCGCAATCATCCGATCGGCACGGTATCGGCCTTCGAGGAACAACCTGCCGATGATCAGCACATCCTGTGGATGAACATACCACACGACCTCTCCTTTTTGAAGGGGGCTGATGTGGTGGATCTGTATGCCGACGTTGCCAGATGGATGCGGACCTTTGAAATGGTGCAGGTTTTCTACCGGAATATTGGGGAAATCGCTTTCCGATAATTCTGCTGACGGCCCCGTACGCAGGCCGAGGTGCAGGTGGCCATGCGACAGTACTTTTAAGGCATCCAGCCCTGCCAGGAAGTTCTCCCGCTCCGATTCAGCGATAAACCCCAGATCGGGTGCCAGGGGCGCCGAGTCGAAACAGGATACAAAAATGCTTTTGGGTACATCCTCCGGGTTGGCGATCAGGGTGTATGGGCGCTGTCGGATGTAGTTCCAGCAGCCGCTTTCCAGCAGCCGCTCGATGATGGTTTCTCGAGAATAGCCCCCTGGGTCTCCTTTAGGATAGTCAACATAACGGATGCCGCTTTTATCGGGCAGGATGCGAACTTCCATGATGCGCCGTTTTTCGCCCCGCACGATTTCGGCCACTTCGCCGCTTACCGGAGAAGGGAAGCGCAGCGCTGGCCGGTTTTTGTCATAAAACAATGCCTGGCCAGCCAATACTTCGTCCCCAGGCTCCAAGAGCATTTTAGGTACTACGTTGTGGAAATCAGACGGTTTGACGGCGATGACGTCGGAAACTGGCACGCTGCTGATCGTTTTTTCGGCAGCGCCTTTCAGTTTGATATCGTATCCGCGGCGGAGTGTAATGGTTTTGCCCATAGGTTTCATTCCTTTTCCTGTAGGGCAAATAAAAAGCGTTTTATTCTGACAACCAAATAAAATACGTAAAAAGATTTCGTTTTTTGAAAAGGAGTGGAATTGTTAAAATGATAGCGTGTAAGTTTATTGTATTGTAAAATTATATTCTAATTTTAATGGAAATATCGGAATGTAATACCGAAAAAATAAAAAAACGCCAAAAGGCTTATTTTTTATATAAAATTTTGCGGTACTTCTTTTGTGTAATTGGGCTGTTTGGGCAATGTGATAAGTCTCGAATTTATAATATGGCAAGCTTTGTCCAAACGAAATTTTGCATTAGGCTAAAATTTGTAATTTTTTTTAAATTTAACGAATTTAAAATGGGGAAAACCAATGATGATTTTGAGGGCATCGAACCATATTCACCTCCGGCTCCAGCCGAATCTCAAACCGCTGCTCCACGGAGTCAATAATATCGTAGTCCAATTTTTTTACCGCTGCGTACAGGAATGCACCTCCTGCTTCTATTCTACCTTTATCGCCTTACCGCTGCGCAACCTTGCCCCACCAGCAACGATTTCCCAATATAAAAGCCCTGCTTGTAATTGATTAGCGTCAAGCGGGAGCGAACTGTGGCATTTGGCCGGTGCGCATTACATATTCCAAGCCCTAATATCCTGCCCCCCGCTTGCGGAGCGCCTTGATGACGCTCATAAATGCTGCGCGAGCATTTGCGCCCCGTTCGTTTTTCGAACAATGCGACACTTTCCGGGCGATGACCGCTCCCCTTAAAGCTCGTTCGGCCCGGTTGTTCGTCGGTTCAACCGACGGATCCCCCCAGAAAACGGAGCAGGTTTCCCCGGTCATGGTGTGTGCCCAATCCGTTGAGCATTCTCTGGTTGTCCTTATCTTTCAGTGCCCGATCCCGTAAATGGTGGGTGATCTGGCCATCCAGTGTTTTGCCGCGCGCTAAATAGTCCGGCAAACTTATTTGTCCGCCGCACTGCCCCTTCCACAATTCTTTGGCATCATAGCGCTTCCCCCGATCTGTGCACACTACCCCCTTCCCGCACTTCTTCATTGCGATGTTGCCTGCGGATTTGGTAAAATACGGCTTTCCCGACATTGCCTTCTGACAGAAAAAATCTTCAAATAGGCGTATTTTAGTGCTAATCAATTACCCAATTTGAATTACTCGTTCAACCCAAACGCCCATTCCGAGGTTTTGCCTTCAAAAATAAACTCAACGGAAAAACCGCCTTTATTTCCGTAGCCAGCATTGGTAAATTATTAATGCGGAAAACCAATGATGATTTTGAGCTATCATACCATGTTCACCTCCGGCTCCAAGCGAATCCCAAACCGCTGCTCCACCGAGTCAATAATATCATAAGCTAATTTTTTTACTTCAGCGCCAGTAGCCCCGCCGTAATTGACCAGCACCAGCGCCTGCTTTTCGTAGCTGCCCGTATTGCCCACCCGTTTACCTTTCCAACCGCATTGCTCGATGAGCCAACCAGCGGGGATTTTTACCCGACCGTCAGGAAGATCATAATGTGGCACTTGCGGGTATTGTGGCAAAAGGCGCTCCAGCACAGCACGCTCCGTTTCCGGGTTTTTGAAAAAAGAGCCGCAGTTGCCGATCTTCGCCGGATCGGGGAGTTTGGAACTCCTGATTTGTACCACTGCGCGGCTAACGTCTGCAATGCCAGGGTCTTGAACGCCGTTGGCATCCAGGGTTTGGCGGATGTCGCCGTAGGAAATATTGAGCTGATGGTTTTTATTGGTCAGGGAGAATAAGACTGAGCTGATGCAGTATTTGCCTTTGGCTTCATGCTTAAAAATACTGTCCCGATAACCAAACCGGCAGTCGGCATTGTTAAAGGAACGCAATTCGCCCGATTCAAGATCAACGGCATTCAGGTGTGCAAAAACATCTTTTAGTTCCACCCCATAAGCACCGATGTTTTGGATGGGTGCTGCCCCGACCGTTCCGGGAATAAGGCTCAGGTTCTCAACCCCGCCCAAACCTTGCTCGATGGCCCAAAGCACAAAATCGTGCCATACCACCCCGCCGCCGACTTCAACCCAGGTCGTATTGCCAACTGTTTGAATCGTTTTGATGCCTTGAATGGCGTTTTTCAAGACCAGGCCTGATACATCCTGGGTGAACAACAAGTTACTACCGCCCCCAAGCACCAGTATGGGCCGAATGGGGGATTGAATTGCTGCCTGGAGCGCATCAACCGAGTGCACCGTTGCAAAATGTTCCGCTTTTGCTTCCAGGCCAAAAGTATTGAGCGCTAGCAGGGAATAGTTTTGATGGATTTCCATGAGCGGATTAATTGTCAAACAGGCATTTCGCCTGTCCCATCAACAACAACACGTATTGAACTTCATAGTCCTCGTACCCGCTGCTCCAGGCAATGCGGATTTTGTCGAGCTCCGAGCGGCGTATTTTTTTTAACGCATCTGCCGGCAACAAGTATTGGGCTTGAAAAGTAAAAGCTTGGGTGTCGGGGTTTTGGATGCCTTCGCTGGCCACTTGGTTGTAAATATTGTAAGAAGTGCCATCGATAAATTTCAAGGTAGCGAGGCTTTCCTTGTCGATTTTTCCGAATGCTTTGCGCGGGTTTGGGTCGTTGATGGTAAAGATCAGGTGCAGGTAGACATAGGCCCCCGAGGAAGCCAGTGCTGCAGCGCATTGCACATTGGTTTTTCCTTGCAAATAACTTTTCAGCGCAGCCGGGGAATGCCTGAAAAGCTCCACGGGCATGGTACGGCGGTAGCGTTCACCAGAAAGCTCGTCGCGGGTATCCACCGCCAGGCGGCATTGCAA
>JBBRWA010000073.1:0-22102 GCA_038246345.1 Chitinophagales bacterium
ATGAAATTGGTCTGTTGGAAGCTGAAATTCAGCGCATCGTGGAAGAGCTGACTGCAGCATACACCGAGAAAAAAGAAAAGGAAGCGGCACTCAGCGGCGTTGAGCAGTCCTATTTCAAAGCCCGCAACGAAATACACGAACTGGAGAACAAGCAGCGCGACAACTTCCGCAAACAACAAGACCTGCAAAGCCTCGTGAACCGTTTGAAAGAGAAGTTTTCAGACGTGAAGTTTGAAATCACGGCCATCGGCGAGCGGCTGCGTGCTGAGTTTGGCATTGGTGTCAATGACGTGATCAACCAGGAGCCAAACCCGCAGTACGAGCGCGAGACGCTGGAAAAAGACGTCAACAACCTCAAACGAAGGCTCGACAACTACGGCGAGATCAACCCTATGGCCATTGAGGCTTACAACGAAATCAAGGAACGCCACGACACCATTGCCGGGCAGCGCGACGATATTAATCAGGCCAAAGAAAACCTGCTGCTCACCATGAAAGAAATCGAAGAGACTGCCACAGCGCGTTTCCTCGAATCTTTCGCGCTGGTGCGGGAGAACTTTATCAAGGTGTTCCGCACCCTTTTCACCGAAGACGACTCTGCCGACTTGCTGCTCAGCAATCCGGAGAATCCGCTGGAATCGGACATTATCATCATCGCCAAGCCGAAAGGCAAGCGGCCGCAGACCATTGCGCAACTTTCCGGCGGTGAAAAGACGCTTACGGCTACTGCGCTGCTCTTTGCGCTCTACCTGCTCAAGCCCGCGCCATTCTGTATTTTCGACGAGGTGGATGCGCCTTTGGACGATGCGAACATTGAAAAATTCAACCGAATCATCCGGCAGTTTTCCGCAGAGTCACAGTTCATCGTGGTAACCCACAACAAAGCCACCATGGCGGCAGTGGACACTATATATGGTGTGTACATGCCGGAGCAGGGCGTGTCAGCAGTGACGATTGTGGATTTCAGGAAATTGGGGCATGATGCGATGGTGTTTGAGGGGTAGAAAATACTACAACTTTGAACCAATAGGCTTAAATTTGTGTAACAAAACGCACTCAAAATGGCTGACATCCTCTGGCAAGCCTATATTACTGCTGACCCGGCAATTCTTTTTGGCAAACCTGTTATCAAAGGCACCCGAGTGCCAGTTCGCCTGATTTTGGAGAAAATGGGCAAGGGTGAGGCCATATCCGGGTTATTGAAAGCCTATCCACGTGTGTCAATGCAGGCTATTCAGGCTTGCCTAATTTTTGCAGCTGAATCAATGCAGTATGAAACAGTCGTCGCAGTTGCTTAAAGGTCTAAATCGATTTCGGTATGAAAATTGTCGCCGATGAAAGTGTTGATTTCAGGATCGTTGAAGCATTGCATTGGAGGAAGCTTCGGATTAGGCACACAAAATAAACAACAAGCCAAACAACCCCATTTTCGAAACTTGTCGCATTTTTACAGACAAATTTCGTTAACCTAACCGAGCGCACTTTACAACGCTACAAAGCAGAGAATATAGCACTTGACCCCATCTATTCGGAGCGGGTTCTCGGCATTGCACAAGTCTTAAAAAAGGGAGAAACCGTTTTTGGAGACCTAAAGCGCTTCAATTATTGGCTCAATGCTGACAATATCGCATTGGGTGGGGTGAATCCTAAATCGCTATTGAGCAGCACTTTCGGCATCCAAATCTTAAAAGATGAGCTCCTGCGCATCGAACACGGCATTTTTGCATGATTGTCTTTCGACTTTCAAAAGCGCAACACAAAAATGACCTTCTTAAAAGTGCCCTCCGCAGTGGTTCAGGACGAGTTTGATTTTATCTTGAATCCGCGACATGAATTGTTTCATCGGATCAAAATAATTGACAGTGAGCCTTTTGATTTTGACAAACGGCTTTTGGTTCGATCATTCAACCAATCGAGTGAATGGGAACGAACCCTCCTCCGCTAAAGCTACGGCGGGCACGCAACAATCAACGAACAACAAACAACAATCAACCCAACCTTTCCCCCGCCCCCCCTGTCTATCCTTGCGATACACCGTTTGTACAAACGACCTACCTTTAAACACAAACACATTCTATCGTATGAAATACCGTTTCTTCAGCCTCCTTGCCCTTATTTCCGCAGCCCTGTTCAGCGGCTGCCTGCGCGATGACTGCACTTCTGAGCGCAGCTATGTTCGTTTCGACCCGGTGTACAAATCCGTCTCCGAAATCCGCACGACTGTAAAAGCCGAATCGCCGCGCACGCTTCATTCACCTGGCAAAATTTACGCTCTGGGCAACTACCTGTTTATCAATGAAAAACAAGCAGGTATCCACGTGATCGACAACTCGGACCCAAGCAACCCGCAAACCATTGCGTTTTGGAGCATTCCGGGAAACGTAGACATGGTCATCCGCGACAAATACCTGTATGCTGATCAGTACATCGATTTGCTGACCATTGACATCAGCGACATTCAAAACCCGCAATTGGTATGCCGTGCTGAAAACGTGTTTCCGCTGTTCGGTTTTGACCCGGCAAATGGCTTCATCGTGGATTACAAACAGACGACGGTTACTGAAAAGGTCAATTGTGACGACAACCGCTGGAACGAACCCTGGTTTTTTGAGGGCAACTCGATATGGGCCGATGGTGCCACACTAAACACAGGTGGCATAAAAAATGGAAATGCTGGCTTGCCTTCCAATATTGGCATCGCTGGCTCTTTTGCCCGCTTTGGCTTGGCCGATGAGTATTTGTACACTGTTGACAGCTGGCTGTTGCGTTCCTGGTCGCTGGCCAGCCCCGCTTGCCCTGTCAAAAGCGATTCTGTATGGCTAGGCTGGAATGCAGAAACTATTTTCCCTTGGAAAGACCGCCTGTTTGTAGGGTCTCAAAACGGTGTCTTTATTTTTAACAACACCAACCCAGGGCACCCAACCCTGGAAGCCACCTTTAGCCACGCAACAGGCTGCGACCCTGTGGTTTGTGACGACACCCACGCCTACGTGACCATCCACGATGGTACCAACTGCAATGGCACGTTCAACCAGTTGGATATCATTGGCATTGAAAACCTGCCCAGTGCCAGTTTGTTGAAATCCTACCAAATGAAGCGGCCCTTCGGGCTTGCCATTACCAACGAGCATTTGTTCCTCTGCGATGACGGCTTGAAAATTTATGACAAAACCAACCCATTGGAACTCAAAGAATTGTCGCACTTGAAAAACATCAGCACCTATGATGTGATTGCTTTTAGCGACAGCCACCTGTTGCTTATCGGCGACGACGGTTTCTTTCAGTTTGATGTAAGCGACCCGTCCAGCCCTAAACAATTGAGCTTGATACCAGTATCACGATAAATTTCTTTGGCGCCGCGTTTGACCTTTAGCAAGTTTTGCGCGGCGCCTACTAAAATATTCAACAATGGACCATTCAAAATATCCAATTGTATTCGTTCTATTGCTGTGTGCAGGTTCCATTGGCGCACAAACGCAAAAAGGTGATTGCCACGATGTTGTTTACTTGAAAGGGGGCTCTGTGCTCCGGGGTACCATCCTGGAATACATTGCTGATAGCAATTTGGTGATGAGCAGTTGGAGCGGTGCCCGATTGCAGGTTCCAAGCAGCACGGTAAAACGTATCGTGCAGCAGTGCAAAGGTGATAAAAATGCCAACGTATCGTTTTCGCAACGGTCGTATTCCTTTAAGGAAACAGGCTGGTATCATGCCACACGTTTCACCGTTTTGGCGGGTGAAAGCGGCACTGGGGTAGGGTTTCAACACAGCACTGGTTTCAAACTAAACCGTTATGCTGGCATTGGCCTCGGCGTTGGAGTAGAAAATTTTGGCCCTTATGACGGAGTCACCGCTACTTACCCCATCTTTGTGGAGTTGCGCGGATATTTGCTCCCAAAAAAGATCACACCGTTTTACGCTTTGGGTGCAGGTATTGGATTAGCCAAAAAATACAGCGACAACTCGACCTGGGAAGGTGGCAGCGAACGGTGGAAAGGTGGTTGGATGGCGCAAGGGCAAATCGGATACCGCATCGGCAATAACGCCTTCGTACACCTTGGTATCCGGTTGCAACATAAAACGCGCTACTGGATAAATGACTGGTGGGGCATCAGGGGTACCGACAAAATTCTCCACAAACGCCTAGAAATTGGAATCGGGCTTCTACTGTAATTAAAAACAAATGCCAGCCAATCCGCAATCTCAAATACTAGTCCTGAAAGGGCGTAATAATTATCATCGGGTAGTGCCCGGTGGTTAAGCTAATAACCATGGCCATATTCGGTAAGAAAAACTACACGGAACAAGAACTCGTTATTGGCTGCGCAGCCAACGAGCGTCGTGCCCAAGAGGCACTGTACCGTCATTTTTTTCCGGAAATGCTGCGCATGTGCCGCCGCTATACCCGCGATGAGGACACGGCGATTGAAATAGCCAACAACGGTTTTTTACGTGTTTTCAAAAAAATACACCTCTTTGAATTCAAAGGCAGTTTGGAAGGCTGGATTCGGCGACTTGTGTACCATTGCATGGCCGATTACTACAGAAAAAACGCCAAATACCTGCATTTTTTGGTATTGGAGGACCACGACCGCGGTGTGGCAGCAAAAGGCCTCGATTCCTTTTATGAAGCAGACATACTACAAGCTGTGCGGACTTTGCCTGCAACATCGCAAGAGGTCTTCCGGTTGTATGCGATTGAAGGATACAGTCATGCTGAAATAGCGGAAAGCTTGCGCATGAGCGAAGGCACCTCAAAGTGGCATCTAAGCACCGCCCGGCAAAAACTGCGTGATTTGATCACCCGCGATGGGGAGTTCAAAACCAATAAAGCAAGAATTTCTTAAATGATATGAACGAGATGAACGAAGATATTCAACCTAAAACCGTCGACAAAGGCTGGGCTTCCATGAAAGCTTTGCTGGACCAGGAAATGCCTGGGGATGAAAAACGTCGGCGCATAATTTGGTGGTGGTTTGCTTTGCTGCTCCTGCCGCTGACTGCTGTTGGTGGATGGTATTGGGGCGTTGGCAGATCCTTGGACAGTTCACCTGTGGAACAGCCGAAGCAATCACCAAGCCTACCTTTTGCCACTGGACAGCCAAACAATACAGCCAGAAACCCTGACATCGCAGCAAAAGGAAAGACACCTGAAACTATGGGGCGGGGGGATGTGCATGTCTTTATTCAAAAACAAAGTACACTGGGTTTACAACCATCATCGAATTATATTGAACAAGCTCAAGCAACTGAAGCTCCTCGCGTGCCAAACGCAGAAGCCCAAAAATCATTAATGGCTCAACCAGAATTAAATTCGCAGGAGCTTGATGGGGCTTCTAAAAGCCCTGAAACAAGCGTAGCTGTGGTCGTCCCTGCAACAAACACCGTGGTCAACATGCTGCCCATTTCAGCGCCCTTTGTTCGGTCTCAACGTGGCCCTATTTATCCAACACCAGCGATGGTGGAAATTGTGCCTGTTAAAAACACCATTATTCCAACGAAAAAAAGCCCAACTTGGGCATTAGGTGTTGGTACTACCCTTGGAACCGAGCGTTTTACAGCCTTCAATAGCTTCGGTGCTGGCTTGGTCATCCATTGGCAGCCGATGCGCCGTTGGGGGCTGCGAAGCGGTTTGAATTATGTGCAATATTCCCCATCGGAAAAGTCTCAACCAACCGCCAGTGTAAATTATGAACAATATAGTGAGGCGTTAAACTCCGAATATGTAATCACGGATTTGGGCGGGAATACCTTACCAAGCTCAAGCAATTATTTAGGGCAAGTTGATGCTGTCATTATTCCGGTTGCGAGATTAAGTATGGTAGAGCTCCCACTTTTGATTTCATGCAATTTGCCCCACAGAATCAAGGTGTTTAGTGGTATTACAAGCACTTATGTGCTTGATTCTAAAGCCCGAAAAGAAAGCTATTCTACCAACTACAAATTTAATGCTAATGCTGACCCAAACAGCAAAAGCCTAAATGACTTGGCTACTTCCAGTCTTGACAGGTGGAGATTTGATTTTCAAGCAGGGTTTGGGCTCGGGCTAGGCCGGCAATGGGAGCTTGGATTTTTCGCCAAACTTCCATTGCAACGATTGAATCCCGCGAGTACAATTAATACTTCAAACGGGGTCAACACCGCTTATCTTGATTTTTTTAATGCCTCGATCAATGTTGAAAATCGCTTGCCAATGATATTTGCATTACAGGCCAATTATTACCTAAACAGGCAATGAACTTGCAGTTCATTGCCAAATTGCTTTTTTGTAGGGTTGCATTTTTTATTCTGCGCAATCAATATCTACTTTGAAATAACCTGAAGCTTCTGTCACGAGATACCGACCAGGCAGCATTTTGCTGAATGGAGTCTCCAATTGATCCCGAATTTCACCGGGCAGCATACAGGGTTCGTCCATTTTCAGGACGCCCTTCCAAAAATGATGGCGAAATAACTTACTGCAAAGTAGTGAGCGAAAGAAAATGAGCGTCAGCCCTTTCTTGTCGGCACGTTGGAAGAGAACAGCTTGTGTTCGCTGACATTCCTTTTTTTGATCGTGAATAAAAAAACCGTTGGTTCCGGTAATTTTACAAATGCCTGTACCACTGCAATCCGCGCTGGGAGAGCCGAAAACTACGTCACAGTGGAGTCCTTGTTGACCAAGGGAAAAGAGATTCTGGATTTGTGGGCCGCGAACAGGGATGCAATTGCTCGCAAGCAGCATAGTGTGTACCATGAGTGTTTGTCAATAACCGGTGAAAGATGGATTAAAAAGCGCAGCTCGACGAATAAAGCGAAGCTAAGAGAGGGGAGGATTACGCTGCAAACAACTTACAAGAAGGAAGGCAAGAATCGTTCCAATTTATTTTGAAACGAACTTAAGTAAATGTGCGTGGGCAAATATCTGTAATAGGATACAATACACAGGCCGTTTCTGACTGCAAATGCTTCAATCTGACACATTAAAGGTGCCGTCAGGTATAAACAACTGGTTTACATGATTCACTCACAATCCTGCTTCCTGCAACATGCCGAGCGTTGCTTCTACGATATCTTCTACTTGAGGTTTTGAATGATAATCTCCATCTTGGCCATAAGCAGGGCGGTGCGGCTTCGCGGCAAGGGTAATTGGCGCTGAATCCAGCCAGCGATAACCGCCTTGTTTCTCCAGTACTTGTTGCAGCATATAGGCCGAGGCACCGCCTTCAAAGTCTTCGTCCAGGAAAATAACCCGGTTGGTTTTTCTCAGGCTATCCATGCAAATATTGTTCAGGTCAAATGGCAAAAGGGTCTGAATATCGATCAACTCAACCGATATACCCCTGGCATGTAGTATTTGAATGGCATCTTCAGCAACCCGTACAGAAGCACCATAAGTAATAATTGTAAGATCCGAACCTTCTTGAAGGATTTCTGGTTGACCCAGCGGAACGGTAAATGTGCCTACATTGTCGGGCAAGCGTTCTTTCAAACGGTAACTATTGAGCACTTCTACCACGATGGCTGGATCGTCGGAACGCAACAGTGTATTGTACATGCCTGCTGCCTGGGTCATGTTGCGTGGCACACAAACATGCATGCCGCGCAGGGAGCCGAGCATCATGCCCATAGGAGAACCGCTATGCCAAACACCTACCAGACGGTGACCGCGGGTACGGATAATGGCTGGCGCGACTTGTTGGTTGTTAGAACGCCAACGCAGGGTGCACAGGTCATCGGAAAGGGCTGAAAGAGCATACAACAAGTAATCTAGGTATTGAATTTCTGCAATGGGCCGCAAACCACGCATGGCCAGGCCTATTGCTTGTCCCATAATGGTCCACTCTCGGATGCCCGTATCAAAAATACGTTCTACACCATACTTCTGCTGCATACCGCGCAGGCCCTGGTTTACATCGCCTATATGACCTACATCTTCTCCAAAGGCAAATAGTGTCGTGTCCCGTTCGAAATTATGGTCAAAGCAGGCGTTTAGAACCTCGTAACCATCTTTTAGGGGAGACGTTTCTGTGTAGGTTGCAGCCTCAATGCTGATATCCAGGGGGGATTTTGAGGTTTGGCTCAGTAGATTATGGGAATAAATTTGATCGCCTTCAATGCGCTCTCTGTTGATGAAGGCTTTTAACGCCCTAGCTTCTGGGTTCTCACCAGCGGACAAGGAAAAATATACCCTTCGCGCGGCTTGAATCAATTCATAACGCAATGGCTCACGTTTTTCCTTAAGCTCTGTAAGGGTTTCCTTGACAACATGTTCTGCTGGCAGTGCGATTTCCAGCGACGCTAACAAGCCCAACAACTCATCTTTGAATTCGGCTACCTTGTCGTGATAAGCCCGGTATGCACGTGCAGCAGCTTCGGTGACCTCGCGTTTTGCCGCTGCTTTTATTTGATCTATTTCCTCAGCAGTAGCCAAACCATTCTCGACCATCCATTCCGCCATGCGTGTATTGCAATCGAATTTTTCTTCAAATTCAAGCCGATCAGCAGATTTGTAACGACGGTGATCGCCTGAAGTGGAGTGTCCTAGCTGCTGCGTCACCTCTTGAATGTGGAACAAAGCTGGCCGGTGGGTTTTTCGCATGGCTGCAATCGACTCCGTGTACAGTATACAAAGTCCAGGGTAATCCCATGCTTTCCCTGTGTAAATATTGATGCCACTGCTATCATTTTCATGCTCTGCCTTAAAACCTGCCAACGCTTCGCTGATACTTTCTTTGGTTGTCTGATATTTTTTGGGCACGGAAATGCCATATCCATCGTCCCACACGCTGATGGCTAAAGGCACCTGCAATACTCCCGCAGCGTTGATGGTTTCCCAGAAGACGCCCTCAGAGGTAGAAGCATCGCCAATGGTTACAAAAGCGACTTCGTTGCCGCTGGTACTCAGGTCGCCACAGATGCTGGGATTTTCTCGAAATTTCTTGGACGCAAAAGCCAAGCCCAGGCCCCTGGCCATTTGGCCACCGGTTGGGGCAATGTCAGCGGTGATGTTATACCTGTTTTTTAAATCCAGAAAATTGCCCTGCTCGTCTACAAAAGCAGTAGCAAAATGGCAATTCATTTGCCGGCCGCCGGAAAAGGGATCGTTGTATGGGTCGCCATACAACTGAGCGAAAAACTCATCCAGGGTCATCAATTCCAACGCCAGCATCAAGGTTTGGTCGCGATAATAGCCAGAGCGGAAGTCACCTTTTTTCCAGGCTCGTGCCATGGCAACTTGGGCGACTTCTTTTCCGTCGCCAATTATGCCAAAATTAGCTTTACCCGTGAGTACTTCTTTACGGGCAATGATGCTGGCTTCCCGGCTTTGGCAACATAAGCGAAAATCGTCAAGAACTTGTTGACGATATGAATCAGAAAATGTGGCGGAAAGGTCGTTTTTACGTGACAATTTAGTTTCAATCATAATTTTATTAGAAAGGCGCACAAAAGTAAGACGATTTCCCCTAATTTTGCCCCCCGAAAACAACTCCACCATTTATCACGAAACTTAAACAGGCTACTTACTCATGTCTACCGACCCGAAATTGAGGTACAGCGACGAGGATTTGCAAGAATTCAAGGCGCTGGTTGACGCTAAATTGGCGCAAGCTCAAGAAGAATTAGATACTACGGAAAGGCAAATTGCGGATCTGAACGAAAATGGATTTAACCAACAAGGTGGTGACTGGTACGATGACAGTACTGCGCACACCGATTTGGAAATGCTGCAACGAATGCTCACCCGGCAGCAGCGCCATGTCCAGGATCTGAAAAACGCATTCCTTCGGATTCAGAATAAAACGTATGGGATATGTATCGTTACTGGCCTGCTCATCAGTAAAGAAAGGTTGAGGCTTGTTCCGCACGCCACCAAAAGTATTGATGGCAAAAACATGACCAGCTCGAATTCCCCGCGCGAAACAGGCGGGAATAGCATCAGCAGCAGCGATTTCTTTCCTGGCGCAGACGATGACGACCGGCCCGCAGGTAAGCCGATCGGTGACAAAGTACGGCTTTCCAATGGCAAGCGCCCGCCTGCAGCAGGTGGTGAAGACTGGGAAATAGACAGCGAATCCATGGAAGATTCCGGTTACCAGCGCGGGAAATTCGATGACGACGACGAAAACTAGACTACAAGTTATTAAAATCAGCGTTAAAAAATAAATTGAGCCGTCCCAGATATTGGGGCGGCTTTTTTTGGGTGTACCATGTCTACCAGCCTTTTCCTGAAAAAAGAAGAGCCATCCCAAACGGAATGGCTCTTCTACATTTATGTGAAACAACAACCAAAATACCAAAGCAAAACGGCCGTTATCAAATTATCACATTAATCAAGCATTTGCCTTTTTTGTTTTGGCAGGTTTAACAGCAGCCTCAACAGCCGGCTTAGCAGCTACCACCTTCCCTTCAATTACATCTTCTTTCAAAAAGTCGACCACCATAGCCGACGCTACGAAGACAGATGAGTAGGTGCCAAATAAAACGCCAATAAACATACCGAATGCGAACCCTTTGATAGCGCCACCGCCAAAAATAAAGAGCAGCAATACTACAAAAACCACGGTACCTGAAGTAATCAGGGTACGACTCAACGTGGTGTTGATTGCCATGTTGAACACCTCCTGTTTCGATCGACCGCTATAGTTGCCCATGAACTCACGAATACGGTCATAAACAATAACCGTATCATTCACGGAGAAGCCTATTACCGTCAAGATACACGCGATGATGGCCTGGTCGATTTCCAAAGAGAACCATACACGACCGTGCAATAGTGTAAAGAAGGTCAGGGTGATCAGTACGTCGTGGAAAAGGGCCAATACCGCACCCAATGAGAACTGCCAGCGATTGAAACGCACTAAGAGGTACAAGAATATCAATCCTAAAGACCAGAGTGCTGCCCAGAAGGAAGAGTTGCGAATGTCATCGGCCACGGTAGCACCAACCTGACTGGATGAGGTGATGTGGGTGCCAGTACTTTCTGTTTTTTTGAATGAATCGTAGTCGACCGTCACACCGGCAGCTGTGATGCCTTCGTGCAATTTTGCGGTAACACGTTCTGTTACATCATCGCCGCGCTCGTTGATCAAGTAAGGCGTGGTGATATTGTAGGTATTGTCACCACTGATTGTTTTGATGACGGTATTGCTTCCAAATGTGCCAGTTAGGGCGGTATTCAATGGCTCCAAACCAATTGGTTTGTCGAATTGTACGTTGAAAGAGTAGCCTCCTTTGAAGTCTACTCCCAGCTCAAAACCGCGTTGGAAGTAAGAGCCTACACCAACAGCTATGATAGCTAAAGAGAACATATAGGCATATTTCCGTTTGCCAATCCAGTCATAGTGGAAACCTACCAGCCAATTCTCAGACCATGGGAAACTATAGGTAAGGCTGCGGCCTTTTTCCAACCACCATTCTGTCATGTAGCGACCAACCAGTACGGCAGTGAACAAAGACGTCAGGATACCAACAGCCAGAACGATACCGAAGCCTTTAATTGGGCCCAGGCCGAAGTAAATGAGCACTACGGCAACGAGCATTGTCGTTACGTTGGCATCCAGGATGGCGGGCAACGCACGCGAGAAACCAGTGGTAACCGCCTTGGCCATCGACAATCCCTCTCGTAGTTCTTCACGAATACGTTCGTAAATGATTACGTTCGCGTCAACAGCAGTCGCAAGCGTCAATACGATGCCGGCGATGCCAGGCAATGTGAGAACGGTGCCCATGGAAGCCAAGGTTCCCAGAATAAAGAAGATGTTGGCAAGCAAGGCAATAACGCTCACCCAACCACCGCGGTTGTAATAAGCCACCATGAAGAAGCACAGGAACAGAACAGACAACATCATCGTAAACAATGACTTGTTGATGTTCTCCTCACCCAAGGAAGGGCCAACCTGGCTCTCCTGAACGATATGCGTGCCAGCAGGTAGTTTACCTACTTGAAGAATTTGCGCAAGGTCGGTTGCTTCTTCCAGCTTAAAGCCGCCTGTGATGGAAGAGCTGCCACCAGTAATGGGGTTGATAACCCTTGGGGCGCTAACCACTTCATCGTCCAATACAATTGCGATTTCACGGTTGCCGTTATTGGCGGCTTTGGTGGTCATTTCAGCCCAGGTACGCCCGCCATCATTGTCCATTTGCAAACTGACAGCAATGTCTCCAGAGCTCGGGTCAGGATTTGCGCTGGCATTTTTCACCACCGCACCATCAAGTGGCGCTGCATCAGAGCCCGGCAGTCTTTTGATGGCATACAATTGGTATTTGCCATTGAGTGAGGTCAAACCGGCCTCGGTCTCTCCTTCAACTGGTTTGCGGCTGTACCTGAATTCCAGGTTGGCAGGAAATTTTGCTTTTACATCTGCACGCTTAAAGTATTCAGACAGGACACGGATTTTATTTTTGTCGACCCAACCAATGACGGCATTGCCGCCTTGTTGGTTCAAGGCAATAACGGAAAGAAGTGGTCCCGCTTTCTGTTGAGATGGGTCAGCGGCTTTGTCTACCAGCTTCATCAACTTTGCTTGGCTGGAGTCAGGTTGGCCGTTTGCACCAATAGGGTACTCATAAATGGTATCCTTAACGGCGAGTACCGTGGTGTCTACCCCAGCATTCAACATCAAGTCAGCATCTGTGAGCCCTTTAAATACGCCCTCATCCGTAATGCGGTAAGTATCCCAAAACTCAAGTTTAGCCTGGCTTTGGAGCATCGTGCGGGCACGCTGTGGGTTTTGAATGCCTGGCAGTTCCACCTGGATCAGGTCACGTGTAGCATCAAGGCTTACATTTGGCTGAACAACACCCAGTTTGTCGATACGCTTTTTGAGCAGGTCGTATGTTTGTCCAACCGTGCCATCGGCTGATTTGCGGATAATGTTGATGACATCCGCGTCGGGCGTGTCAAATTTGATTCCGCTGGTCTCGTTACGGGCGAAGACTGAAGCCATTGGGCGACCGCCGCTAACTTCTTTCCAGGCCTTGCCAAACTGGTTGATGTAGTTACCCTGCTCTGTCCGTTGCATTTCTGTGGCCTTGTCAAGAGCCTGGAGAAATACAGGGTCGGTACTGCTGCCGGAATAACTTTTAAGGAAATCGCGCAAATCGACCTGGAGCAAAACGCTCATGCCGCCTTTCAAGTCAAGACCCATGGCCAATTGACTTTTTTTAAGGTCTGCGTAGGTGAATTTTTTAATGAGCGGAATCTCAAACACTGTCTCGGTAGAAAGCGAGTCAAGATATTCGGAATAATAAGTGCGCCAACTGGTGCTGGGGTCTTTCGCCGAAGAGTTATCGGCGTAGCTACGTGCTGCTGATTCAATTCCGTTCGTCGGGATGACAAGCAGGTATTGATACAGGCACACTATCGTGAGCGCAATGAGGAAAAATCGTACAACGCCTTTGCTTTGCATACCTCGAAGGAGTAAATGGTGCTAAAATATGTGAGAAAAAAGTAGTCGTTTAGGGAGCGCCATTGGCACACCCTTTGAAAAAGTGCGCAAATATAGGCAGAATGCCAAAATCAAAAGCTTTTCGAGTAAAAAACTTACCAAGTCTTGTCTTGATTCCAAAATGGAGGGACGAATTCTGAGGCATCGCTTTGACGCCGCGCCTCCTCTTCTGCCTCCCAGACACGTTGGGTTTTGGTCTTCTCAAAAACATCTGCGGCGAGGAAAGGCGTTTTTATTTCAGGCTCATTGCGCACATGGCGATCAGCTTCGGCGGCTTCCTCCTCTTCTTCTAGCTCTGCTTTGAACAGAAAAGCCACAAAAATGCCAACCAAGCTGCCCAGCAAGTGACTTTCCCAAGAAATGCCCTCCTGATCGGGCAATACGCCCATAAACATTCCACTGTACAATAACATAACAATGGCTGCCAATACAATAGAGCGCAGGCTCCTGCGAAAAATACCGTTCCAGAATATAAAAGCAACCAATCCGTACACCACACCGCTGGCCCCAATGTGCGACACCGGACGGGCAAACAACCACACGGCTGCTCCTGTTAAAAAATAAATCAACCAAAACGCCTGCATCGCAACTTTTCGGTAGAAATACAAGCTTATGAAGGCCAAAACAAAAAGGGGAACGCTGTTAGAAATTAAATGCTTCCAACTGCCATGTACCAAGGGGCCAGTAACGATGCCGCGTAAGCCCCAGACTCGGCGCGACATAATGCCATACATGCCTGGGTCAAAATTGTCGGCCATTTGCCAAAGATGCACCAGCCATAAAAAAGCGACGGCCAATAAGGGAAACTTCAGGCTCTCTATAAAATGTCTGCGGGTGAGTGCAAGGCTATCCGAATCGCTTTCAAGTAATGACATGTATGTTGTGTTGCTTACAAAGCCATGAATCCTGTCAAGGTCAGGGCGTTACAATAATATTCCTTTTAGAGCTTGTAGTGGACGTCGGCTTTCCGATGCCCAAGCAAACCCCTACGCCAAAAGACGCGCCAAAACCCCCGGGCGCTGACTGAATGTCAGGCACAACCCGCAATGTTAGGTCGTCACTCACATCAAAAGTCTTTAAATGTGCGTCCACAAAAGCATCCGTGACCGCTAAGAGGTAAGTGATGCCTAAAAACAGGTAACTCTTTTCCGTATAACCCCGGTAAATGTCCCGGTAGCTTTTCATTTGCGTTGCGCTCATGTTTATGTAGGGCGCTTTAGTGGGCATGGTTAAGTCATCCCCATCTACGAGCCACTTGTAATTGGTTTTCAAAGCTTTGTATTGCTTGTCATTGCTCAATGCGAGCCAGGTCATGCCGCCTAATGCGCCATAAACGATCGGAATTTTCCACCATTTCTTGTTATAAGCCTGTCCCGCGCCAGGTAAAAGAAACGAGAGTAGGGCAGCAGTACGAGGATTGGGATATTTTTTCGTATAGTAACGGTAGAAAAAACTCTCCTTGTTTTTTTGCAAAACGCTGCTGTCGGTTTTGGGAGATATCGCCAGTTCTTGGGTATTTGAATTAATTTTTGACCGTTTTTTCTGCATCGCCATTGAATCTGACACAACGGCAGGCATGGAATCTCGTCGCAACAAAAGAGAATCTGGTTGTTGTGCCTGAATAGTATAGGCTATGGTACAGCAAAGGAAAATCAGTAGTGAAGGCCGCATGGCATCAATTTATTGGAGAAACGTATAATAGGGGAAAACGTTGCTACATCAGCTGGTTTTGTATCGCCTACCAGGCAGCCTGTCATCCAAACAACACCGATTGGCCAGCTAGTTCATGCTCCAATTTAGCTTGTTCCTGGTCCGTCTGCATCAAAAGAGGCGCATCGGGCAACATGCGCTTAACAATGCGTAGTTGGTGGGTATACCGGTTAAGTTCGCGGTTGAAAATACCGAAATGATCCAGCTTGTCTACCCGAACCTTGCCACTGGCGTGAATGATATGGCAATCGGGCAAAATGATACCCACGTGGGTAATATTCCCTTTGCCATTGTCAAAAAAGGCTAAATCACCTGCTTGGCACTCTTCCATAAAATCAATGGGCCGGCCCTGTGTCACTTGTTGCGCTGCGTCGCGCAGCAGCGGCACACCAGCAATTTTGAAGACCATCTGTGTGAGCCCCGAGCAATCAACGCCGAAAGGGGAGCGGCCTCCCCAGAGATAAGGCGCGTGCAGGTAGCGCCTTGCAATTTTTACAACCCATTCATTCCCAAGATGTTGCTGATTTGGTGTGACAACGGGTCCGGAGAATTGGAAAACCTGCTCTCCAAGCTGACAGCGAAGCCCGTCATAATTGGGCAGCACCGCACCCATGGTCAGCGGCACGAAATAATCAGCGGCCATCAAGCCTTCTACCAGCGATAAATTGATGGTTTGGTGTTCTCTATAGGATTCGAACTCAGCTGCCGTCAAGCGGATCAACTGCTTGGAATCCACCCATCCTGTATAGCCGTCCCATTCGCACACGACAAAACGCCAACTGTCTTTTGAGTCCTGCACGACCACTGTTTCCCCAAAGAGTATTTGGGAAACCATCTCGCTCTTATCATTTGCTTGAGCGCGAATTGGGGCAATGGCGACTTGACAGGCTGCGTATTCCAAAACTTTAATGTGATAATTAGATAATTGGATAATGTGATAATTCGATAATTTTTAATGTGATAATTCGATAATGTGATAATGACGCGCTCGCCTGGCACCTCGATTGATTTTGCACGAATTCTTTACTTCCTCGGATACCCATTATCAAATTATCACATTATCACATTATCTCATTAAAATATTTAAAGTCATGTCCGTCTTCGATCTTTTGCAGCGATTCGTAAATCAGGCGGATCAGGTTGTTTACGTCGTCTTTGTGGGCCATTTCAACGGTAGTGTGCATATAGCGCAGAGGCAAAGATATTAAGGCAGAAGGCACACCGCCATTGGAGTAGGCAAATGCATCTGTGTCGGTGCCGGTAATGCGACTGGCTGCTTCGCGTTGGAAAGGGATTTCTTTTTCGGTGGCTGTGTCAATAATAATGTCCAACAGCTTTTGGTGTACGGCGGGCGCAAAGGTCACCGACGGGCCATTTCCGGTACGCACATCGCCGTGCTTTTTGATGTTCACCATCGGTGTATGGGTGTCGTGGGTAACGTCCGTGACGATGGCCACATTCGGCTTGATGGTTTGGGTGATCATTTCGGCACCGCGCAAACCGACTTCCTCTTGTACCGAGTTGACAATGTAGAGGCTATAGGGCAGCTTGATTTTATTTTCAAATAGCAAGCGGGCCACTTCGGCGATACAGAAGCCGCCAATGCGATTGTCTAAGGCCCTACCGGTGTAATAGCGATCATTAAGGATGGTGAATTCATCCTGGAAAGTGACGACACAGCCTACATGGATGCCCATGTTTTGAACCTCTTCCTTGTCTTTTGCACCAAGATCAATGGTAATATTGTCGAGGGCTGGTGCCAGGTTGGCATCTTTGTCGGTTCGTGTATGAATGGCGGGCCATCCGAATACACCTTCGATTTTCCCGCCTTTGCGCAAGTGTACCCATACGCGCATGGAGGGGGCGATTTGAAAATCACTGCCGCCATTGCGAATAACGTGCAGGAAGCCATCGTCGCTGATATGGTTTACAAACCAGGAGATTTCGTCGGCATGGCCTTCGATGACCACTTTGAATTTTTGGCCTGGATTGATGATTCCATACGCGGTTCCATAATTATCGAGTTTCCAATCGTCGATATACGGTTTGAGGTATTCGAGCCAAAGTTTTTGTCCACTCCATTCAAAGCCAGTTGGGCTGGCGTTATTCAGGTATCGGCGTAGGAATGATTCAGAATTGGGTGTAATTATTTGCATGCGATGAAAGAGGATTCCTGGATACGGGTGATTTTAGTTAGTTTGACGGACACACCGCGTCCATAAGGTTTAAACGTAAAGGGCGCCCCAACCATTTGGGTTTTCACGCCATTGTTTCAAGGTATTGAGGTCGCTTTCGCTTACATAGCCCATTTTAATGGCTTCTGGAATGAGCGCTTCGTAATTTGTAAGGGTTTGAAATTCAATGTTTCGCTCAGCAAATGCTGTTTTTGCTTTTTCAAATCCATATTGAAAGATGGCCAAAACCCCGACAACAATAGCGCCTGCTTCCCGGATTGCCTCTGCCGCTACGATGCAACTGCCGCCCGTACTGATTAGGTCTTCTACGACCAACACGCGCTGACCAGCATGCAGCTCGCCCTCAATAAGGTTGCGGCGGCCATGATCCTTAGGGCTGCTGCGCACATAAATAAAAGGTTTCTCCAGCGCATCTGCCAGCAAAGCTCCGTGTGGGATGCCAGCAGTGGCGACACCAGCTACAACATCAAAGTTGCCAAACGCTCTAGACTTTTCGGCCAGGCATTGTTTTATAAACGAACGGACAGCAGGGTAGGAGAGTGCTACACGGTTGTCGCAGTAAATAGGCGATTGAATGCCCGAAGCCCAAGTGAACGGATCATTCGGGCTGAGTTTTATCGCTTTGATTTCCAATAAGTTGCGTGCTACTTCGGCTTCCATCACAGCATTTTTTTCAATTGTAAAAGGGTAGTTGGGTATCATTGCCCCTCGTAACGTATCAATTTTCACTAAAACCAATCTCTCCCAATGGGGCTGCAAAAGTATAAAATCTATATTAACGGCAAACCCGTTTTCCTGGCAGAACGTGCTCAAGCCTCAGAAATTGGCATTTTAGCCGACAAAAACAACTTTGTTGGCCAATATGTGGGCAAGAAAAAGATGATTCGGCAGTATCTGGACTTGCTCGACAAGAATAAATCGGTGGAATCGGTGGTGTTGTATGCCGAAAACCTGGAGGAGTTATGGGCCGATTTTCAATCGTGTTACAAAATTCAGGAGGCGGCAGGCGGTTATGTGCTGAACAGCGAAGGCCAACTGCTTGTTTTTTACAGAAGGGGCTCCTGGGATATGCCCAAAGGCAAGATTGACCCAGGCGAAACGCCGGAAGAAGCGTCTGTACGGGAAGTACAGGAAGAAACGGGGCTGGTTCATGTGGCGCTTGGAGCATTTTTGATGCATACCTACCATACTTTCGTGTACAAAGAGCAGCGTATCTTGAAAAAGACCTGGTGGTACAGCATGAAAACAACGGATACACAGGTTGTTCCGCAGACAGAAGAGGATATTGAAGAGATTCGTTGGGTAGAGCCGCGGGCTTGGGTGGAAGCGGAGAAGGAGGTGTATGGGAATATTCAGGAGGTGATTTTGGCGGGCTTAGAAGATCAAGCTGGCGGATAATGGTTGGGAGATTGCATCGTTGGTTAGGCCTTTTTGATTGACGAATCCAGATTACATGATTTCCAACTGTTGAAGTGCCGCTTCGAGAGAAAATTTCTATGACCCCTGCTGTTGGAGGATAGGACAAAAGCTAATTGGGAACTTCATTTCAGAAAAAGATTGATTTTTTTTGCAAACTATTTGAAAAGCTGGACAATGTTGTTGTATCTTTGCGCTCGCTAAATCGCGGAGTGGAGCAGTTGGTAGCTCGTCGGGCTCAAGTCTGTTCTTTTAGTTCTTTATTTCATGGATACCAAACTTAAAGGAGATATTGCTGAGCAGTCAGTTTTGCTCTTCGCCCTGAAAATGGGCTGGGGAGTTTCAAAACCGATTGTTGACAGGTTACCGTATGATCTTATTTTAGATGTGGACGGAAAGCTTGTTAGAATTCAGGTCAAATCTGCTTGGTTGGATACAGTTAAGCAAAATTATGTCGTCGATAATCGCCGTACGAAAACAAATCGTCGTCAGATGGTTAGAAGTTCATACAGCGTTGAAGATTTTGATTTTGCACTAGTTTACATCGATGATATTGATGTGTTCTATGTGTTTCCAAGTTTGGTGTTTGTAAGTTACGGTTCCGAGATTCATTTAGTCGAAACCGAGAAGCGGCAACGAAAGCCTAAATCTAGTGTTTTTCGCGGTGCTTGGGAACTGATTGAGCAATGGGCGGCATAACTGGAAACGGTTATGTGTTTATCCCTTAAATTCGGTGAAACCTCTTAATGATGGTAATACCGAGCCGAGTTCTAAGAAATTGGAACAGGTGTAGAGACTGGTAATGGGACATCCTAACGTTAAGTCGAGGATGAAGGTACAGTCCAGACCACAAATTCTGACAATGTTGTTAGAAGCAACGAAAGTTGTAGTTGGTAAGCATAACCCGAAGGTCGTAGGTTCAAGTCCTGCCTCCGCCACAACTAAAAGCCTCGTATCAGGGAACTGATATGGGGCTTTTTTCATGTTGATACAAAACTTTATGGTACATCTTGGTAAATACAATAACCTGAAAATTATCCGGCAAGTCCAGAACGGCTTATACCTGACCGACGCAGAAGGCAGCGAGGAAGTCCTGCTGCCCAACAAGTACGCACCTAAAACCTGGGAACCGGGCGTAGAGCTTCAGGTCTTTGTGTTCAAGGACTCGGAAGACAGCCTCATCGCCACAACAGCTACACCTTTGATAAAACTGGACGAGTTTGCCTGTCTGCAAGTGAAAGTCGTTAACGAATTCGGGGCTTTTCTCGATTGGGGACTGGATAAGGACCTGTTCGTGCCGTTTCGGGAGCAACCCGGCCAAATGCTGGCCGGCAACTGGTACTTCGTCTATTTGTACCTCGACGAGGAAACGGATCGCCTTACCGCCTCCGGGCGCTACCAGAAATTTTTTCAAGAAAAATTTATCCTCCTGCAAACCGGTCAGGAGGTGGACCTGCTCATCGACGATCCTACGGAACTTGGCGTCAACGTCATCATCAACAACCTCTACCGGGGACTGGTATATGCAAACGAAATTTACCATGAAGCGCGCCGGGGCGACCGCTGCAAGGGCTACGTAAAGCGCGTGCGGGAGGACGGGAAAATTGACGTGAGCCTCCAAAAAATCGGCTTCGCCAAAATTGAACCCGAGGGCGAAAAGATACTCGCCATGCTTAACGCCAACCAGGGCTACTTGCGCTTCACCGACAAGAGCGAGCCGGATGATATCACGCAATTCTTTCAAATGAGCAAAAAAACGTTTAAAAAGGCCATCGGAACGCTCTACAAGCAGCGTCTGGTTCGGTTGGAGGAAGATGGGATTTATTTGGTGAAATAATCATACGCATCCAGATATTCTTTTGTCCAGGAATGTTTTTTGGCATCGAGCACGGCCGCATTTCATCCTTCACGTTCAATAATGTTGGCTATTGGGACAATTGGGTCAGGTACTGTTTACACGATGAATGCTTCGCCGTTGACCTGGTGCTTGTTTGTTTCATTGCCCCCACCGTTATGCTGATATTGATAAACACAAACTACAACGCTTATATCTTTGTAACGATTCCAAAAACTGTAGTTATTCCTTCCTATCCACATTCGGAATAACATGCTTCGCTAAAATGCGCTTCCCATTCCGCTTACTTTCATCGCTTTTTTTTACCGCTCAAAGCGAATCACTGGTTCATGGTCGTGCAGCCGCAAATCTCTTTTAAACCAAACGATGTTCAATGCTTCTTTCATTCACGTTAATTGTGAAACTATTTTGTCAACATTTCCGCCACCGCACGCCCCGTTTTCATGGCAGCATTTAAAGAAGGATACGCGGTGTAGTCTCCACAACGATACATAAAATCATTGATTTTTAAGGATTTATAGGGAGGTGTGGGTTCAAAATATTGCGGCAAGGCTTCGGGGATGCGATAGGTGCGAAGGTGCTGCCAAGCATATTTTTCGCCAAACCACTGGAGGAGTTCTTTTTGTACTTTTTCAATTAAGTCTTTTTCGGCGTACGGATTTTGCCCCACGATGCTCACCGAAATCAAGGTTTTACCCGTGGGCGCGTACGAAGGCGCAAACGCGGACAAGACGACTAAGTGATCAATCAGCTCCTCTTTATTGGCATTGATAATCAAGTAAGGTTTTTCAAAAATATGGAACGGAATGTCGCAGGTAAAATAAAGGCAGTCTGTGGCGTTGAATGGCGTATTTCGGGTTTCTCCCAATAAATGAGCCGTCGCGCTGGCATCGGTGGCCAACACGATTTTAGTGGCGGCTATGGTTTCCCCATTTTCAAGGTGGATCGTTTTGCCCACTATTTTTTGGACGGGTGTATTCAGTCTGATTTGATGTGGCGCAAGGTGGGCCGCAATTTGTTCGGGAATGGCTTGCATGCCGTTTTCAGGCATTACCACGTCGCCTTTAGCAAATTGACTGAACAAAAACTTGAAAAATTCAGCGTCCGTTTTTAAGTCTTTCTCCAGAAAAACGCCCCGAAAAAACGGTTTGAAAAAACGGTTGATGATGGTATCCGAATAACCAAATTCTTTTAAAAACTCCAGCGTAGATTGTGGATCATGTGACGGGACAGCGGTGGGTTCGGGGGCGTTTCTAAGGCTTAAATTGAGTTGCAAAACCTTGATTTTATCCCACAAATTGCCAACGGGCGCAAACAATGCTTGGGGTGCCGTCGTCCAGTTTTTTAGCGGATTGGGCATTACGTGAAAATGATCGCCCATCCGTATGCGTGCGCCCGAAGGCAGGGTTTTTAACTTCAACGCCTTGTAATTCAGTAATTTACGGGCTTCCGGATAAGCCGTTAAAAGTACTTGAAACCCTCTGTCGAGTGTAAAA
>JBBRWA010000074.1:0-22099 GCA_038246345.1 Chitinophagales bacterium
CTGTTGATATCCCACAACGCATTTCCGTAGATGGTCGTTTGGACGATTATCTCCCGCGCCTGGCCTGGACACCCGCGGGCAAGCTCTGCCTCACCTGGATGAACCGCCACCAAAGTACCCAGCGCTTTTGGCTCGCCGATGCAAGCACGGGGAAATGCAGCCTTTTATTTGAGGAGGAAAGCAAGTACTACCTCGATTTACACGACATTACCTTTCTCGCAAGCGGCAACGGCTTCGTGGTTCAAAGCGAAAAAAGCGGGTACAACCACCTATACAGGTATGATATGGCGGGCAAAGAAGTGGCAGCGCTTACCAAGGGCAATTGGGACGTGACGAGTTTTTATGGTGTTGACGAAAAAAATGGTCTCGTGTATTTCCAGGCAGCAGCCAAGAACCCCATGCAGCGGGAGCTGTATGCCACCACCCTTATGGGCAAAAAAACGAAAAAAATCAGCAAGTTCGATGGGAGCAACACCGCCCAATTCAGCAGCACTTTCGATTACTTCGTGCATACCGCTTCCTCCATCAATACGCCGCCCCAATACGCCGTCAACACCCGAAAAGGGAAGATGGTGCGCTCGCTGGAGCAGAACGAAAATGCCCGTGCCAAGCAAAGCGAATACGGCAGTATTCCCGTCGAATTTTTTGATTTCAAAACCTCCGACAACGTGGCGCTCAACGGCTGGATGATAAAACCGACCGCGCCGCAATTTAAAAACCAAAAGCTGCCCATGCTCATGTTTGTGTACGGCGGACCCGGCAGCCAGCAGGTCACTGATGCCTGGAAAGGGAACAATTACTGGTGGTTTGAAATGCTCGCCCAGCAAGGCTACGTGATCGCCTGTGTCGACAACCGCGGCACCGGTGCGCGGGGTGAGGAGTTCAAAAAAATGACCTACAAGCAACTGGGCCACTACGAAGTGATCGACCAGATAGAAGCCGCCAAGCACCTGGGCACCCTGCCTTTTGTGGATGCCAAGCGCATCGGGATTTTCGGCTGGAGCTACGGTGGTTATATGGCCAGCAATTGCATCCTCAAAGGCGGCGATGTATTCGAAGCAGCGATTGCTGTTGCTCCAGTGACCAATTGGAAATGGTACGATTCGGTGTACACCGAGCGCTACATGCAAACGCACGAAGAGAACCCCGAAGGCTATGAAGAGAACTCACCCGTAAATTTTGCCGACAAGCTCAAAGGCAATTACCTGCTCATACACGGCACTGCCGACGACAATGTGCATTTCCAGCACACCGCAGAAATGGCCAACCAATTGATCGCCAACAACAAGCAGTTTGATACGATGATATACCCCAACCGAAACCACAGCATCAGCAGCGACGAGGCGAAGATTCACCTGTATACGTTGATGACGAATTTTTTGAATGAGAAGTTGAAGAAAACGGCGGCGGCGGTGAAACCTTGAGACAATAATAAAACAATTAACACACCCAGGCTTGGGAAGCTATTTACAGGCCTTACATTTGCAGTCAGAGAAGGTTTCATGGTTAGAAGGTTTCAGGGTTAAAAGGTTTCAGGGTTTCATGGTTAAATGGTTTCATGGTTTAAGCTATTTGTTCTTTTCATTGAAATACCATTTCAAAATTATCAACCAACCGCGTAAACCCTGAAACCCTGAAACCATGAAACCTTTTAACCATGAAACCCTGAAACCCTGAAACCATTTAACCTTGAACCCTGAAACCAAAATTGTTTAAATTTTGTCAGCCACATTTTTTGTCGATTCTGCTGTAGGTACCGTTTTAGGTCTAGTGATGTTTGGCGTTGGCCTCTCACTGACCTTTTCCGATTTCAGGAAGGTAATTCGGTATCCTCGGGCGTTTTTTACCGCCTTGAGCGCGCAGATGGTTGGCTTGCCCATCATCGCTTTTACGATAAGTTTGCTGGCGCCGATTCCGGGAGAGATCAAAGTGGGGCTGATCATTTTGGCCGCAAGTCCTGGCGGCGCAACTTCGGGTTTCCTGACCTACCTCTGGCGTGGCAACGTAGCGCTTTCCATTTCCATCACCGCCGTGAACAGCTTGTTGACCTTGTTTTCCATTCCAATTGTGGTCAATCTCGGCTTGCGCGTTTTCCTGGGCAAATCTACCGACCTACACCTGCCATTTTGGGACACGGTGGGGCATATTTTCTTTATCACCATCATACCCGCCATGATGGGTATCCTGATAAGGCGACGCTTCCCACGGGCGGCGGCCAAAATCAGCAAGCCCGCCAAATACATCATGTTGGTGCTGCTGGCAATTGTGTTTGCCATCAAGCTTTTTGCCGGAGAGCGGCAAGGCGGTGCGGGTCTTAATTTTGCTGATTTTTGGCTTATTACGCCTTATGCCCTGCTGCAAAATGCTTCCTGCCTGTTTTTTGGCTATTTTTTCATGAAACGGATGGGGCTCCCGCATCCATCCCGCATCACCGCTGCCATGGAAAGCGGGGTGCAAAACACTACGCTCGCTTTCCTCATCGCGAGCAATATGTTGGGCAACCAGGGTATGGTGAAGCCCGCGCTGGTGTACTCGTTATTTTCGTTCTGGACGGCTTGTTTGTTTGCATACATTGCGAATAGGGTGGATGCTAGAAGTCGGTAGCGTGGCGTTTTGAAGTTTCTTAATAAACGGCTCTGTTGAAAAGTATTGAAGTGGGTGATGTGGTTTTTGTTTCGTGAGCCTAAAGGCTCTCGTCCAGACCGCGTGAACGCGGTGCTACCGGCGCTTCGTGGGTGTATCCGTTTTGATGTGAGATTGAGAATTAAGAGCGTGATGCTACCGAATTTCCTCACATGCCAAAGTAAATGATTGTTCGAGCCAATTCCTACAATTTCCACCGGATCCCCCAAACAACAAATGCCACAAATTTAAAAACAAATGCGCCCACGGAGCACTGGTAGCACCGCGTTCACGCGGTCCGGACGAGAGCCTTTAGGCTCACGAAACCCAAAAGAGAATCGAAACCAAAAGTCCTAGCTCCCAGCCTCTTTTGCTCAGCCTAATTGTCAACTTTCCGACAATTCCCAAAATTTGGCCTCATCATTGCACTTATCATTCCGCCGCATCATTAATATTAACTAAGATGCAGACGGTCGTTTTGCAAAAGCATATATTTTTTGCAAAATATTTCAAAAACACTTGCAGGTAATTATTAAGGCGTTACCTTTGCAACGAAATTAAATTCTAAAACTCAATAATTCAAACATCGCTTATCGGATAAAATTTTACAAAATCTTATTAACACAGAATTTTTGCTAAAATTCAATCCGATCTTATGAGCATCAGAATTATTGTCGCCGCCGCGCTCGTCGCCACCATTACCACCACTGCTATCCAGGCCCAAAGCCAGTACAAAATGGGTTTTACCCTTGGTAGCAACTACTCTTCCCTCAACTCTGACCTATTCACCACGTCCTCCGGGCGACTGAGTGCAGCTGCCGGCTTCACCATCTCCCTGGGCTTTGGCGATCACTTCGAGCTGACCCCAGAAATCATGTTTGTGCAAAAAGGCGCGTCTGCCAAAACGGTTAACTTTCAGCCAGAAGACCAGCCCGTTGTCAGCACCTACGACTATTTCTACAATTCTTTTGAAACAGGCGTGTTCGCAGGCTACAAGCCGCTGAAATCCCTGCCCATCAGCCTTCAAGTGGGCGGCTTTTTTGGCTCCCATTTCCACAACCTCAACAACAAGAACTACGATGCCTACGTAGGCGACTACGAAAACATCAACAAGGCCATCCCAGCCGTCGACCTCAACGAAGCCTTTACAGGTGTTGATTTTGGCCCAGCCGTTGGCATCAGCGCTGGCGCGGGACGTTTTCGGGTGAATGCGCGTTACTACTTCGGTACCCGTAACCTGAACAATAACCGCGATTTCGTGGCAAAAGTGAACACCATCCGCACCAATTCCATGCGGCTCACGCTGACTTACTTTTTCAAGCAGTAAGTTTTTTAGACATTAGAAACCAGAGATATTTTTGCCCTGTTGGCGTTGTGCCGGCAGGGCATTCTCTATTTGGAGCGCCCCACCACCACAAAAACCTTCTTCAAGCTCATAACTTCCCCATCCGGCCCAAAAATCTCCATAAAAAGAATATGAATCCCCGGCCGCGCCTTCGCGCCGTTCTCTGTGTCGCCATCCCAGCGCAACGCGCCTTGGGTGCCGAGCAGCTCCTGCCGCACCAAATCTTTTAACTGATTCCCGTCACTGTCGAAAATGCGCATCGTAGCCGCATAACCGACCTTGGGCAAAGTGTAGCGGATATCCAGAAAATCCTCGTAGCCGTCACCATCGGGCGAGAGCCGGGCAGGGTTGAGGATAATTAGGTTTTCGGCAGGATTGCTGGTGCTTAGGCGCTGGGAGTTGGGCAAGGTGGGTGTACCGGGCGCGCCGGTCACGGTGGACGAAGCGGAGGTCCAGTTCGCGGGATCGTTCGTGGGCTGGTCGAAGCGGATGCGCTCCAGGGCTACGCCGTCACGGTCGCCCGTGGAAAACAGGCCATTGTGCCAGGTGTCGTAATAACGCAGGGCATCCAGCAGCACGGTATCACCATTTTCAATCCAGTACAGCCGGATGTCGCCTTCTTTGTCGGCCATGGTGGGGATGTCGTTTTGCAGCACATTCCGCTGGATAATGTTGGCAAAATGGCTGCGTACATTGGGGGCATTGGAGGTGAATACATGGTATTGCCCCGGAATGGCAATGCGCTGTTGGGTGATTTGTTTGGTGGAAACACCGCCCAGGTAATTGGCGAAGTAGCACTTCCGCCAGTCGACAATTTTGCCGCTCTTGTTGTAAAACTCCACGTAACGCGGATCACCGGTAGCGGGGTTAAACATGATTTCATTGAGGATAATGTCTTGCGGCGCAGGTTTTTGTGGCTTGCCAACAATCACGGTATCCGTTTCCACGGCGCTGTTGCCGCTGCAATCGGTCAGCAGGGATTTTACGGTGACGCTGTACAACACATCATCTTCCATGGGGTCGGAAAGGATCAGGCGCACTTGGGTGATATTAAGCTGTTGCTGGGCCGCGGCGATGTTGAGACTTGGAAAAAACTGGTAGGAAGCCACGTTTTCCATGGTGCTTTTTTTCAAGCCTTCGCCAAAGGTCAGTAATACGGTGTTGTCCGATTCCGGGAAGGCCCAGAGCAAGTGCGGGGTCGTGACATCGGCGGTATTTTGAAAGGAGGCATTGGACAAACCAGGGGTGCCGCCAGGTAATACTGGGCACGATTGCCAGTTCTCCAAGCCCAGGCAGGGCAGGTTGTAATTGATGCGCTCCAGCGACCAGCCGCCGCCGTCTTTGCCAACGGTGGTATGCCAGCTGCTTTCATACGCCACCCGATCGATGGTATTGCCATTCAAATCGGAAAGGGTAATGACATCCCCGTCGTCGTTCAGCAGACTGCTGCTCATGCCCGTGCCGATCACCGTTCCGCTGGTGCTGGCTTTCAGGGCAGCGGCATTGGCCAAGGCTGAGATGGCGATAATTTTCCCCGGCACCAATAAAAACGAAGGCAGCGTCACCGGCGAGCCGCTCAAATCCTGGATGCGCAGCGTTGCCAGGTCTATTATTTTTGAAGAGCGGTTCACCAATTCCAGCCATTCCACGGTGGGCAATCCCACGGATGGCGAGGGCTTTGCCATGATTTCATTGATGACCACATCCTGTTGCACAGGCAATTCTGCCAGGCCAAAATACAGGGTGTCGGTGGCGGGTACGCTGTTGCCACTGCAATCAACTAGGCTGCTGGCGACCGTCAGCGCGTACACCGTGGCCAGTTGCAGCGGGTCCGACAACGTCAATCTTACTTGGGCGCGGTTGGATGGTAGTTGCAGCGCCGTTGCGATGTTGGGCGTGGGGCTAATTTTGTAAGCAGAAATATCTTGGGCGGCATTTTTATCTACCCCTTCAGAAAAGGTGATCAATAGGGAAGTTGCCGATTCGGTGATAACCTGTATCAAACGCGGCGCGGAAACATCGGGCACGGTCGACAAAGCGGCGTTCGCCAGTCCGGGCGTACCGCCGGGTAGCACGGGGCATGACTGCCAGTTTTCTTTACCCAAACAAGGCACATTTGGATTGACGCGCTCCAACGACCAACCGCCGTCTTTTTTTGCCAAATCAGTGTGCCAGCTGACATCGTATGCAACCCTGTCGATCACATTGCCCGCGGCATCGCTGAGGGTGAGGATGTCGGTATCGTTGTTGAGTGTGGTAATGCCGATGGCTCCGCCCAGGACTTTTCCGCTGGTAGCTGCTTGTAAGGAAGCCACATTGGCCAGCGCCGTTATGGCCACGTAAGCGCCGGGTGCCAATACGAAACTTGGGAATGGAACCGGCGAACCCGTGGCATCCTGTATGCGCAAATTCGCCAGATCCAGGGTTTTTGCCGAGCGGTTGTACAACTCAAACCATTCCACTTCCGGCAGCCCAGCCGAAGGTGTTTGATCGGCCATGATTTCATTGATCAAGACATCAAACTCTGCCGCGGTTTCTGTTTTTACAAATTGAAAATCAGCCGTTTGTGCGGCGCTGGCATTGCCTGCAATGTCTTGAATTCCTGCACTTGAAAGGGTGTACATTCCGGTCACCAGGGGTGTTGCGAGGGCTAATTTCACAGAAACACCATCGGGTTGCAAGGTTGCCGTGCTTGGCTGCCCAATGCCATTGGTGATGCTGAAATTGCTCGCCAAAACAGGGTTGAGCGGCTCGTTAAAAACAGCGGTTACCTGCAAATCATTATCCGCTGTAGCTGATATCAGCAAGGGTGGGTCGCTGTCTGGTGGGCCTAAGGCAACGTTGATGTCGTCGAAGAAATATCGCGTGATATTGGATACGGTGTAAACGCACTGAAAGCCAAAAAAGCGATTCGCGCCGCCGCTGTGTGTCGCGTCCGTGGCAATAAACTGTTGTTCCAATGCGCCGGCACCGCTGGCAGCTTCAACGGTCCATTTCCCGGAACCTGTGCGGGTCACAAACAAATGAATGTCAGGATTGACCGCCACCAAACCTGCCACACCGGTACCGAGCAAGGTACTGCTGCTACCATCTTGCCGAAACAAACGCAGGGCATCATTGCTGCCTGTTTCGCCAATTTCAAGGTAATAGCTGTTTCCTGGCAACAAAGCAGCTTGATCGGACATCAGGTAAATACGCAGGATGTTGGAGGTGGAAGGCGAAAAACTCAACCGAAAGCGCAAGTCCCAGGTTGCGCTGGTCGGTATATTGCCCTGCACGGCCAACACCGAAGTACCCGCTGCCGTGGCGTTGAGCTGCAATTCCCCGGCAGGATTCACGATAAAATTGGCTGCGGTGCCTTGCCAGCTCGGGTTTTGGTCAAAATTTCCATCGGAAAAATTGTCCATGATTTGGGCATTGGCGGAAAACGTTAGGGCGCAGATGGCGCTGGAAAGCAGGAAGCGGAAAATGTTCATGTGTCGGTTCGTGTGTGTACTAGTGGATTAGAAGCACTTTCTTTTCCATTTAGCACAAGATTTCTTAAATGCACTGACGTTCAATTTAGCGCGTCACCCACTTTTATGCCTATGTTCTTTATTCATTTGCCAACGCTTGAAAAAAAGCTATTAGTTCATCAATTGTGAAAAAAGGATTTTTACGATAATTTTCTATTTCTTTGGGTAGGTTTTTTTTAAGGATTTTTGCTCTATTTATTGCTTCATTGAGCCTTTCTTCAATTACTTGATAGTGATTTATTTTGGTTTTATGGTATTCAGGCCAAAGGGTTTTTAAATACCTCAAAGCTTCTTCACCATTTAAAAATGCTTTGCCGCAGTTTTCAAAGTGTAATATAAACCAATGCTCTATGCACATTGAGCTGTATGCCATTTTAAATCCTTCCTTCTGTATTATGTTAAACGCATCAGATAGTTGTGGCCAGTTATCATTGTCAAAAAATATCCAAATTAGTTCATAAGGGTTCCTATCTTTTCTCGCTTTTTCTTTTTTCCTTTTTGCTTCTTGGGCTAAGCTTTTAGGGTCATTTTGAGAGCCATAATTAATTTCTATTGAAACATATCTCTGAATATTTCTGGGTAATTTTTGTTGCAAGGCTTTTGAGTAAAAATACTCCGTTTCGCCTTCACATAAAATAAGTATCCTCCTATTTGGTTTAGTAAGCTTCATCTTCTTGCATTTCAATTAAAAAGTCAACATCATTTATAAGAGGAGTAGCGCCAAATCTTCCTGAGGAATACCATTTATCTAGAGGAGTTCCTAAACGAATTCCTTTTATGTCAGAACATTGATAAAGTGAAGTAGCGCCAAATTCGTTTTTCTCTGTAAACCAAACTTGGTCTCTTCTAAAACTATCATCAGATAATTGCGTGATATCATGAGTTGCAAAAATTAATTGTGCAAACTTTGGGTTGGTAGTTGGGTTATGAAAAAGTTTTATTAAAAATTGAGTAATACTAGGATGTAAGTTTTTTTCAAACTCGTCAACCACCAAAACCCTTCCTGTTTCTAAAGCATCCAAGATTATTCCTCCAATTACAAATAAACTTTTTGTTCCCGTTGATTCATCTTCAAGCTCAAAACTTTCACTTCCGATTTGGTCTTCGCCATCAAACAGTGGATGCTGTGTTTTTATGTCATACTTAAACTGTTCTTGGAATTGAGACTTAAACTCGTCTGGCGTATTGTTTGGAAAGCTATATTTTTTCCAGTCAACTTCTTCAGCAGAAACGCTGGAAATACCTGTATCTAAAGCACAAATAAGTTTGTTAAATCTTTTTGAAAATTTAGAATTCTTATCCTCAGCAAGTCTACGTGCAAATAGTTTACTTAATGTAGTTTCCCTATAATTTTCAAGAAATGGAAAAACCATCAAACCATTATCAAAAAATCTGTAGACATCTAGTATAGACTCAACATTGTTTTCAGCCGCTTTAGAAAGGAATAATTGGTTGGGCAACAATAATTTTTCTATTGTTTTTTTTCCGCCGCGGTAATCTGCTCCAAATTTTATTTCTTTATCAATTAACCTTGAAAACAAGAGGGTTCTCACAGAATTTGGGAAATAATGAAGTTCTTCTTTTTCTATCTGATTTTGAGAAAAAGAAAGAAAATATTCATAGCGTATTCCATTACTGATAAATTCAATTTCAAAAATGACAGGATTATCAGAATATGATTTTTCTAATCGATGGGGTTCATAAGGAGCAATTTTATCATCGGGTTTAAATGACGTAGATTTTTTAACAAGGTATTCTAATGCTTTAAATGCCCTCAGAAAACCACTTTTCCCAGATGCATTGGGACCAAAAATTATGGAAGACTTCAATAATTTCAGCCTATTGTCAACTTGGAAATAATTAGAGCTCAGCCCTTTTAGGCTGGTTTTTTCCAAACTAAGCTCTACTTTTTCTCTTATAGATCTAAAATTTGTAACCCTAAATTTGATAATCATGTCTTTGCTAATTTTGACTACAAAGGTAGGATGAATTAAATCAACAATACGATTTTAACGCGATATTTGTAATAAAAACGCAAATGCGACCTCTAATCCTTGTTATCGACGATCAATTCAGTTTTTCAGCATGAGAGACAACGAGTTGTTTTGCATCAAGGATGCACTGTGATTAGGGAAGGGTTGCCAATTTAGCCCAAAAGGACTCAGTTTACTTCGGCCTCCCACCCCGTGTCTCCAAAATTTTCGGATCAATCGCCACCGCCTTCTGCCGGAACTCTTCGCCTTTCGCCAAATTACCCGCTGCGGAATACGCCATACCCAAATCCCAGAGGTAGGTAGCATTGTCGGGCCCCAGTTCCAGGGCTTTGCTGAACCACATAATGGCATCGGCGTTTTTGCCTTGTACGCCATTGCACACGCCAATTAATCGGGCAATTTCAGGGTCTTTTTGGTTGTATTGCCAGGCTTCTGTCAGGTATTCCAGGGCTTTTGCGAGGTTGTTGTTGTGTTCGCCTTGGTATTTTCCGCCTTCGCGCAAGGCCAGGGAGAGGTAGGTTTTGAAGCGTGGGTCGTCGGGCACAAAGGCAATGACCTGGCGGTAATCAGCAATGGCCGCGTCGAAGTTGCCGAGGGTAAAATTAGCCCCCGCCCGGCTGATATAGGCATCTTTGTAGTTTCCGTAAATTTTGATCGCCTGATCCAAATGCCGCAGGGAGCGCTGGCACAGCGCTATCTGTTTTGGCCGGTCTTTTTCTTTGGAGGCCTTGTCAAATAACACCCCGCCGCAGGCATTTTGCAGTTTGGCGCTGTTGAAGGAGGTCTCGGCATCGTTTAGGAACAAGCTTTCGTTGCTCACCCAAATAGGGTTACGGGTGATGGTTTTCAAGGAAAAAAGCACAATGGCTGCGCCGAAAATACCGAGTGCGAGGTTTCGGTTTTTGACGAATAAATTGCTCAGGAAAATCGCAATAATCAGGCAAAAACCCAGCGAGGGCATGAACGCGAAACGCTCACCCATGTTGGTGCCAATCGGGAAAACGAAATTGGAAACGATGCTCAGCGGCAACAGATACAACCAAATACCAAATGCCAATGGATCACGACGGCGGGTGCCGCGTATGGCAAACCAGCCCAGAAAACCGTAAAATGCCAAACTCGCCAGGGCAAAAGGGTTGCTAAACGTGATGAGTCCAATTTGCCGCGGATAGTAGTCGTGCGTGAGCGGGTGCGGCACAAAAAGTAACTGTATGTATTTGCCGAGTGTGTAAAAAATGGTCGCCAATTTTTCCGAAGCGGCAAAAGGCACCCACTGGTTTCCTTCAATTTTCAGGAAAGGGTTGTTCATCAATTCCATGGGCGCGCCACCAAAGCGCCAATGCAATATGGTGCCGCGCAGTAGGAAAAAAGCGCCAAAAGCGATAAAAATTGGCAAAGAAGAAGCTAGTACCGAAGGTTTGCCAGAAGTACTATGGCCTCTAAAAAACCACAATGCCAACGGAACAATGACCACAAAAGCCGCCGCATTTTCTTTGGAAAGACAAGCCAAAAAGAAAATAATGCCCGCCAGTATGCCCCATTTCGATTGCCCGGTATCGTAGGCCTTGACCACGAAATACAAGGCGGCAAGACTCCCCATCAAGGTGACTATTTCGTCACAGCCTTTGATATTGGCCACAACTTCTGTATGAATCGGATGCGCGGCAAATAGCAGTGCTGCCAGCCAGGACAACAACAGCGCCCTGTCGTTTTCAGCGCCGCCAAACAGCAGCAGCAGGGTGCGGTAAAACAGCACACAGGTAGCCGCAAAAAGCAGCACCGTCAGCAAGTGAAAAACAAAAGGCGAAGCGCCAACCAATTGATACAGCAAGGCAAATATGACCAGGGTCATGGGGCGATAACGACCACCGGATACCAGGGCTTCCTTGCCTTCTACCTTGAAAAAGCCGAAAAAGGTGTCTTTCGACAGAATCCCGCCAACCCCTTTCACCCCCTGCTGGGTGTACATGTTGTCGGTGATGACGATGGCATCGTCGAGCACAAAACCGTGTTGCAGGGTATTGGCATAGAGGAGGAACGCGAACACGAAAATGAGCCCGCTTTGCAGCATGACGTTTCGGAAGAAATCAGGGATGCCGATCTGCTCGGCGATGCGTTGTGCGGTATTGGAATTTGGGTTGCTAACCTGCTTGCGTTGTTGCTTTTTTGCCATGTCGTGTCATGTATTTCGTGGCCCAAGAACGGAATTTTTTGGCTTCTACAAAGGTTTCGGTGCGCTGCACCGATTAAAGCTCTTCTACAAAGGTTTTGGTGCGCTGCACCGATTAAAGCTATTGCATGCCGCCAGAGGCAGCTTTTTGTGCGATGTTTGGGTCAATGGCTGTTGCCCGTTCATGCAATTCTACTGCTTTTGCCTGATTGCCCATATTTGAATAAGCCAAACCCAATTCCCAAAGCGACACAGCATCCTTCGGCGCAACTTCCTCGGCTTTGACGAACCATTCGGTGGCTTCGGGTATTTTTCCCTGTACAAAATTGCCCACACCCAGGAGCCGCGCTGTTTCGGGATCGTTCGAGTTGATTTGCCAGGACTCGTCCAGGCATTTGAAAGCGTTCACCAGGTCGTTTTTTTGTTGACCATAAAATTTGCCCCCCTCGCGAAGCGACAGCGCCAGCATGGTTTTGCGCTGCGGATCGGTGGGTGCGAGTTCCAGTGCCTTGCGGTAATCAGCAATGGATTCCGGGAATTGCCCTAACTCAAAATAGGTACCTGCCCTGTTGATGATGGCGGCTTTGAAGTCGGGGTAAAACGTGAGTGCCTTGTTGATTCGGGCAATCGCGTCCTGGCCCATGGCACGTTTTTTCTCCGCGTTTTTCTCTGTTTTTAACTGTTTGAGCAGCAATTGCCCGCAAGCGTTTTGCAGCTTGGCGCTGTTTTCAGACACGGCAACATCGGTCATAAAAAGTCGGTCGTTGCTTTCCCAAACGGGGTTGCGCAGTATGGTTTTTATGGAAAACAACAGCACCGAAATACCGAAAAGTCCCATGGCCAGACTCCTGTTGTTTTCCATCAAGCGGCTCAAAAATAACGCGGCCACCAAGCAAAACCCCACCGAAGGCAGGAACAAAAAGCGCTCGCTCATATTGGTACCAACGGGCAATAATAGGTTCGAAACAATACCCAGCGGCAGCAAAAACAGCAGCAGTCCGAAGGCCACGGCATCGCGGCGCTTGAGCCCGCGAATGGCCCAATAGCCCATAAAACTGTAGGCAACCAGGCTCAACAACACCAGCGGATTGCCAAATGTCATGATGCCAATATGCCGCGGGTAGTAGTCGTGCGTGAGCGGGTGCGGCACGACGAGCAGTTGCAGGTATTTCCACAGCGTGTAAAAAATCGTGGCCAGCCGTTCTGCGGGCGCGAATTTGACCCACTGTCCGCCTTCAAATTTCAGGAATGGGTTGTTCATCAGTTCCATGGGTTCGCTCCCGCCGAGTACCGACGACCAGGGCAAAATGGCGCCGCGAATGATGATAAAAGCCACAAAAGCAGTAAAAATGGGAATACTTGTTTTCCAAATGGAGGTATTGCCCGTGCCTGGGCTCCTGAAAAACCACAAGGCCAGCGGAATCAACACCGCAAAAGCCACCGCATTTTCCTTGGAAAGGCAGGCTAGAAAAAAGACAACCCCAGCGGCAATGGCCCATTTCCGATTCCCGGTGTCCCAGGCTTTCAAGGCATAATACAAAGCCGCGAGGCATCCAATCAGGGTCAATATTTCATCGCAACTTTTAATATTGGCCACCACCTCTGTGTGAATGGGGTGCACGGCAAAAAGCACGGTAGCCAGCCAGGCCACCAGGTATCCTCCGGATTGCTCAGCAGGTTTTAGCAACAACAATAAGGTGCGGTACAGCAGCAGGCAGCCAAATGCAAAAAGCAGCACCGTCGCCAGGTGAAAAAGGAATGGACTGGCCCCACCAATCTGATACAAAACAGCAAACAACACCAGCGACATGGGTCGATAGCGGCCACCTGTAACCAGCATTTCATTGCCCTCCGACTTGAAAAAGCCAAAAAACGTGTCGTGCGAAAGGATGCCACCAATGCCTTTTACGCCCTGGGTGGTGTACATGTTATCGGTGATTACAATGCCGTCGTCGTACACAAAACCGTGTTTCAGGGTATTGGCGTAAAGCAGGAAAGCGAGGCCGAAGATGAGCCAGCTTTGGAGCTTGACATTTTGGAGGAACTCCGGAAAACTTGTACCAGAACCCTTGTGTTGCGCTGGTTTAGTAGAAGGTTTTTGTTGCTGTTTTTTTGCCATGTCAAGAGCGAGGCTGTTTAAAACACAATTTTTTTAAAACACATAGACACATAGGAACATAGAAAACAAAGTATTATACCCAATTTTGTCTCGCACAAGGCCCACAACGAAAAAGGCTTCGCTCTTGGCACTTTCAAATATCTTTGACAAAGAGCGAAGCCTTTTTCGTTGTGGCCTTGTGGCGTGGTGTGAGAATATTTTTTTATGTCGTGTAAGGGTAAGAAACTATGTTTTCTTTGTTCCTATGCGTATATGTGTTGAAAAAATATGTGTTTAAGATCAGGTAAAAAATCTCTACCGTGTTTTCACCTGCGAAAGAACGCAAAAATTCTGTGTTCACGCACCGCTCATCCGCAACTCGGGCCCTGATTTCCGAAAAGCCTTGTACGCACCTTTGCCAAATTTGGATCCATTGAACACGCTGGTCGGTGCCAATCTCATTTGTTCCTCCTTAGACAATTGAATGAAAGCAGCACATTTTTCAGAGCAGCATTCCTGATATTTTTCGGCGCATTCCGGGCATTGGATGAACAGGATATGGCAATGTTCGTTGGCGCAGTTGCGGTGTGCATCGGCGGGGGTACCGCATTGGTGGCAATGGGCGATAATGTCGGGGCTGATGCGCTCGCCGAGGCGCTCGTCGAACACAAAATTTTTGCCGACGAACTTGTTTTTCAAGCCCTTTGATTTCACCTGCCGGTCGTATTCAATGATGCCGCCTTCCAATTGAAACACGTTGTCGAAGCCCCGGTAGCGGAGGTAGGCGCTGGCTTTTTCGCAGCGGATACCGCCCGTGCAGTACATCAGGATGTTTTTTCCTTTTTTATCAGCCAACATATCCGCTACCAGGGGAAGCTCTTCTCTAAAAGTAGCGACATCGGGCGTAATGGCGTTTTCAAAATGCCCCACTTCGCTTTCGTAGTGGTTGCGCATGTCCACCACAATGGTATCAGGATCATCGGCGAGGCTATTCCAGGATTCGGCGTTGAGGTGTGTGCCTGTTTGGACGGGATTAAAAGCCGGGTCGTCTATGCCATCAGCCACGATTTTTTCCCGCACTTTGATGATGAGGGCAAAAAAGGACTTGCCATCGTCTTCCACGGCGATGTTGAGGCGCAGGTTTTGGAACATTGGGTAAGTGTCCATGGCCTTTTTGAAATCGTCGAAATTAGCCTCTGGCACGGAGAGTTGTGCGTTCACCCCTTCTTTGGCGACATAGATGCGGCCAAATACCCCAAGTTCGTGGTATAGCCGGAACAATTCATCGCGAAAAGCCTTTGGATCCGCAATTTGTGCATATTTGTAGTACGACAAAGTCATCCGTTTTTCGGTGCTTTGGCGCATCCGCTCTTTCAATTCCCGGCGGTTGACGCGGTTGAATAAATTCCTGAGTGGTTTTTTCTGTGCAGTGTTTTCCATAAACTAATCGGTAATAACTTCCTCCATCACGACCTCGAACCCAGACAGTACTTCGCCGCCGTTGAGCTTTTCTGAAAACGGGACAACTTCCACGCTCCCATCGGGATGGTACACCATTGTATGTTGTTTGGAAGGATCGACAAGCCACGCCAACTGGCATCCATTGGCGATGTATTCATTCATTTTTTCGCGGAGGGTGGCAAGCACATCTGAATCTGAACGAAGTTCTAGGGCAAAATCCGGGCAGATGGGCGCGAATTTATCTTGTTGTACTTTTGACAATGAATTCCAACGCTCCCATTTTACCCAAGAAACATCGGGGGACCGGACTGCATTATTAGGAAGGGTAAAGCCTGTTGAGGAGTCAAAAAGCCTGCCGAGCTTGAATTTTTTGTTCCAAATAATTAGCTCGCCGAAAATATCAGCATTTCTGCCGCCAGTAGAAGTAGTTGTTGGGGCTATAACAATTATTTTTCCAGAAGCCTGGCGTTCTATTCTAAGCTCATTATTGAGCATGCAAAACTCATAGAATTGTGCATCATTGAACCCTTCGCCGGGCAAGTGAATCAGGGTTGTGCCAACGGTGGCCTTTTCTAACGTTTGTGCTGCGCTCATGTTGCGGGTATTTTTTTATGCAAATATAGACTTTAGAAGGCTAATTCCTATGTTTTCTATGTTCCTATGTGTTAAAAAACCTGGTCCAATTTAAAACACCGCCGCAAAATTAACGTGAAAACTGACAATAAATCACCTTTAAACCCGATTTTTGCCGCCAGACAAACCACAATTCTTTTACCTTGAAGTACAAAGCCTCCATTCACGCCGTCGGTGTAGAGATTCCAGTAGACATCAGTATTGAGCGTCGGCGCGACACCCGATTTGGTCTTACGGGCAAACGCGCCACCCTGCGGATGCCTTTGGGCACAAAGCCCGAAGATGTGCGCGTTCAGTTGAAAAAGTTGGAAGATTGGGTCGGGGGCGTGCTGCTGAAAAAACCGCTCATGCGCCAGCCTTTTGAGCAAAAAGCTTACAAAACGGGCGATATATTGCATGTTGGGTCGCGGCGCTACCTGCTCGAAGTGCAGATGGAAGACCGCGCAACCCACGGTGCCCGGCTTATTGGCGATACCATTCACCTGCAACTTTCGGCAAAATCTACGCCCTTACACCTGCAAAAAAGCATCAAGACCCTGCTGTCAAGGGTAGTTGCGGGCGATTTCCACCCTGAAATCCGCCGGCGGGTGCTGGATTGGAACGACCGTACTTTCCGCCAGCACGTGAAAAGTGTCAACCTGAAGTATAACCACAGCAACTGGGGCAGTTGTTCGTCCGACAGCAATGTCAACCTTTCCACCCGCCTGTTGTTTGCTCCTGAAGAAGTACAGGATTACGTCATCATCCACGAACTGGCCCACTTGGTTGAGCTCAATCATTCCGACCGCTTTTGGTCGCTGGTGGAAAGACACATGCCAGACTATCCAGAAAAGGAACGCTGGTTGAAGGAAAATAGAGCGGTTTGCGACTTCTAATATAGTTGTTCGTTGATAGTTGTTTGTTGTTCGTTCTCATTCACTCAATGCTGGCTAAGCATATTTTAGTAGGGTAGCAACCAAGATTCTTTCAAAATTCAACGAAACGCCCAAGCGCTCGGAAACGAACAACTAACAACTATCAACGAACAACGAACAACGAAGTTCAACTATCAACTATGAAACCCGACATCTCCACCCCCGCCGACATCCGCGCCCTAATTGATACTTTTTATGAAAAGGTACAGGCAGATGATGTTATAGGCTACATTTTCAATGACATTGCGCAGGTGGATTGGCCCCATCATTTGCCAATCATGTATAAGTTTTGGGAATTTTTGTTGCTCGGCACCCCGGATGCTTATCGGGGAAATCCCATACAGAAGCACTTCGACCTGCACGCCAAACACCCTTTGAAAATTGAGCATTTTGACCGTTGGGTGAAGCTGTTTCAGGGAACGGTGGACGAACTGTTTGAAGGCGCTGGCGCTGACAATGCCAAGTTCAGGGCATTTGCCATTGCAGAGACCTGGAAGCCAAAATTTGATGGGCCTTTTGCGGCCAAATGAGGCTTAGCTTTCGTTTTCCTTATCCTCCAAATCCCGCAGCAACACATTGAGTGCGCCAGCAGAGAGGATTGTTTCTAACAGGGTTATTACCAAAGAGGCCATCATCAACAACAAACTGAAGGCAAATAGTATCTTACTACAAACCTGCCATCCTTCGTAAATAAAAAACATGGTGATCACACAGACCAGGATGCTTGCAACCGCAAAAACCTGCATCCAACGAATGAGCCACAAGCGCCGGCGCAGGGTGTGAATCTGCTTGAGGATGTCCCGGTTTTTCTTTTGCTCGTAGTCTGAAATGAGCTTCCGAATAAGGTTGGCGATGGCTAAAAACTTATTGGTATAGGCAATAAGCAACAGCGATACAGCTGGGAAAAGCAAGGCAGGAGTTTGAATACTTAGTTCCATTTATTCAGGATAATGGCTTAGAGAACGAAGGTTCAACAAATCAATACTTCGTTTTGTTTGAAAAATGCCAACTCAGGCATAAAATTTACCTGCTGGGATAGAATAATTTCAGCTTTTGTTTTCAAACGACAGTTTTCCAACGTGCAAAGCCTTTTCTTGTGCGACATTTTTAATCTAAGGTTGAAACAAATAATGTTTTAACGCCGATTGCTGAGATACAATTAACAAAATCAAAAATTGCTGATGACTGCAACTCGACACTCCCGCTTGCTTCAATTTACTGGTCTTTTACTCAGTGCCTTAGTGTGGCTTGCCAACAATGGCAACCCGCCAACTGGCAGAACAGGTGCCCCTTTTGATGGCTCTTGTGGCGTTGGTTCTGGCTGCCATACAGGGAGCAATCCCGGAGGCTTTGATGGTGATGTGATCATGTCTGGCCTCCCCGGCACCATTAATCCCAATACAACTTACCCGATTACCCTTACCATGAATATTACTGCCGGATCACCGACCAAAGGCGGATTTCAACTGGTTGTAGTAGATGGAAACAATGTGAATGCTGGCGACCTCAGTATTGCAAATGCGCAAACAGGCACTGAATTCTTCGCCACCCGAGAGTACATTGAACACCGCAATGGAAAAACTTTTTCTGGCGGAACTATAAGCTGGGATTTCAACTGGAAATCGCCCGTCAGCGGTGTCAATGGCAATACCTTGAAATTTTATTTCATCGGAAATTTTACAAACGGGAACGGCAATTCAGGTGGTGATTTCCCAAAATCATTCTTGGAAACCTTTCCTTTCAATGGGCCTCCACCCGTTTCTGCCTTTATTTCTAGCAGTACAAATGTGTTGTGTTTTGGCGGGAATACGGGTAGTGCCACCGTAGAAGCGGGGGGTGGTGCGCCTCCATACACCTATTTGTGGAGCAATGGACAAAACACGGCTACTGCCATCAACCTTATTGCCAATACCTACACCGTTACGGTTACTGGCTCTAGCGGTAGCGGAACTGCCTCGGCCTCGGTGACGATTACACAACCGCCTGTGCTCAATATTTCAGCATCTGTCGCTGATATCCTCACCTGTGCTCAAACCAGCGTGACGGCCATAGCTAGTGTATCTGGTGGAACCCCTGGGTATGATGTTTTCTGGTCGGATGGCCAATCAGGTACTTCGGCAACATTCTCTTCGCCCGGTACTTATACGGCCACAGCAACCGATGCCAATGGCTGTACCAAAGTAGGCTCTGTCACCGTAAACCAGAATGTTACCCCACCAATCGCCACTGTTGCTCCGGGCGGAACGCTTGATTGCATGGTCACCCAAACCAGTTTAAGTGGTGTTGGCTCCTCTCAGGGGGGGAATATTGCATACAATTGGAATACTGTGGGTGGTAATATTGTTTCTGGAGGCAACACCCTTGCGCCAGTTGTAAACGCTTGCGGAACCTATACGCTTACTGTCACAAACACCACCAACGGTTGTACCGCTACGGCATCCACTACCGTTACCTGCCAAATTGATCCTCCTGATATCGCAGCGAGCAATACTGGACCTTTGACCTGTACAGTGCTATCTGTTACCTTAAACGGAAACTCCAATACCAGTGGCGTGACGTTTGCGTGGACGGGTCCCAATGGCTTCTCCGCTGTAGATCAAAACACGACGACCGACACTGTTGGCACATACACCCTTGTCGTCAATAACCCGGCAAATGGCTGTTCAAGCTCGGCTACCACCGTTGTAAGCCAAAACATTGCACCACCTACCGACACCGTAAATGTGTCTGGCATGATCACCTGCGCCACCGATTCGGTTTATATTTTCATGAACACCAACATCCAAAATGCTACCTTCCTTTGGACAGGCCCTAACGGTTTTATGTCTACCCAAAAGAAAGACACCATTGGTGTGCCTGGCCAGTATATTGGTGTTGTCACCAACCCGGCCAATGGATGCAAAACGCGCGATACGATAGCGGTGGTGCAAAATATTGATCCCCCAGGTGCCACAGCGATGGCCAATGGTTCCATTACCTGTTTAACCACCAACGTGCCATTGACAGGTGGCCCTTCAGGCGCAAATTCTTACGCTTGGACAGGCCCCAACAATTACACTTCAACCCAGCAAAATCCGATTGTTGACATAGCGGGAATGTACACACTTGTGGTAACCGCCGACACAACAGGGTGTACCTCCTCCGCGACGGTGATGGTACAGCAAAACGCTACGCCGCCCGTTGCGACCATAGCCGTACCTGATAACTTAAATTGCAACAGTACAACCGTTCAATTGAACGCCACGGGTTCTTCACAAGGACCAAGCTTTAGCTATTTGTGGACAACAACAAATGGCATTATTGTCTCCGGTGAAACGACCCTGACCCCGGTTGTGAGCGCGGCAGGCACTTACAATCTTTTGGTTACCAATACCAACAATGGTTGTACCATCACGGCAGGCACATCTGTGTTCCAAAGTACTCCGGTACTCGCCACCATCACTTCCAGTACCAATGTCGCCTGCAACGGTGCTGCCAATGGCGCAGCATCTGCCATGGGTAGCGGCGGAAACGGATCCTTTACCTACCTCTGGTCTAACGGCGCTACTACAGCATCCATCACAGGGCTCAGTGCAGGCACCTACAATGTCACCGTAAAAGACGGGGAAAACTGCACGGCTACAACAATGGTATCCATCACGCAGCCAAGCCCGTTGGTAGCAAACGCCTCCGCCACTGGCGAAACATTCCTGGGTGCTAACAATGGCATGGCCATAGCAGCTCCATCAGGCGGCACTCCAGGCTATTCCTTCAGCTGGAGCAATGGCGGCACCACGGCTACCATTGCTAACTTGGCACCGAGTACCTACACTGTTTCGGTTACGGATGCCAATGGTTGTACGGCAGTAAAATCAGTTACGGTGAACGCATTTGGCTGCAACCTTTCTGGAGACATCAGCGCTGTGAACGCTACTTGCAATGGCGCCAATGACGGTACTGCAGCAGTGACCCTTAATGGCCAGACGGACCCTGTTTCTTTTGAATGGTCAAATGGTAACACGACACAAATGGTTACAGGATTGGCACCAGGGTCGTACACGGTTTCCGTAGTTGATGGAAACAACTGTCCCGTTGTGTTTACCACCAGTATTTCCCAACCAACAGCCCTTGCTGCGAACGCCTCTGCTACGGGCGAAACTGCTACGGGTGCCAATAATGGTACCGCCACCGCTTCTCCAACGGGTGGTACAGGCACCTATGGTTTTGAATGGAGCAATGGAGCCCTTACGGCGGCAATTACCAGCCTTGCTCCTGGGGCATACACTGTTTCTGTCACCGATGCCAACAATTGTACCGCCGTTCAAACGGTCAGCGTTGCGGCGTTCAACTGCGCGATTGACGCCTCCGTTTCCGGTGCCAATGCATCTTGTGCTGGCAAAAATGATGGACAGGCAACCGCCGTATTGAGTGGCGGCCAATTGCCCTATTCCTATCTATGGAGCAGTGGCGCAACGACGGCCACAGCCAACAACCTTCTTGCTGGCACCTATACGGTGACGGGCACCGATGCTGCGGGTTGTTCCACGACCGAAAGCATCACGATTTCAGAACCAACTTTATTAACGGCCCAAGCCACGAATATTCAAAACGTAGTATGCCCGTCGGCCAACACAGGCTCCGCCTCCATAGTAGCATTGGGTGGCACGGCTCCGTACATGATTAATGGAAACCTGACCAATCTCGGTGTAGGGCCCCATACTGCAACGGTTGTTGATGCCAATGGCTGCAGCACCATGGTGACTTTTAATATTGTAGCAACAGACAGCATACCTCCTGTACTCTCCTGCCCCGCCAATATTTACATCTGTGGTGCGAATACTGTAAGTTGGCCAGGTGGTATTCCTGTTTCAGACAACTGTGGGTCATTACCAGGCCAACCTGTGCTTATCAGTGGCCAGCCTAGTGGTTCTGCCTTCAACGATGGCACAACGGTACAGGCTTACCGCGCTACAGACGCATCGGGCAATACCGCAACCTGCTCTTTTGCGGTGGTGGTATACCCCGTTGCGGATATTCTTTTTAATGGCTCTACTGATGACCAAAATGGGCAAGGAGTAGGCACTATTTCAGTTACGCCTGTCGGCGGCGCGGGCAATTTCTTTTTTATTTGGAACAAAAACGGCCAGTTTTTCTCCAACAATGAAGATCTTACAGGCCTTATGGCAGGTTCTTACACCCTTACGCTCACCGATGGAAATGGATGCACCAGCGCGCTTGCTCCCGTTATTATCAACAACACCGTGGGTACTTTTAACCTCGGCGAAACAGGATATATTCGTTTGTCGCCAAACCCGACGGCTGCTACCTTTCAATTGGAAATCATTGGATTAGAAGTAGTTGAAGCCAC
>JBBRWA010000075.1:0-21880 GCA_038246345.1 Chitinophagales bacterium
GAAACACAGATTAGGCTGGGTTTTGCTTAGAGTTTGAACAAAGCTGCTACATCGGCACAATAAATTTGCTAAACCAGGGCATGCCTTATCTTTTTTGTTTATACTTGCGGTGCCAATTTGGCGCAAGTTTGATGCAATTAAGATTATTTTACGAACAGTGTCAAGCCAAAGGCACTGGTACAAACCAACGAAAACAGTATGAATATTTCAGCACTCGATGAAAATGGCAAGCCCGTAGATTGGTGGTTTATTTATAAAATTCCAAAGCTCGGACAGGAACCCGGTAATCCAAGTACCACCGGTTATGAATACATTTATTTCGATCCCAATATCAACAAGGTTGTCAATTCCCCCAACCTGCTATCCCAGGATAAAGGTGCCCTTGACCTGACGCTAGATGCCATTTTTACCAAACCAGACGCCAGCACTGGTTGGATACTCTACAACGACGAGGTGCCCGAAAGCGCTAATATGCACGACTCGAGTAGCTTTGGCCACAACAAGGGCGTGCTTGCGTTTGATACAGCCACCAAAACAGCTATTTGGCTGCTGCACTCCTGGCCTAAATATTCCGACCCCGGCGCAAAGGTTATGCCGACACCCCAGTACGGGCAAACATTTCTGTGCATCTCCCTGGACATGGCTACCGCAAGTCAAATTGCGGCCCAAATGGCCAATCACCAGGAACCCCAGGTATTTTTGCCCCGAATGCCCGTGTCACTGAGCAAAACCGATCCCCTTTTCTTGCTGACAAAAAACGTGGATACCAATGCTACTGGCCATTCCAATATCCTGGATTTGAAATCACGCGGCGGCTTGGCCTTTAAGGTGATTGCCAAAAACCGGAAATGGAACAAAGACTTCTGGAACGAATTGGTTGGCCCAACCTTACAAGCCGATATGAATGTTGAAACCTGGATAAGGGGTCCAATCCCGCCCACCCTCGACAGCGATGGCGTACACAAAACCTTTGATGTGAAGTACATTGACCTGAGCGCATTGGGCATAGGCGTGCCCTGGGCTTGGCCAGAGACCCACGACCACGCAAAATGGGGTATCACCATCGATTCTGACTGGGTATGTGTGGGTGATATTAACCGGATGATTTCACAACAAAAACGCGGCGGCGGAACCATTGCTTTTCAAAACAACGTACTCTGGAGTGCGCTGGCAAAAACCGACTTGTTGGTAGCGCCTCCTGGCCACAACAGGACGGAAGCGCGTGCGCTCGTGAAAGAGACCCATGAGTCTCCGCATAAAATTGTAACAGCTACTCCTGCGAAGAAAAAAGCAGCGCCAAAAGCCAAAACAGGAAAGCCAAAATGAGTCGATCAGAGTATGTATGACATCACATTTTTAAATGTAAAATTTTGAGCCAATATTTAAAGCCTAATGTAAAACAACTCCAATCCAAAATCAAACATATCGTAGTGCTGATGTTGGAAAACCGCTCCTTCGATAACCTGCTCGGCTGGCTGTACGCCGATGAAGCACCGTATAACAAACCTCCAGATGGGCAGCAATTCGAGGGGCTTTCCTATGATTTATGGAATCCCTTGCGCAACATTGATGCGGATGGGATTCCATTCATTGAAAAGGTGCCTGTAGAAAAGAACGGCCAATTGAAAAAGCGTCGCGGAGAATCCGTTCCAAACCCCGTGGATTTCACCTTGCCCAAGCCCGACCCCGGCGAAGGCTATCGTGATACCAACCACCAACTATTTGGGGAGTACAATGTGGCCTTGCAATACCCGCCGCCGCCCACCAACATGGGCTTTGTCGATAATTATCAGCATGCGATGCTGTACGGCAGCTTCAGTTTTGGCGATGACCCCAGCAACCCCAGGTCTATAATGAAATGCTATACGCCGGCGCAAACGCCCGTATTGAGTAAATTGGCCCGGGAATTTGCCGTATGCGACCAGTATTTCTGTTCTGTGCCCAGCCAAACAATCCCCAACCGCGATTTTGTGCACGCCGCTACCTCCACCGGACATGTCAATAACAATCCCGTGGCGCAATGCGATGCCCGAACCGTTTTCAACCAAATCCAAGATGCTATTGATGGGGGCAGGAAAGACCTCAGCTGGGGCGTTTTCAGCAATAATCTTGCAAAAAAAGACGACGTTAAAGACAAAGACGGGGAATTTGGCGGCGACCATTTTTCCCTAACCCGGCTTATCATGACGCAGCTCCATGACGCGCGGTTCAACGATAATTTTGCAACCATCGACAATTTTAAAAAGCTGTGCAAAAGTGGGAACCTGCCCAGCTATGCGTTTTTAGAACCGAATTACGGTGGTGAAGGCCAAAACGATCAACACCCGCCAGCCGATATTCGCCCCGGTGAGCAACTGATCGCCGACATTTACAACAATCTCAAGGCTTCTCCTGCATTTGAAAATACCCTCTTTGTCATCACCTACGATGAACATGGGGGCTGCTACGATCACTATCCGCCGCCCAGTGGCGCTAAGAACCCCGACAAAAGCAATAAGCCCGGTCAGGATGGTTTCCTTTTCAACCGTTTCGGGGTAAGGGTGCCTTGTGTGGTGGTGAGTCCTTACATCAAACCAGGGCTGATAGCTAGGCCTGCTGGCTATACGCCTTTCGATCATACTTCTGTTATCAAGACCATTCAAAACTGTTTCAAGCTGGAAGGAAACCTGACGGAAAGGGACAAGGCTGCACCGGATTTTTCTGGCTTGCTCGGTTTGGATGTAGCACGAACTGCCGATATTCCAAGCGTTAAACCGCTAAAGTGGGATGGGGATGCCGCAAAGGATTCGGTCAACGAATTACACCGGCTGTTGGGCAGCATCATGGAAGAAATAACGGGAAAACCGGCACCAGTTTCCAGCGATGTTTTGGAGTTTGTCCAGCATTCCTACAATGACCTGTTTGGTACGAAGCGTAAAACCAAGTCAAAATAGCGCTTTGTAGCACTGAAACCTTGTCGTGCCCGTTGTGGCGTTGTGGGAAACGCTTTTTAGGACTTGTATTTGATTGTGCGCTACCGCTTCTTTGGTCGCTTCTTGATTGGTTTTTTATACTTCATATCCCGCATCCACTTCGTTTTATTGCCCTTATTGTACTTCTTGTTCTTATCCTTTTTTTCATGAAACGCCCCCTGTGATTTTTTCAGTGTTGGCGCTTTCAAATAGTTCTTTTCCGGATGCGTGAACTGCTCGTCAATGGTCAGTTCCGTGGAAATTTCCAAGTCTTCCGGCAAGGGCAGCATCGGAATCTTCTTGTCCATCAATTCCTCGATGGCCTCCTGGTTTGGCAACTCGTTGGGTGCAATAAACGTAATGGACGCGCCCTCCATATCTGCACGACCGGTACGTCCGATGCGGTGTATGTACATTTCCGGCACATCCGGCGTATTGATGTTGACAACGTGGGTCACATCAGTGATGTCGAGGCCACGTGCAAGCAAGTCGGTGGTGATAAGGCCACGCAGGCTGCCTTTTTGGAAAGCGATTACGGCATTGAGTCGGAAGTTCTGCGATTTATTGGAGTGCACCACGTCGAATTGGTCGGGGAACTTCCCTTTCAGGCGTTCGTGGGCGACATCGGCCATGCGTTTGCTGGGGCAAAATATCAGTACCCGCTCCATGGTTTCGTCCTGTTCGAGCAGTTTGGCCAGCAGGTTTATTTTGGTAAAAAAATTGGGTACATGATAGCCGCTCTGTCGAATTTGCTCCAAAGGCGTGCCCATACGGGTAACTTCCACGTACTGGGGTGCGTTGAAAAACTCATCCAATATAGTGTCTACTTCTTCCGTCATGGTAGCCGAAAAAAGCAGGTTCTGTCGTTTGGGTGGCATCATATCGAGGATGCGGGTCAGCTGTGGACGGAAACCCAGGCTCAGCATTTCATCCACCTCGTCGATGACCAATTGGCGGACGCCACCGAGTTTGAGCACTCGTGTCACCGCCAGGTCGATTAACCGTCCAGGGGTAGCTACGAGTATATCTACGCCACTGGCAATCAGCAATTTTTGGGTATTGATGTTGGTGCCACCATATACGCCTTCTACCCGCAGGTTCACATAGGTGGTCAATTTCTTAATATCACTGACCAACTGTACCACCAATTCTCGGGTAGGCACCAAAATTAGCACACGCGGCTCTTTTTGTTTGGAAAACGTCAGTTGTCGTAAGATGGGCAGCAAGTAGGCGTAGGTTTTGCCCGTGCCTGTTTGGGCGATGCCGACCACGTCCCGGCCCGACATGATGATGGAAAATGCTTTGTGCTGTATGGGGGTTGGCTCCTCAAAACCTAAGTCGTTTAAGGCGTTGCGGAGGGGGTTATTCAGGTTCAGGGTATCAAAAGAGAGTGTCATGCAGGTACTTTGGCGCGAAGGTACGCAAACTAAATCACCTGAAATCCATGGACATAAGGGTCTTCGTCGTCAAACAGTATGGTATTGAACCCGGTAACGATGGCCCAGCCTTCAATACTGGGGCGCATGGCGGGTCGTCCGGCCACGTTGCACTCCTCCTCAATGCGTCCAATAAACTTGGAACCGATGATACTTTCATGCACAAAAGTATCGCCTGGTTTGAGCAAACCCTTGGCATACCACTGTGCCATACGGGCGCTGGTGCCCGTGCCACATGGCGAACGGTCGATGGCTTTGTCGCCATAAAAAACGGCATTACGGGCTGTAGAGCCGGGATCTAAAGGTTTTCCGGTCCAAAGGATATGGCTCAAGCCTTGTATCGTCGGGTTTTCGGGGTGAACAAAACTGTGTGTTTCATTGATGCGCTGCCGCATCTCCCGCGCCCAGGCAATCAGTTGTTCGGCCCTAAAATGTTCCAAGCCTGGAAAGTTCTCCTGTGGGTCTACGATGGCGTAAAAGTTGCCGCCGTAAGCTACATCCACTTGCAATACACCCAAGTCTGGGCATTCCACCGAAATATTTTCCGCGGCAAGAAATCCGGGAATATTGGTGAGGCGCACCCATTTTACCTTTCGGCCTTCTTGATGATAGACCACCTCCACCAGTCCGGCAGGGGTTTCGAGCCGCAGCTTGCCGGGCACCTTCGGTGTTACCAAGCCTTGCTCAATGGCAATGGTAACCGTACCAATGGTACCGTGGCCGCACATCGGTAAGCAGCCGCTGGTTTCAATAAAAAGTACCGCTACATCATTCGCCAGATCATGTGGCGGGTACAAAATACTGCCGCTCATCATGTCGTGGCCACGCGGCTCGAACATCAGCCCTTTGCGAATCCAGTCGTATTCCCGCAAGAAATGTTGCCGCTTTTCGCTCATATTGGCACCTTCCAACACCGGCCCACCGCCAGCGACCAAGCGAACAGGATTGCCACAAGTATGGGCGTCAATGCAGAAAAAGGTTTTGTTCATAGAAAAGAGGGTTTCAGGTTTCAGGTTTCAGGTTTCAAGGTTTACACGATCTGTTGTTAATTTTGAAATGGAGTTTCAAAGCCACGAACCAATCGCGTAAACCGGAAACCTGAAACCTTGAAACCTGAAACCGTTACTCCGAAACGTAGAGTATGGTATCCAGCACCGCCCGATAAGGTATGTCAATATTCACCAACATGCTGCCGTAAACATGGTTGGGGAAATGCAGGCTATCATAGCCAAAGGCGATCAGCCAGTGTTTGCCTTCTGGTACTGACTCCAAACAGCCACGGGCATCAGCGCCCGTTTGGAACGATGCATCGAAATAGGACGGTGCTTGGTCGTAGCCTGGAAAACTGTCGGCATTGTACTTCAACCAAATCTTCGCATGTGGAATAATTTGTCCGTGGTGCGAGGTAAGCACACAGATTTTCGTAGGCAATGGAATTTCTTCCGGCTCCGCAGGGCGACAGGCCTGGAGGCTCAAAATACTGATAATCAGGATAAAGTGTCGAGTTGTCATGTGCGTCGGTATGGTATACAAATGTAACGCCTAACTTGCTTTTCTGTTTTGAAAACGGAATTTGTTTACATTTGACACGCCTAACTAAACAACTACCACGACTTATGGCTACTGCTACATCAAAAAAAGCTGCACAAAACGGCGCTGACCAACCCTCCATCGCGCAGATTCCAATCAACCGTATCGTCACCCTCGACGAGTTTATCCTTCGCTCCGAAAAAGACTTTAGCTATGCTACCGGCGAACTCACAGGTTTGTTGCGCGACATCGGTGTGGCGGCTAAAATTATCAACCGTGAAGTAAACAAGGCGGGTTTGGTCAATATTATCGGCGAAGCTAACGGCGCGGAAAACCAAAGCGGCGATACCCAGCAAAAGCTTGATGTGTATGCCAACGAAAGGCTTATAGAATGCCTCCAGAATTCCGGTGAATGTTGCGCCATTGCCTCCGAAGAAAACGACGACATCATTCATGTGCCGCCGGTCAATTCCAAGCAAAGCCACTATGTGGTCATGTTCGACCCACTCGACGGTTCCTCGAACATTGACGTAAACATGTCGGTAGGTACCATATTCGCCATTTATCGCCGAAAAAGCGACCCAAGTGGCCCCGCTTCACTCGCTGACTTTTTGCAATCGGGCATGAAACAAGTTGCGGCCGGATATGTGCTGTACGGAACTTCAACGATGCTGGTGTACACAACAGGGCGCGGTGTGAATGGCTTCACCCTCGATCCCAGTATCGGGGAGTTTTGCCTGAGCCACCGCAACATGGTGATCCCGGAAGACAGCCAGACCTACTCGGTAAATCAAGGCTATTATTCCAAATTCGACCTTGAAATGCGCCGTTACATCGACAATTGTTCCGATCAGAATTTCGGGCTGCGCTACATCGGTTCCATGGTGAGTGATGTGCACAGAATCCTGATCCAAGGTGGTATTTTCCTTTACCCAAGTACGCGGAAATATCCAAAGGGCAAACTCCGGCTGCTGTACGAATGCAACCCGCTGGCCATGCTCATTGAACAAGCGGGTGGAAAAGCCATGAATACACAGCTAAAACGCATCCTTGATGTGACACCAACCGAGCTGCACCAACGTTGCACCATCGCCATCGGCTCCCCTAAAATGGTGGATGATCTCAAGGCGTTTATTGAGCGGTATTCGGCGCTGCCGCTGTAGTCGTTGATAGTTGATAGTTGTTCGTTTCCGAGCGCTAGGTCTTTCTGCTGAAGTGAAATATAAGGACGGAAAGGATGGCATTCCCCGCTCTATGGCATCGATGGCAGACTAAACGCTCGGAAACGAACAACGAACACCCAACAACTAACAACTATCAACTATCAACGAATAACGAACAACGAATTATGACCGCATACGTTTTCCCCGGACAAGGCTCCCAGGCTGAAGGCATGGGCAAAGAACTTTACGAAAACAACACACAGGCCAACGAGCTTTTTGAACAGGCCAACAGCATCCTTGGCTGGCGCATCACCGATGTGATGTTTGAGGGCACAAAAGAAGACCTGACGGAGACTAAGGTAACCCAGCCCGCTGTTTTTCTCGAATGTATCATTCGGGCCAAAATCGCAGGCGCGGCTTTCAAGCCCGCAGCAGTTGCTGGCCATTCACTGGGCGAATTCACCGCATTGGCTGCTGCCGGCGCGCTGTCTTTTGAAGCTGCCTTGCAATTGGTTAGCCAGCGTGCCTTTGCGATGCAGAAAGCTTGCGAGGTCACCGAAGGCACCATGGCCGCCGTGCTGGGCATGGAGGATACCGATGTGGAAAGGATCTGTAAGGGTATTGAAACTGAAATTGTGGTGCCTGCCAACTACAATTCGCCGGGGCAGTTGGTTATTTCCGGTTCCAAAAAGGGTATTGAAATGGCTGCTGAAAAACTAAGCGCAGCTGGAGCGAAACGGGTTTTGGTGCTTGCTGTCGGCGGGGCATTTCACTCGCCGTTGATGCAACCTGCGCAGGATGAACTTGAAAAAGCCATCCGCGCAACGCAGTTTTCAAACCCAATTTGTCCGGTTTACCAAAATGTACACGCGATGCCCGTTACCGATCCGGAAGCAATCCGTCAAAATCTGGTAAAGCAACTTACCGCGCCAGTGCGCTGGGCGCAATCCATTGAAAACATGATTGCCAATGGGATTACTGAATTTGTGGAGGTCGGCGCCAGCGCGGTGCTGCGCGGCATGATCCGCAAAATCAACAAAGACATTGCGACAGATAGTTTGTAGCGCAAAGAAGGTTAAGGCGTTTTGTAATTTGCAATATCCCCTTTACTTTCGTAGGAAGAAACAGCATTGTTCTACATTTAATTGACTGTGGATATGGCAACAAGATCAACCGTGAAAAGCGGACAATTACTTTTGGCTGAGCCATTTATGATCGACCCTAACTTCCGTCGAGCAGCTGTGCTGCTGTGCGAGCACGACGAAGAGGGGACCTTGGGACTTATCCTGAATAAATTGACGGGTATGAACCTCAATGATGTGCTGGTGGACATGCCCCCTTTTGAAGCACCCGTGTATTTTGGTGGACCGGTGCATACCGATTCCCTGCATTTTATACACGATATGGGCGATTTGCTGGAAGACAGCCTGCCCGTTGCCAAAGGCGTTTGGTGGGGCGGTGATTTCGAAAACTTGAAATTCCTGATCACCAGTGGCTTGCTCGAACCCCGCAGGATTCGCTTTTTCCTTGGCTGCGCAGGCTGGTCGGGCGGACAACTTGCCGAAGAAATGGAAACCGGCTCCTGGGTGGTGTCGCCGATGGATGCCAACTACGCCTTTAATTCATCGCCAGAAGAGCTCTGGAGCCAGGCCATGTTCAACAAGGGCAACCGCTTTGAAGTCATTGCGGAAATTCCGGAGTATGTGTCGTGGAACTGACCGTTGGCCGTTGACTTTTGACCATTGACTGCACATTATCAGTGCTAATGCTTGGTATTGATTTTCAGCACTCCATTTCCTTTTTGTCTCTGATGCTGGCGCAGCACACTGAAAATCACGAAACAGACAGTTGACTGTTGACGGCAGATCATCAGTGCTAATACTTGGCATTTAGTTTCAGCACGCTATTTCCTTATGGCCCTGATATCGGCTTGACCTGCTGTAATGCACAGCTATGTTTTGTGCCTGGAGCTGTGGCGCTCAATCGTCAACGCAGTCTTACCAAGCCAACGACATTCCTGAATAATCCTAAAAATCCCGCTAATCCTGATACAAAACGGCTAGCACGGGCAAAAAAAAACGCGGCGCACTTTTGCGCCGCGTTCGGATTTCCCGTATAATAATCTCATGAAAAGTTTCTAAATCAGGTATCAATTTTTGCCGCTCGCTATTCTCGTCCCGCCGTTCTCTGTAATTGATGATACAAAAGTGCGGCACAGACCGCCAGTTGCAAAGGACATAATTTTAAGTTTGTTGAGTAATGAAAACAGCCGATTCTTGTTTTTTGTTGTCTAAACCGTTTTCATTTAACCAAATATTAAGGTTTTGACGAGAAATAAACGTTGTTGAATCGGCTGTTTGTTGAAAAAAACCCACGAGAAGTAGCCAAAAAAAGTTTTTAAAAACCTGATTTTTTTTTAAAATTTCTTTTTGCGTTGCTTTTTCAGGCTTTTTTCACCACCCAAATGAGTGCATGAGCCAACATGAGTCATCCCTTATTTTCAGGATTTGCTTGGGTTCTTAGCTAAATAGGGCCAGATGGGGCTGTATTTGTCCTTACTTATTCGTCAGACCACGAAAAGTGGTCGGACGAGAGCCAATTGGTCTGCCGATTTTTCATCGTCCGACCAATAAGCATAAACAAATACCCAGTTTCACCCCGGTTTCCCTTCCTATAAAAATACGGGATGAATCATGTTATTTCACCCCAGCCTCCCTAAATATTCGTTTCAACCAGGGCAACATCGCAAACAACACCCCGGCCGCGATAGACAACAAGGTGAAATTGAGCCAGAAGAACATCGACTTGTCATCGTACTTGTCCCACATGGTGGCCAATACACCGGATAGTTTGTTGCCCAGAGATGTTGCCAATTGCCAACCACCCATCATCAAGCCAGCCAGGCGCACCGGTGCCATCTTCGATACCATCGACAAGCCCATGGGACTCAAACAAAGCTCCCCGACCGTGATAACAGCATAAGTCATCACCACCCACCAAACCGAAGCTTTCACCGCGCCGTTGTGGCAGGAGTAAACGGCCCAGACGGTGACGAGTGTCGACAAGGCGCTGATAATCAAACCCCAGCCAATTTTGCCGGGCGTACTTGGTTCCCGGTTCCGTTTTCGCAGCCAACTGAAGAGCCAGATCAGCAGCGGCGTGAGCACAATGACAAAGAAGGGGTTGACAGACTGGAATATCTCGGTCGATACCAACTTGATTTCCGTCCCTTCTGCTGGGCGTTGTTCGGGCGGGATATTGTTAAAGTACGGCGGGTAAACGACAGCCATCATCATTTTGTCGGTTGCCGGATCTTTCGTTGTCCGGAATTGAGCATCGTAAACCGGGAAAGTATCCTTTTCCATCTTTACGGTTTGGGTAGAGCCCAACGATTTGGCTGTTGATTCCACCATCGTTGGCATGGAACGATCGGTGTAAAATTGAGCCCAAGTGGTCAGTGCAGTACCATTTTGCTTAAAAACAGCCCAAAAAACAATCACCACGGCATACACGGCAAGCAAGGCACGAATGCGTGGCTTTTCATCGGGTGCCGCTTTTATCAGGGTCCAAATGTAAAACGCGACCACTGGCATGGCACCGAACATGAAAGCATCTGTAGAATCAGAACCAAAAATATTGCCCGGAATATACCATGCAGCGATACCTGTTACAATTGCCGGAATAAGCACGGAAGACAATACGGCTCCTAGTCCAGCACTTCCAGGATCGTCGGCGCTCTTTTTCACATCGGCATTGGCATAGTGCTTATTACCAAGCATGAAAACGATCACACCAATGAACATCCCGATACCCGCTGCAGCAAACGCATGGCCCCATCCGTACGTATTGCGCATATAGGCCGCCACGAAATTGCACACAAGCGCCCCAATGTTGATGCCCATATAGAATATGCTGTATCCATCGTCTTTCAGCTTTTTGTAACGCTCTTCGTTGTACAAGTTGCCCAACAAGGTGGAAATACTAGGCTTGAAAAAGCCATTACCGATCACCATGACCGCTAAAGCGATGTAAAAAGTGGTGAGGTTGTTCGGGATGGCCAGCAACAGATAACCAATACCCATCAAGGTGCCGCCAATGATGATACTTTTTCGGAAGCCCAGCAAACGGTCGGCCACTAGACCGCCCAGGAAGGGCGTTAGGTATGCCAGGGCAATGAAAGTACCGAAAATATCGAAAGCAACACCGCGCTCAAGACCCATGCCGCCACTTTTTGTATCGGTCATGTAGAGGGTGAAAATTCCAATCATGAGGTAATAGCCGAAGCGTTCCCACATTTCCGTTAAAAATAAAAAGGGCAGTGCCGCTGGGTGATTACGCATTTTTTAGTTATAAGTTATGAGTTATGAGTGATGAGTGATGAGTTATGAGTTATGAGTTATGAGTTATGAGAGATGAGTGATGAGTTATGAGTTATGAGTTATGAGTTATGAGTTATGAGTTTACCATTATCCTTCTTCGGTTTTGGGTAGGTTTTTCAGGCCTTAAAATCCTCTGCTTCGATTAGGTGCTGAAAAACCCAACCAAGCCAAAGTCCAGATATCGTGCCCACTCATCACTCATAACTCATAACTCATAACTCATAACTCATAACTATATAATGGGCAAACCTACAATTCTTGCCTTATAAATCATAGCTTTTATTCTACTCCGAAATATGGCGACACCTTTTCCCACCAAACCTTGTCGGTAAAAGCTTTTATTTTGAGTACATCGTCCACGCTTGCATAAGGTCCGTGCTGGGCGCGGTAGGCAAGGATCAGGTCGGCTTGCTTCCAGGTCAGGTAAGGGTGTTTGCGCAACGCTTCGGGGGTGATGGTGTTGAGGTTTATTTTGTGCAATTCCGTCTTTGCCATGCTGAGTTGGGGCTTTATCCGTTGGTAAACACTGTCGGGGAACATATACACCTCGGCCACCTGTTCAATAGAGCGGAATCCGCCCAGCTTTTCCCGGTAGTTGACAATTTGTTTGGCCCTACCCTGCCCTATCATCGGCAAGGTGGCCCAGGCTTCTACGTCTGATCGATTGATGTCGATAGCGCCAGTTGTTTTGGATGACTTGTACGGACTACCACCGCCTGCGTACATGCTTGGGCGCAAGTCATTATGATAGGCTGTTGGTTTTGAAATGTTTATGTAGGGTTCCAGCCGCACATAATCGGCTTCGCTCAGGCTATAAATTTTTGCCAGGTCTTCTTTTTTTCGGAAAACGCCACCTTTCGAGCGGTAGTTCAGGATGCCTTTTATCGTGTTGCTCGGCAATCCCAATTTGATAAAATCCTGCTCCGTGGCGGTGTTCGGATCAAATGGAAAATACTCGGGATCGCGGGAGGAAGCATGTTTACTTGCGGACTTATTTCCCATACTTATGTGGATGTAAGGCAGCAAACGGGCGTAATCAGCAGGCGGCAGGCTCCAGATTTTCTGGAAATCCTCGGGCTTGCGAAAGGAGCCTCCCTTTTCCCGGAACCGACAAATATTTTGCGCTACTTTTTCGGACAATCCCAGGTTTTTGAAATCTGTTTCTGTGGCGAGATTGGGGTCAAAATCGAAGTTTTGCCCCGGGATGGCGGCCATTGCGGCAGTTGATTGCCGAAATACTTGAATGGTCGCTTCAAATTCGGAAAAATCGGTGGAAGCGCGCGGTCGCAGCCATTGCAGGATGCTTGGGATGGCAAAGGCTGCCACGCAGAAAATCAGCAACACGAAGGTGCCGAGCCGCTCGTTGCGGCTAAAATGGAGGTAATTAACAAAGCGTGTTTTCATGGTGATAAAGTGTTTTGATGAACCCGCCTATGTTGAAGCGTGAGCGGGTAGGTGAAAAAATTATAGAGAAAAAAGAAATTACGGCTGCTTGCGCGTGCCGCAACCAGATTCAAAGTTTATTCGGTGGATGCGGCACCAATCCAGGCTCCTTGCGTGCGTACATCATGGCAGACCCAGCCATTTTCCGTGCATTCCTGTTGCCAGCGCGCCACTTTCCGCCTGGAATTGGAGGTGTCAAAAACAATAATCCCGAAGGGAAACTTCTCCCGGCAAGCGGCAACGCTCAGCTCCGGACCTTTAGAAAGCAACACAACATCCACCGATATTGGCGCTGCATCGAAGGCTGTTACCCAGCGGGCATCATCGATCAGGGCCATTTTTTGTTGAAAAAACTGCACAAAAGGTTTATCGAACAGGAGGTTGTCGCTGCGGAACGCCTGTGGTTCGTCCAGCATGACCTGCGTTTTTTGTTGAATACCCGAAGCGACCCGATTGGGTTTTGCGGTAAAGTTTTCCTGCTTTGTCGTCAGGGTATCGGAGAGGGCGTACACGTGGCGACCATCAAAAAAATCGATCAGCCGCTTTTGTTTCGGCATGTTGTACACGACCACCGTGCGTTGGATTTGTTTTACCGAAAGGGTACTGATGCGGTAAACACCCAGCAGGCCCATCAGCCCGAAAAAAGCAGCCAGCCACTTCCCGCGCCGCAGCACCATCAAAGCGCCCAAAAAGGCAATGGCCATGTACAGCGCCGCATCTACCCATCCTGGTATCCATACATCCGAAATCACGCTTCCGGGCAGACTTTGAATGCCAACAATGGCTTTATTCAAGTATAACACCATGAAATACAAGGCATTCCCGAGCCAGCCAGTGAGGGTTTGAAATACATCCGCATTCCACAGGATTATTGAAGGTAAATTATCCAGCAGGACCAGCACCGTTCCACCCCAAAGAATGGCCGCCCCGCCCAGCACCACAATCCAGCCGGCCAGCCAAAAATAAATGGGGAACTGGCTGAAATAGTACAACGCAAAAGGCAAGGTGCCCAACTGCGCCGCTGCGCCCACCAACAGTACTTTCAAGCCCTCATCGGCCCAGCGTGGCCCGGGGGGAAAGAGTTTGTACAGTCGTGGGTAAAAAAACACCATACCCGCCACGGCCGTGTAGGAAAGCTGAAATCCGACATCGAACAAAAAGTAAGGGTTGTATAGCAACAGCCCAAACGCCGAAGCAGGCAACACATTCCAGGCCGATGCATTGCGCCAAATGGCCTTGCCAAGCATGTAGGTGCTAAACATTACCGATGCCCGCAACACCGATGCCGTGGCACCCGTCAAAAATGTAAAGCCCCAAATGGCCAGCAGGATGAAAACAGATTCCAACAAGCGCCATTTTCCCCGCAAGCGCAGGCGCTTTGTAAGGAAATACAAACCCATGTACACCATGCCCACATGCGTGCCCGAAACCGCGAGCGCGTGCATGGAGCCCGTTTCGGCGTAGGCCGTTCGCAGCTCGTCGGAAAGGTCGTCCTTGTAGCCCACCATCAGCGCCGAAGCCACCGCGTATTCGTTTTGGGTTGGGAAATGTTTTTGAAGGATGGTCAAGAGTCGGTCGCGGTAAGTATAAGCCTGCGCCCAGAGCTTGAACCCATGCCCGCTGGAAAGCACCACGACTGAATCTGGCTTTACAAAACTCTGGTAATGCATGTTTTGAAAATGCAAATACCGTTTGTAATCAAATACATGCGGGTTTTTCGGCGGCTCCGTGGGCAGCACCCCAGCGTGAATCCCCAACCGATCGCCATATCGAATGCTGTCAACCATATCCGATGGATCCAGGAAAAGCATCAGGTTGCCCGTCACAAAAGTCAAAGAATCTGGCGAGGTACCCATGGCTTCTACCCGTACCGGAATTTTTGTCTTTGCCCCATGCGACGGCGCTTCGTACACGGTACAAACCATGTAATTACCGCTCCGTTTTTGTCCCGAAAAATGATCGGGCTGCCGCAGTTCATTGTGTTGCACGATCAAAATGTAGCCCGCCAACAAAAGGCAGGTGTTCAGCGTAGCGCCAAAAAACCAGCGGTTGCGGTATTTGTAGCGGCGGATTGCCAAGAAAAGGGAAAAGAAAATGGTGGCGTTAAAGAGCCAATATAGAAATTCATGCGCTTGATCAAGCCATCCGCCAAGGGCGGTTCCGAGCGCAAAAGGCACCAGGAGGCGGAGAAAGGGGGTGTTTCGTTGGTTCACTTGGTGTTTGGGTTTGAAAGGTGACTGTTAATCTTCCTTCTACAAAATTTGCGGTTTTTGTACCATAGTTGCAAGTTTTTGGGGAAATATATTTTTGAGCGCATGTTCGCACCGGGCCAAAAACAGGGTTTGCCGGAAGGGTTGGGCAGGAGGCGAAAAGATAAGAACGTTTGTAAATGTGAATTCTTCCGTTATATTTGTGGTTCAAAAAATCGCACTTTGAAACTGAATTCCCTGCATTATTTGTTTGGCTTGTGGTTGCGTATATCCTGCTTGAGGAGGTGGATATACCCATTGGGGTTTTGGGAGAAGCGCACTTAACCGCAACGAACGACTAAAATAATTGAAAATCTACGGTGGTTTGTTAATGGCGTTAACAATTTACCGTACTTGGGTTAGTTGATTAGTCGTTAGTTGTCGGCTAACGAAAAGTTCTCCTATAAAACGACAATAACACCACACCAGCCCACTACCGCTCCATTTCCTCAATCCGCACCCTATACAAATACTGCGGTGTCCGCGCATACAAACTCTTGTACAGCGATAACGCCTTCAAATGGTGCGGCGTAGGGTTGTCTGCCACGCGGCGCAGTTCAAAATGCACGGCGGCTTCTTCGCGTTCGGTACGCGCTAGGGAGAGCAGTTGTTGCAGCTGTCGGATGGCGTCATGGTGCTGGCCTTCTGCAATGATGACCTGGGAGCGCAGTATGTTGGCGCTAAAGGTGAGTTCGGCATTGCCGAGCGATAGCGCGACTTCGCGGCCTTCATCGAGCACTTGCCGGGCAGCCGCTATTTCGTCGGCGTACACGTGTACCAGCCCTTTTTCGATGAGCGAATAGCCGAGCACGAGCCGGTTGCCTATGTCACGGGCGTATTCGATGGCTTCGTTGTAGTAGGTAATGCTGCGGCGGTAATCACCTTTGTAGAACCAGGTGTCGCCAAGGGTATTCAGGGCTTTGGCGATGCCCTTTTTGTAGTTGAGTTCGCGGCTCAGGGCAAGGTTTTTAACGAGGAATTCAATGGCGCGGTCAAACTCGCCCGTGACGGAAAGCAAGTCGCCAATAAGCCCGCAAGCGATGGCAATGCCTTGCTTGTCGCCGAGTTCTTGTACCAATTGCAAGTCGCGTTCGAAGTTCTGCATGGCCTTGGCGTAGTCGCCTTTTTTCTCCCAAACAGAACCTATGGAGCCGATGCAGATGGTCATGAAGAGTTTGTTGCCGAGCTCTTCGGACAAGGCCAGGCCTTTTTCCAAACAAAGCAGCGCAGAATCCAGGGAACCTTTTTCCAGGTAAATAATGCCCAAATTGGTGTACAAAATGGTCAATCCCTGCTTGTCAGCCGCTTTTTCGGCGGTTTCCAGTTGCTCTTCTATCCAGCGTATGCCTTCATCGTAGTGGCCCTGATTCATAAATATCAGGCCGAGGTTGGCTACGATGGGCGTATTTTCTATGTCCCGGTGCAGGCTCCTGTTGATTTCAATGGCTTTTGCGAACCAGCTTTTGGCCGCTTCGTAGCCGCCTTGGCGGAAGTGGAAGGTACCGTGATTACCGTAAGTTTTGGCGATGCCCACCTGGTCGGCTGCCAGGTCGAAACAGGTGACGGCCACATCGAGGTGTTTTTTGGCTTCATTATAGTTGCCGCGCAACATCAGCAACTGACCGAGCCGGCGGTTGCTGCGCCCGATCAGGTACCAATCGTCAATGCCTTTGGAGCGCTCCAAAGCATCGCGGTAGTCCTGCTCGCCTTCGTCCCATTGCCCCACCAATTCGTGCACCGTACCCTTGCGCAGCAGCAATTTGATCACTTTTTTGCCCTTTTTATCCTTTTTCAGGATATTATCGATCAGTTTTTGGAAGAATTTTATGGCCTGCCGGTTGAGGTAGTTGCGCTGTGAAAAACGCGCTGCTTTTTCGAGGTACTTGTTGGTTTTCTTTTCGTCCTCTGCTTGTTCGTAGTGGAAAGCAAGGTCCACGTATCGCTCTTCTGAACCCGGGTACAGTTGCTCAATGGCCTCAGCAATGGAATGGTGGAGTTCCCGCAAACGCGTGCGCAGCTGCATGTCGTAGGCCGCTTCGCGCAGCAAAGAGTGGCGGAATATGTAGCGCAGTTCATTCATCGCGTACCATACCTGCCATTTTTCCGCAGTCTGTATTTGTTCCCGCAATACCATTTCGAGGTCGCCATTTTTCAGGACAAAATCCTCTTGCTTGGCCATCACTGCCGACAATACGGGCAATTCAAACTCCCGCCCGATCACCGCTGCAGCTTTCACTGTTTCCTTTACCAGACTGCTCAAACGGTCGATGCGCGCCATCATGATTTCTTTCACGGAATCATTGATTAGCACATCCTGATTTTTGAGTTGCAATACGCCGTCGGTATTTTTCAGCAGGTTTGATTCCAGGAAATACTCGGCCATTTGCTCCACATAAAAGGGGTTGCCCTGGGTCATGCGCTGCATCAATTCCAAAAGATCGGTGTGAATCGGGCCACCCATTTTGGACTCTGCAAATGCCTTTAAATCTTCCGGTTGCAAAAAATTCAGGTCAATTTCACAAGTCGGGCAATTTAGCTCTTCCAGCACTGCTTGCTTGAAAACAAACGCCTTGCTACCATCATCTTCAAAGCGGCTGGTGGCCAAAAACAGCAGCGGATAGCCCTGCGCCCTGCGGATGAATTGCGCCAGAAACTCCCGGCTCATATCGTCGTACCAATGCGCGTCCTCCAGCTCAATGACCAAGGGTTGCAGCAGCGATTCGGCGACGAACAAGTTGGCCATGGCGGCCAGACCATTTTGGTAACGACCCCGGGCATCCAGTTGATCCCAGAGGGAACCGGGATAGTGGATGCCGACCATGGCCGCCAGCACACTTTGCGTCCGCGCTATTTCGCGGCGAACAGCATCAGCTTCCGGGTGGCCGCTTTCGGTGAGCTCATATTGAAGCTCCAGGAAATTTTGCTCAAAAAGCTCTTTGTTTCGCTCCTTGGAGTTCTCCGGGCTTTGATCAAAATAGTTTTTCAGCAGGTAGATAAAGGGGTTGAATTGCTTGCGCAAAATCTGGTCGCTCTGGCAGCTCAGCCAGGTAACGGCCATGCTGTCGCGAATGGCCCGCCGCAGTTCGTAAATGAAGCGGCTTTTTCCAATGCCCGCCTCCCCAAAAATGTAGGCCACGCCAGCAAATTTATTCCCATGCAAGGGCCGGGCGAAATCGAAAAGCTTGTTCAATTCGGTTTGGCGCCCAAAATAATCGCCGGAAAAACTGGCGCGTCCGGCCAGGTTTCTGCCCGTAAGCGTGTACGTTGGAATGGGTTTGTCAAAGCCTTTGTAATGCCCGTCGCCGCTGTAGCTGAATTTGAAATTTCGGTTGCGCGACACGTTCTCGTCGGCCATTACCTGTCCCCAATCAGCTTTCATCATGAGGCGTGCGCCGAGGTTCACCCGGGCACCTACCGCCGCATATTGACAACGCTCATCGCTGCCGATCACCCCAGTAAATGCCTGCCCTGAAGCCATGCCAATGCGGAAGCGCGCACCTGTGAGGGATTCCAGGTTGCGTAAATCCTCTTGTATAGCGCCTATATACTCCAGCGCCCGTTCTGTATTGTTTTCAAAAGAAACGGGTGCGCCAAAAAGGCAAAACATCACGCCACCCTTGTCGCCAAAATCAATTTCTTTGAAATAACCGCCAAAGCTTTCACTTTGGTCCAGTACAATAGAAGCAAAGTGGTTGAGTGATTCGTGGCTATCCACGCCTTCGAAGGAGAGAAATACGCTGACCACATTTCTAAATTCACCAAGGCCCTGATTTTCAAAAACTTCGGGTTGAAAAAACTGGGATACGATGCTCGGGTCGGGCGCAGGCAGCGTCGGCGCTGTCTCCGTCAGGGCGAATTCTGTTGGGAAATCTTTCCCCATTTTAAGCTTGAAATAACGGCCATCTATGGGTTCGCTGTCTACAAAATCGGGGTGGAGGTAGCGCAGCAGTTGGCCATCGCCCACCATTTCGAGGTGCGCTGCTTTTGTTTGGGCTTCGGCGCACAAGTCGATGGGCATGCCCCGGAAATAGTAAGATTTGCGATGGTCGCCCACAATGCCCCAATCGATATCCCCTTCGGAAAGGCCCACTTTGAGGCCGATTTGGTGTTCTGACAAAATGGATGTTTCGTCGGCTTGTTCGCGCTCAAAACGGGTAAGCATAGCCTGTGCCGTTTGCAAGACCTTCCGCGCAATGGTCGGCGCTTCAGCGGTATCTTTTACGGGAAAAATTGCCGTGAAGCTATCCCCGGCGAAATAGGGAATAAACCCACCCTGCGCGTAAACGAGGGCCACGGTGGGTTGAAATATCTGGTTGAGCACATCGGAAAGCTCCTCTGCTCCTTCCGGGCCGCGCTGCATCAATTTGTCTGTCAGCTGGGTGAACCCGCTCAAATCGGCGAACATGGTACATGCCCGCAAACGGCCCTGGTATATGCCGTTCCGGTAATGTTCCTGGATAAAATGTGGGAGAAAATGTCTCAATTAAGGGTGTGTTTAATCGAATAAGCGGTGAAGATACGATGGGCGGCGCGGATTCAAAATGCCTTGCCCTTGCGAAATGTCAAAAACGCACGCTTATAACGTTGGAACGCGGCAAAAAATGCTTGCGCGCGCATTCTAATCGGGCGACGGTGGACGGTAGACGGTGGACGGGGCACATCGGTTGTGCTTTAGCTTGGGATTGTGTTTCAGCAGCTTGGGCCGATTTTTTTGAAATGGTCATAATAATGCCGAGCATGTATCAAATCAAAAAATGGGTAATGTCCAACAAGGAAAGTCCAATGCCCCATTGGGCGGAACGCTTGGTCATATTGATGCGCAAGCCAAATACAAGGTTTTCTTAGGCTTATCGGGAGAATGAGGTGTACGTCTAATCTTTGGAAAATGGACATTCCTTGTTGGGCATTGATTTTTTGTTGCGCAGGGAATAAAGGGTGGTGCCGTCTTCAAAATCGCGCAGTCAAGGGCATTGGGCGTGCGGGTGGGTGTTACGCGTGCGGGACTCAAATGGAACACGGATTGAACGGATTTGACGGATTAAAACGGATTAAGGGTTCGTTCTTATAAATCTGTTTATATCCGGTTGATCCTTTCAATCCGTGCTCCATCAAGCAGCGGCGCAGTTTTTTTATTACTCTTTCCGCAGCTTCCCTACGTACACTTGTCCAGCTTCTGTGGTGGCTGATAGCAGGTAGAGGCCGTTGGGCAGTGCGGCAATATCTGCCTGGCCGCCGTTGGTTATCGTTTGGCGGCTGAGCGTTCGGCCCAGGAGGTCGCTGATGCTGATGTGGAGGGTGCTTTCTGGGGTAGGGATTTGGAGGGTGATGGTGGTTTGGGCGGGGTTTGGGAAGATGGAGAGGGAGGCGTTGGGGGCTGTGGTGCTGGAGATGGGTTCGGGGGAGAGTTTGACGATCCAGAAGTCGTTGTAGCCGTGGATGGTTTGGCCGGTGAGGTCGCCGTCGTTTGACCAGGCGTAGCCGGCTAGGATGAAGCCGTTGTCGGAGGTTTGCTGAATTGAGTTCCCTTCGTCAGCCTTAGTTCCTCCTAAGGTCTTCTGCCAGGTAATCTCGCCTGTTTCAGTTAAGCCTACTGCCCAAGCTTCATGCCCGCCATCATTATCCAAGACATCGCCATCCATAGATTCTGTTGTTCCAAAAACGATGAACCCACCCTGGGTTGTTTGTATAATACTTCGGCCCCAATCCGGCCCCATTCCTCCCAAGGTTTTTTGCCATTGGAGATCCCCATTATTGCTCAATTTCACTATCCAGAAATCCATAAAACCCTGAAAACCAGTAACATCTCCAGAGTTATTTGAACCTGAAAATCCAACGATGACATATCCACCGTCTCTAGTTAGTTGTATTTCGGTTGGAACATCGGCGCCAAATCCACCGTATGTCTTTTGCCATTCAACTACTCCAGTTTCAGTCAATTTGACCACCCAATAATCAATATTTCCGTGATTATCAGTAATATCACCATCGTAAGATGCGGTTTCACCAGAGACAATATATCCCCCATCCAAAGTTTGTCTAATAGAGGTTGCTGCATCTGTATTACCCCCACCAAGGGATTTTTCCCATTCAATACTTCCCAGATTGGATAATTTAATCACCCAAAAATCAGATCCTCCATAATTATTCGAAATATCGCCATCAGATGATTCTGACCTTCCAGCTACAATATATCCTTCATCAGATGTTTGTTGAATAGACAAAGCTTGATCATCAGCGCTTCCTCCTAGCGTTTTTTGCCATTCAATATTACCTGATGCGTTCAATTTCACCACCCACGCATCTGTCTCACCATGATTGCCTGATACATCATAATTGTTTGATAGCGTGTATCCGCACACGATATACCCACCATCAAGTGTTTGGTGGATGTCCCTTGGCCAGTCATGGTTGCTGCCCCCGAGTGCCTTTTTCCATTGAATTGATCCAGTATTATCCAGTTTTAATACCCAAAAATCAAAGCCACCGTGGTTCCCAAACACATTTCCATCTGTTGAACCTGTGTTGCCAGCAACAATGTAGCCTCCATCAGTTGTTTGCTCAATGCTATAGGCTTGGTCGAAATAGCTTCCGCCGTAGGTTTTTTGCCATTCGATGGTGGGCTGGGCGGAAAGCAAGCTCCCAACGAGATAAAACAACACCAAAAACACTTTGTATTTCATAATTATTCCAGGCTTTTAAAACACCCTACCACCCACAAAACTACACCCA
>JBBRWA010000076.1:0-21868 GCA_038246345.1 Chitinophagales bacterium
GGCGTTAACTGTTTCATTCCCAACGGCGGCACCATAGACCTGACGGTGGCTGGTGGCAATCCTGCCTACGCGTATTTGTGGTCCAATGGCTCAACGATTCAAGATCCTGTTGGGCTCGCTGCAGGAACCTACACGGTGACCGTAACGGACCAAACAGGATGCACCAAAACAACAACGGCTTCCATCACCGGCAATTTCACCGCTCCTACCTCGGTTGCTGCGGTAAATGACACCATAACCTGTGCTGTTTCATCAGTACCCTTGAACGGAACGGGATCCTCAACTGGGGCTAATTTTACCTATAACTGGACGGCCAGTCCCGGCAATATCCTCAGCGGGAACGGCACCTTGAACCCCATCGTCAATCAAACGGGCAACTATATCATATTGGTAACAAACACGACCAATGGCTGCACATCTACTGCTACAGTCCCCGTTGTCGCCAACAATACCATGCCCACCACAGAAGCCGGTCCTAACGGCACCCTGACTTGTGTGGTCAACAACATTACCCTCAATGGCAATGGCTCCTCTTCGGGATCTAATTTCTTGTACCAGTGGACAGCTTCCAACGGTGGCAGCATTCTCAGTGGTGATTCTACTTTGAACCCAATTGTCACTACTTCAGGCACGTATACCTTAGTGGTTACGAACACAGGAAACGGCTGCACATCAACGGATAATGCAGTCGTAAACAACAACTTGACCCTCCCAACAGCGGTTGCTGCTCCAGGCGGGCAAATTACTTGTGTAACACCATCCTTACAGCTCAATGGCACCGGCAGTAGCACAGGGCCTAACTTTACCTACAGCTGGTCAACTTCATCTGGTGGCAATATTACCCTGGGTGGCAACACGCTCATGCCAACGGTTGATGCTGTCGGCACTTACATACTCTTGGTGACCAATACCACCAATGGATGTACGAGCACTGCCAATACCACAGTAAGCAGCAATGCGAATGTGCCGACGTCTATTGCAGCGCCGCAAGGCATACTTACCTGTGCGGTACCTTCAGTGGCTATTAGTGGCACCGGCTCCTCTACAGGATCGAACTTCAGTTACCAGTGGAGCACCACTACCGGGCAAATTATCAGCGGACAAGGCACTTTACAAATTTCAGCGGGCGCCGTGGGTACCTATACGTTGATCGTAACCAACACGACCAATAACTGCACCGCCACCTTTAATACCGACGTTACGGCTGATATTGCGCCACCTATTGCCAATGCAGGAGCACAAGTCACCTTGAGTTGCCTGCAACCATCTTCTACCCTGGATGGCAGCAATTCAAGTACGGGTCCGAATTTCACCTATCAGTGGTCGACCATTTCTGGCGGCAATTTTGTCTCTGCTAACAATATTCAAAACCCACAAATTAACGCGCCGGGTACCTATCAAATTTTGGTGACGAATACGATCAACGGTTGCACTTCTACTGCACAGGTGGTAGCGATACCGGATGCAACAGCGCCTGTAAGCATGATTGCGCCGCCAGCAACGCTTAATTGTTCCGTGGTGCAAACAATGCTTAACAGCAATGGATCTTCAACCGGTGCAAGCTATACCTACAGTTGGAGCGGACCTGGCCTGCTATCAAACTCGACCGATGTCAACGCTTTGGTTAATGCCCCCGGCAACTATTCTTTGCTCATAACTAATACTGCCAATGGCTGCACTGCTTCCACTGCCGTACTGGTACCACAAAATATTGCGCCCCCCCCAGCCGATGCAGGACCGGATAAGGTATTGAACTGTTTCACCCCACAACATCAATTGGGAGGCCCCGGTAACCCTGTCGGCGCAAACTTTACCTTCGCCTGGACAGGCTCAGGCATTATTTCAGGTGCCAGTACCGCCAATCCATTGGTGAATCAAAGCGGGACGTTTACGGTAGTAGTAACCAACACGGTAAACGGCTGTACCCAGACTGATCAGGTAATCCTGATGCCAGACTTCATCAACCCTCAGGTAACAGCAGGGCCTGGTTTCCAATTGACTTGCGTGGACAAAACCTATACCATGCAGACAACAGGTAGCACCGGAGCCAATTTCAGCTACCAATGGACAACGAATACCGGCACTTTCGTTGGGCCCACCAATGTTCTGACCCCAACGGTAGATGGTGCAGGAACTTATAACCTGCTGCTAACAAATGCCACCAACGGCTGTACATCAACCGCCCAAGTAGTCATAACAGAAGCTGCAGATATTCCACTGGCTATCATAACGGCCCCTGCCATCCTCACTTGTGCTACTACTGCGCTGACGCTGAACGGCAACGGATCGAGCAGTGGCAATGAGTTTACCTACCAGTGGACAGCCACCAATGGCGGCAATATCGTAAGCGGCGGACAGACACTGAATCCGGTTATCAACCAACCGGGTATCTACAGCCTGGTGGTTTCAAACAGCTTGAACAGTTGCTCAAAAACAAGCAATGTGGTGGTGCTACAAAACATCGCACCGCCTGTCATTGACGCGGGCGCAACGCCCACCATCACCTGTGCCAATACATCCGTAAGTTTGAATGGCACCGCGAATCCTCCTGGTACTTTCACATACTTATGGACAGCGCAGAACAATGGCAATATCGTGAGTGGCAACAACACCTTGAACCCTGTGGTCAATGCCGTAGGCACTTACCTGCTTTCGGTGACCAATCAGGTCAATGGCTGCAGCAGCACCGATCAGGTCAATGTGACTATTGATCAGGTGCCACCAGTTACGGCCATTCTACAGCCTGCTACCCTTACCTGTACCGTCCAACAAACGCCCATAAACGCATCCGGTAGCAGCAACAGCAACATGGCGTACAACTGGACAACCGTTGGCGGCAACATCGTGAATCAAAGTGATCCTTTACTACCGATTGTAAACCAGCCTGGTACCTATACCTTGCTCATAACGTCGAATATAAACGGCTGCACCTCCTCGCAGACGGTTACGGTGCCACAAGATATTGTACTCCCATCGGCTCTAGGTGGTAACGATGGATTGCTTACCTGCGCCATTACAAGCTTGCAATTAAATGGCAGTGGATCAACGCCTGGCATGACGTACGCCTGGACCACAAACGGCGGGCAAATTATCAGTGGCGCCAATACCCCTAACCCAGTGATTGGAGCAGGGGGCACTTACTTGTTGACGGTGTCAAACGCAGTAAATGGTTGTACGGCGAGCGATAATGTTTTGGTCAATGTGAATACCCAGGCACCCAATGTGCTTGTTGCGCCGCCGGGCTTGCTTACTTGCATCATCTCCCAAATCACACTCAACGGCAGTGGTTCGCAACCTGGCCCGAATATCAGTTACACCTGGACAACCATCAATGGCAATATTATCAGCGGCGCAAACGCCAACTCGGCAGCCGTGAACCAGTCTGGACAATACACGCTCACCTTGGTGAACAGTACGAATGGTTGTTCTGCCAGTCAATCCGTCAACGTCATCGATAATATCGTGTTGCCGAATGCAGAGGCTGGACCGACCTTCGAACTGACTTGTACCGTAGAACAGGTGAAATTGCTGGGTACGGGCTCTACAGGATCCAACTTTAGCTATATATGGACAACAGCCGGCGGTAATATCATTTCAGGAGCAAACGGTTTACAGCCGCTGGTAAACAACAGTGGCACGTACACGCTGTTGGTCACCAATACCTTGACAGGATGTACCCAGTCGGACAACGTTGTGGTGACAAAACTGACCAATGTGCCGACCGATTTGGCAGTAGATTTGATAAAACCAACGTGTAAAGACAACGATGGTGTCATCACGTTTGAACTCGTGACGGGAGGTGTTGGCCCATATCTGTACTCCATTAATGGTGGCATCAACTACAGCGCGACGCTTGATTTTGCACAGATAGCGCCTGGCACGTACGATCTTTGGATCAAGGACGTGAATGGCTGTAAATACCGGGAAACATTGCAAGTGCCCAAAGCGCCGGATCCCGCCATCAGCATTGATCCGACTTTCAAAATAGAGTTAGGCGATTCCCTGCGACTTCAAGCGGTACTGCCCCAAGGTTATCCTTTGTCGCTTGTCGATACGGTCATCTGGACCCCGCTGGATGGCCTGACATTCCTGAGCAGCAGTATTCCTGACTTGCTTTCTCCTTGGGCAAAACCGTATAAATCAACGGAATACCTGGTGGCAATTGTCAGCAAAGACGGTTGCGAAGCACAAGACAGGGTGTTGATCCTGGTAGACAATCAACCACATATCTATATTCCGAACGTATTTTCGCCTCGGAAGGAAGACGGCGAAAACGATGTGTTCCACATTTTTGCCGACAACAAGCAGATACTGCAGGTGGATAACTTCCAGGTATTCGATCGTTGGGGTGAAATGTTGTTCACCGACAGCAATTTTATGCCCAATGACCCATCACATGGCTGGACCGGCCGTTTCCGCGGCAAGATGATGGATCCCGCTGTGTTTGTGTACTATGCTGAAATCCGCCTGATCGATGGCCGTGTGCTGTTGTTTAAGGGGGATGTGACGTTGGTGCAATAAAGTTTGGTTTGGAAATTGAAAAAGCCGCCATGCTGGGAAGTGTGGTGGCTTTTTTTGTGTAAGGCCATGCCGGGCGCACAATGGGATACATACATATTTATGGAATGGTACACCTTTTATCGTAAAACCTTAATGAACCTCAAGATGGGTGAGCCTTACTTTCGGTGGTATGAAATGGTGGAGAAATTTGCCCGCTTGCCCTCTTTGAATATGTTTGGCAGATTAAGCATGAAACTTATTAATCTCTAGGGGGCCGTCCGCGAAATTGCCATATTCTTGAGCTCTTCAAAAGCAAAGGTTAGAATATCATTCGTTGAAAGCCCTAAAGCCTCTGCAAAACTATCAAGATGGAGAAGCGTAATTTTGTGGTTTCCTGATTCAATTTTGAAATAAGCAGGTTGTGAAATATTTAAAAAGTCTGCCATTTCTTTTTGTGAGTATCCACAAAAGTCTCGAAGCATATGCATCTTTAGTCTTAGGCTGGTCTGGGAGAAGGTTTCCATTGATGATGTAGCGTATTGTGGTAATAGGATGAATGAGGATTATAAGCCAACAAATAAACAAACTCTTTTCTACAAAATCAAATCCTTTGAAGAAAGGATTTGATAAATCATTAATAAAATAACCCACAGTTATTTTCACACGGTTAAATAAATTCTATAACTATAGGCTATTAGCTAACCCCATATTCTACCATACTTTTAACCCGTCAACTATAATTATTTGGCAGATACCGTTTTTGTAATGATTATTCACCTTAAAATTTTTCGATTATGAAAAAGAAAATTTCTCTGTTTTTGTTAGCCTTTGCCTTTGCAACAGTCTTCAGTCAAGTTTCTGCAGAAACTTGGATTGTCTATACTTTTAATGGTGCTACTCATGTGTACCATACAAGTAAGACAATTGATTGTGCTAATTTTGACCCAGCGCCTGGCGTAGTGATAGTAGAATGCTTTAATTAACAACTATGTTTATTTTACTAAATAAAAAGTGCTGGGCTAGATTAATTAGTCTAGCGCTTTTTTCAATCGTTTTTCTGAATCAAAATTCTGCACAAAACATCTTTTCAAATGAGTCCTTTGAGAAGGTTGATTCCAATTTTAAATCTGAATGCACCATTTCAATTGGGTACAACGATGCCTTGGCCGATTGGAGGGCTTTGAACACTGTTGATTTTGCGCATACTTCAAAATCTTTCACAATTAGATCGGGCCTTGAAAAAATCCAACCTTATTCCGGCCAAGGAATGGCAGGATTTTATCTAGCTGATATGGGAGACGGCGGCCTCCCAGAGTATTTGTATCAGAAACTTTCGCATCCACTCGTCTCTGGTGCAAAATATCGTATCAATCTACAAATTCACTTTCGAAACCTAGATCGGTATATCCTGAATAATTTTCAGATTAAGGCAGTATCTGAAAATCCTTGCGGAAGGGACATTATGGCCTTAGAAGGGGAAATATTCACTATCCCCATTGAGCCTGCGAAAGCAAATAGTTCGGGCTGGGAAACGCTCTCACTAGAGTTCACACCAAAAATTGATGCTTCATATTTGGCTCTTGGCCTCTTCGAGCCTAAACCAAGTACAAAGAAAAAACGGAATGAAGGAACCTACAATGGGGTATACGTATTTATCGACAATGTTGAACTGGAAAGCCTGACAAAGGATTTGACGATAATAACCGCTCCAATCGTAATTGGGGAACCAGGAAGTATGGTTACAACTCCAACAGAGCAAGTTTTTCCAGACACTCAAATGGACATTGCGCTAGATAAAATTGCTGGTTATCAAGCAATCCCCAGCGTTTCTTTTGACCATAATTCAGCTGAAATCTCCCCCGTTTTCAAAAGGATATTTACGCCATTGATTCCCAGGTTGATAAAAAAAGGGTGTCCAATAATCCTTGAAGGTCATGCGGATAACACAGGCCCGGAAGCGGCCAATATCGAGCTCGCAAGGCGCAGGGCTCAAGCGGTAGCCGATTTCTTTGTTGCCAACGGATTTCCGTTGGATAAGATTCGAATTAATGTATATGGAAGCAGCAGGCCGATAACTACGGGCTCGGATGAACTTTCTTTGGGCATAAACAGGAGGGTAGAGATTTCGCAGAAGTGCGAATGATATCAATGCACTTATGTTGGCATGCCAACAAACGCCTCAAAATTATCCCTGTTTATAAGCTGTGTTTCACTATCAGGATAAACATCTAGAAATGTCTTGGGAAATCGGGCATCTTTTTTTGCTTGCCATTTAAACTCAAAAGCGTGCAATTTCCCTCCTGCATCCTCCACGTAGTCAATTTCTTGCTGTGTGGTTGTGCGCCAGAAATAGGCATTGCACCGGTAATCAGAATAAGTGTTATGCTTCATGCGCTCCGCAAGCAAAAAATTCTCCCAAAGCGCACCAGTATCGTTGCGCAAAGCCAGTGGTGAAAAATTCTTGATAATCGAATTACGGATGCCGTTATCATAAAAATAAATCTTTCTCCCTTTCTTAATTTCGGTTCGGAGGTTTCGGTTGAGGGAGGGCAATCGGAACAATACAAATGACTGTTCTAACAGATCCGTATATTTTTCAACAGTACCTGTATCTGCGCCAATAAGTTGGCCAACTTCTGAGTAGCGGACTTCATTGCCAACCTGGAGCGCTAGTGCTTGTAAGAGCTTAACCAACAGTGATGGTTTTTTAATTTGATCCAACGTAAGCAAGTCTTTGTACATGAGCCCATCGGTCAAGTCGGTTAAGATTTTTTGCGCACGCAAAGGTTCGCTTTGTACAACGTCTGGATAATAGCCGTAAAGCATTCGATGTTCCAGCAAAGAACGTTCCGCTAAATAGCCATGATCGGCACACATTTCTACAAAGGAAATAGGAAAGAGTGGATATTCGAATTTTCTCCCTGTGAGGCTTTCTTTGGTTTGCGACGCAATGTCCAAGGATGATGAGCCCGTTACGAAAAGTTGCACATCTGGCAAGTGATCTGTAACAAGCTTAAGCATTAAGCCCGTGTTGGTGAAACGCTGGGCTTCGTCTACGACTACTATTTCATGGCCACCCATTATTGTTTTGAGCCGAGCAAGTGAAATATTATCGAGCAGGGAGCGGGCTTCCGGATCATCCCCTGTCAACCAAAGCGTTTTTTTGTTGAGACTTTGCGTAATCTGACGAACAAGCGTTGTTTTCCCAACTTGCCTGGGCCCAATCACGATAACAGCTTTCCCTTTTCCAAGCCATTGGAGAATGTTGTCTGATTGCGTTCGATGTATCATACCTTTTTGCTACAAAAATAGTATATTTTTAGATTCAAATCCCAAAAAAAACATGTTTTTTTATGGTTTGATGATATTTCAATAATTTAGTCCAACAAACAAAAAACGGCGCACAGCATCCCCAGCCCAAATTGCCGAAAAACACTGTGCGCCGTTCAAGCGCTCAAAAAAGGGAGCAATTACATCCCGAATAGCTCTTTCAATTTATCCCCCAATTGCTCGCCGCGCAGGTTGCGTGCGATGATTTTTCCGTTGCGATCCAGCAGCATCGTTTGTGGGATAGAAGTAACGGAGTACAATGCTGCGTGGCTGCTTTGCCAGCCTTTCAAGTCGCTGATATGGTGCCAAGGCAGTCCATCCGCTTCGATGGCTTTGCGCCAGGCACCCATGTCGCGGTCGAGGCTCACGCCAAGAATATCGAAGCCTTTGTCTTTGTATTTTTCATAATTGGCCACAACATTGGGGTTTTCGCGACGGCAAGGGCCGCACCAGCTTGCCCAAAAGTCAATCATCACGACTTTGCCCCGCAGTTGTTTCAGGGAATAAGAGCTGCTGTCGGGGGTCATACCCTCCAGATCAGGGGCTTCATAGCCTGTGAGGTAAGTACCCGCACGAAGCACTTCCATTTGCAGCGCCTGAACTTCTCCGAAACTGTTGTTTTTATACAGACCAATGTATTTATTGGCAAGTTCTGGATACTGCGCGCTACTGGTTTTTTTCAGGGTCGATATCACACCGCCTAAGGCCATACGGTAAGTTTGGCTTCCAGGGGGAATTTTTGCCAATTGAGCCTCCGCAAAGCTCACTACCTTTTCGTGGGGTACGCCCATGTTAATAAGCTGCGCTGCGTACATTTCAAATGCCGTAAACACAGCGGGCAGGTCTTCAAAAGCCTTGTCACTGAGGTTGGTATAGCGGAAATATTCATTTCCATAAAATTCGCTTTCCATGCCCAGGCCCACATAATCAGGCGTGAGCTGGAGACTGGCATAACGCCACAACAGCGGATTGGCCACCTTCAGCGAGTCGAGGAGCCGCATTTTTGATTTGCCAAACTGGGAGAGTTTGGTCTCCGCAACGGTACGTGCATTGCCATTCGAAATATTGAATTGCCCGCGCAGTTGTATGTTTTCTTCCTTCATGGCATCCAATTGCGTTTGGAGCTTTTCCAAGGATTTGTTGGCGGCAGAATTAACCGTTCGTGCTTTTTCCATGAACTGGCTATTGCCCCATAAAGTGACCATTTTTTCATCCCCAAGAATAACGCTGGTGGTAGAAACAGTACTGGAGCCTACGCGGTAGAACTTAGGTGAAGTGGCAGGTATGGTCAAGACATAAGCGCTGTCCGCACCTTGACGCGAAGCACGCGCTACTATACGATTGCCCAGGCCCATGCTTTCATACAAAAACATGCTGTCCAGGTTGGAGGGAACCTCGTAAATACGGCAAACCAGGGTAACGGTACCGTTGGCAGACTTACTTGGTGCAGCAGCCTTATTTTTTTGGAAAGCCCACAAAGAAGCAGGTAACAAGAGGGCGAGGAGCAGAAATTTTTTCATGATTTTGAAAAAGTACATTAGAGTTCTAAAATTTAGGCGCAAAAATAGGGTTTTGTGCCTTTTTCGGGTGTTTCTAAAAAGTTAACAACAAGTGCCGCCAACTTTTAGTTGGCAGGCACTCTATTTTTTGTTCTGAAAAACAACGTACCGCCAACTTTAAGTTGACAGAGAATGCAGTCGCCAACTGAAAGTTGGCGGTATATAATTACGCCAGCGCCTTTATCGCCAGCTTTATGAGATCCTCCACTCTACTAATGTTTGGATTGTCACGCATTACTGCATTGAGCGCTTTTTGTACGGCGATACGGTTGAATCCGAGTGACATCAAAGCAGAAAGTGCTTCTTCCCGTACGGTATGATCCACCAGAGAAGGCAGCAAGGTTGGGCCTTCAGGAGCTTCTTTACTGAGTTTATTTTTCAGGTCCAGAATGATTTGCTTGGCTGTTTTGGCACCAATCCCCTTTACTTGTTGTAAAACATGTGCTTGTTCTGCGATAACAGCAGCACGTACTTCATCGACCGTCATCGACGATAAAATAAGCTGGGCTGTGGTTGCGCCGACACCCGTCACGCCGATCAGTAGTACAAACATGCTCCGCTCCAACTGGGTGGCGAACCCAAACAAGGTGTGGGAATCTTCTTTTACGATCAAATGGGTGTAAATCGTGCAACGCTCCTGCCCCTGAATGGCCGTATAAGTGCTGAGGGGGATATTGACATGATAGCCTACGCCGCCTGCTTCCACGACAATGAAAGCGGGGCTTCGATAGGTTATTTCTCCTTTAAGGTATGCGTACATTGAATTACGGTTGACGGTTGACGGTTGACGGTTGACGGTTGCACCGCTTTTGTGATAACTTAATCATTTGTTTTTCAGCACTTAAGCTAATATTTTCGGAATTATTTTTGAATTTAAGTGCTAAAAATCAATACCAAACAGTGGCGCAGATGCCGTGCAAACCGTCCACCGTCCACCGTTTAATTAAAATTGATCAAGTCTGCAGGATTGACGGCGCGGCCTTTGTGCCAGAGTTCGAAGTGCAGGTGGGGCCCAGAGGTGTCTTCACCACTGTTGCCTATGATGGCAATTGCTTCTCCTGCTTTCACCGCTGATCCCGCTTGTTTAAGCAGTATGGAGTTGTGTTTGTACATGGTTACCACATTGTTTGGGTGTTGAATGGCGATGCTGTAACCCGTTTCTACGGTGTATCCCGCAGAAATAACCATCCCATCTGCCGCTGCTTTCACAGCGGTATTCTTTGGTGCGGCTACATCGATGCCAAAATGGTTCTTTTTCAGTTCAAATGCAGCTGTCACATCTCCACTGACGGGTGGAATAAAGTATAGCTGTTCGAGTGGGATATCGCGCGTGCCGATTACGCCGATGCCCGCAGCAGCAGTCGCCTTTGGGTCGGCGGTGAATGTGCCCTGGTCTACTTCTTTGCGCAGCTCTTCGTCTTCTGGAATCCGATCCACGTCTTTGGGCATTGTATCGGCGGGGTTATCAGGCTGTCCTTGTTTTTCAACGGCCTCCTTGGTCATACTGGAAAGATCGCCGGCGAGAATATTTCGAATATTGTCACCGTAAGCCCTGGTGGCATTGATTTCATTTTCCAATTCGCCCACTTTGGAGGTCAAAGCCGCTATTTCAGTATCGCGGTGAAAGTCGCCATAACCCGGTATGTAGCGTTTGAGTGGTGTCCAAATGATGAGGGCTGTGACCAATATCGCCGTACCAACGATGAGGGAACTGAAACCAATGTAAACGGCCAATGGAGTCAATTTTACAGACGTTACCTCTTCAAAAGTATCGTCGTTCATGACCACAAGCCGGTAAGTGTCGCGCAGCTTGTCCATGAGGCTGCGGTCTTCGTCGCCGTGCCGCCGGAAGAAATTGGCAAACTGTTTTATGAAAGTGAATAATTTCTGCATAAGAAAAACGGTTTCAGGTTTCAGGTTTCAAGGTTTCAGGTTTACGCGATTAATTGTTAAATTTGAAATTGTATTTCAAGGATACGAACCAACCGCGTAAACCTGAAACCTGAAACCCTTGAAACCTGAAAACCCCATTTAAGCGACAAAGTTCGTTAATTATTGGGTGGAATAGGCAACCATTTACTTTAAAAATGCACCATTACCACCCCGAAGCACTACTCACGCTTCGGTTATTATTGAAAATCTGCTTTCTTACTTTTTGGCATGAAGAATATTTGGAGAATCTCTCTTGGCGCCGTAGCGCTTGTTTTGTTTTTGTTCAGTTGTGTTACCCAGAAAAAGAAAGGGGAAGAAACCAGCAAATTCAAAAAGAACTACCACAGCTTTACCAATAAATACAACTATTGGTTCAACGCCGATGAACTGTACCGTTTATCAATTATTAAGCTTGAAAACTCTCACAAAGACAACTTTAGCCAGATACTAGCGGTATACCCCGCAACGGCAGCCGATCCTCAACCCGTACGTGGCGATTTAGACAAAGTCATCGCAAAAGCCTCTAAAGGTGTTGTATTGCATCGTCCTGGACGTTGGACCGACGACAATTACCTGCTAATCGGCCAGGCACAGTTCATGGAACGCGATTTCGAAACGGCTGAATCTTCTTTCGAGTTTATGAAAGAAGAACAAGACCCGCGCCATAAAAAGTCTGGTAAGCTGAGCAATAAAGAAAAGAAAAAATCAAGCAGTAAGAAGATCGCTGCAAAGAAAAAAGCTTCCAAAAAGAAGGCCGCTGCAAAGAAGAAGGCCGCTGCAAAGAAGAAGGCTGATGCGAAAAAAAGGATGGCTGCTAAGAAAAAAGCAGCGGCAAAGCGGAAAAAAGATGCCAAAAAGAAAGGGGCAAAAAAGAAGTCCGTTACTGAAACTAGCAACAGTTCCACTGCCCCTAAAGCTACTCCTCCCTTTACGGTTGATACGAAAAAACCAGCTATTGACGCCGTTGAAAAGGGGCCAAACCCCTACGCGGAGCCATTTGGCCGTATCAGCGCTTTCCCGAATACCATGATCTGGTATGGTCGCACGCTTACTGAACGTGAAAAGTATGAGGAGGCAGAATTTCTTTTCCGGGAATTGTGGGAAGACCCTAATTTCCCTCGTTCCCTGCACGACGAGCTCGCCACAGCCGAAGCGCACTTATTTATCAAGCAGAAAAAATACAATAAAGCCATAGGGCCGCTTACCAAGGCCATTGAAACGACCCCACGCAAAAAACAGCGGGCGCGACTAGCTTTTATTCTGGCGCAAATTTATGATCGTGCTGGTCAACATGACCAATCCTACGCGGCGTATGAAAAAGTGCTAAAAAGCAATCCACGCTATGAAATGGAGTTCAACGCCAGGCTTCAACAAAATTACGCCGGCTGGGCGAATGGCAAGATAGCAAGTGCGGATGCGAGCAAAACCCTCGACCGGATGCTGCGCGATGATAAGAACCTGGAATACCGCGATCAAATTTACTATACCCTGGCTGAAATTGCCCTCCGGGAAAATCAAAAAACTGATGCCATCGCGTATTTGCGCAAGTCACTGGCTTTCAACCAAAACAATACTTCCCAACGCGCAGAATCATACCTCAAACTCGCGAATCTCTATTTTGATGCGGAAGATTTCGTGTTGGCCAAAAACTATTTTGACAGCACCCTCACCGTTCTCCCTGCAACGGATGAGCGCTACAAGCAAGCATCTAATTATGCCAATAACTTAAAGGACATCGCGCGTCTGATCACCACAATTGCTGCCAATGACAGTATTGTGCGCATCTTTTACATGGATGAAGGTGGCCGGAAGGAATTGGCCAAGCGCCTGAAAAAGCAACGTGAAGAAGTCGAAAATACCAAAGCCGCTTCTACCGCCAAAGAAAACTTAGCTTCGGCTGCCAAAGCTCCGCCACCAATAGCAGGACGCTCGTCTACCTTTTATTTTTACAATGATGCTTTTTTGAAAAAAGGCAAAAAGGACTTTGGCAGGGCTTGGGGCGAGCGAAAACTGGAGGATAACTGGCGGCGCAGCAGCCGGATTTCAACCGGAAATTATGATGTTGCTGGGGTGGATTCCACAAAATCCAATACTGCGGAAGATGCCGAATTGAAGGATATTTTTGCCAATATTCCCAAAACAGAAGAGGAACTTTCTGGATTGCATATTGCCTCCTATGAGGCCATGTACCAATTGGGCACGCTGTTCCGTGATAAATTGACAAACAACAAGCGCTGTGTACTGACACTCGAAGAGCTGCAAACACGCTATCCCGATACCGCCCGGTATGAAAAGGAAACCTGGTACTATTGCTACCTCGCCCATACTGACTTGAAAAACTTCCCCCAAGCCAAAGAATACCTTGACAAGCTGCAGGGGAAATACCCCAACAGCGCATTTGCCAAAGCGCTGACCGATCCAAACTTCCTGAATGCGACCAAAGAACGGGAAAAGGAGCTCAACCGCTACTACGAAGAAACATACACCCTGTTTCAAAAAGGCGTGTACAAAGATGCCCTCGAACGATGTCAGGAAGCACCCAAAAAATATGGGTCGCAGAACAACCTCGTCCCGAAATTTGCCTTGCTCAGCGCACTCTGCATCGGCAACCTGAGTGGAGCGGATGCGTACTGCACTGCGCTCGGTGAAGTCATTTCTCGATACCCCAGCAGCGCAGAAGCCACGCGTGCCAAGGAAATCGCCCGCGTATTGGAATGCAAAGGCTTCGAGGTGACGGAGAAGAAAAAGGACGCTCCAACCATTGACGATGCTTTCACCCGCGAAGACGATAAACTGCACTATTTCATCGTCGCGCTAAAAGGCGATGATGTACGCCTGGATGATGTCAAGTCCGCCATTTCAGACTATAACCGTGAATTCCACAAGCTCGACCAATTGCGCATCTCCAACATCTTCCTGGGCACGGACGTAAGTACGCCCATCGTGGTGATCCGCAAATTTGACAGCAAGGAACAAGCCATGCGTTATTTCAGCGAGGTCAGGGCACAGAAGGGTTTCCTCGGCGAATCTTCCAAAAAGACCTACACTAAGGAGTTCTTTGCCATTACCCAGGAGAACTACCGGCGGATTTTGAAAAACAAGACGCTGGATGGGTATCGGGAGTTTTTTGGGGAGAATTATATGAAATAAGACCATGGGCAAAAACCCTCGTAGGGCTAAAACCTCAGAACCCCTCCAAAAAACTGAAAGTTTGTTGGAGGGGTTCTGAGGTTTTAGACCTACGAGGGTTGGCCTGAGAAAGCACTATATTCCAGACCTCAAACGCTGCAGCGATTTCTCACTGTATTTGTTTAAGGTATTAAATTGCCTGCTTTTTGTTACAAAAATTGTCTAAATTTGCCCCCTAAATGTTACAAATAGATATGAATTTTGGAAGAAAAGCCTACCGGCGCTTATTGAATTGGAAGGATAACCCAGCCCGAAAACCCATGATCATTCGGGGGGCTCGGCAAGTAGGTAAGTCAACGTTGGTCAACCAGTTTGCTGCTGAATTTCGCCATTTCATTTCGCTGAACATGGAAAAGAAGGCGCACCAGCGTTTTTTTGAAAATTTGCAGGATGTCCGGCAAATTATTGAAGCGGTATTTCTTAGCACCAACACACCGAAAGATTCGGAGCCTGTTTTGCTGTTTATTGATGAAATTCAAGAATCTCCACGTGCTATTCAAATGCTGCGCTATTTTCATGAAGAACGGTCGGATATTTTTGTGGTGGCTGCGGGTTCATTGTTGGAGTTTGCCCTTCGTGATGTGGTATCTTTCCCGGTCGGTCGTGTGGAGCAAATGGTATTGCACCCTTTTGACTTTGAAGAATTTTTGATGGCTATCGGACACGGTGCCGCTGTGGAAGCATTAAATCAGATACCCGTTGCCCCGCACGCACATGATACATTGTTAGAATTGTTTCATACATATGCTGCTATCGGCGGAATGCCCGAGATCGTTAAACAATATGTGACCGAACAAAGCATGTCCAATCTCCAGTACACCTACGAGTCGCTCTGGCAAGGGTATAAGGACGATGTGGTCAAATATGCTCGAAACTCCACGGATCGCAAGGTGATACAACACGTGATCTACACCGCGCCACATGAGAAGGATCGCGTGGTGTTCGAGGGTTTTGGGCAATCCAATTACAGATCGCGGGAAGTGGGAGAAGCGCTGCGCTCATTGGATCAGGCGCGTATCCTTCAGTTGATCTACCCTAGCAACAGTACCCGCCCGCCCATAGAAACCGATTTTAGAAAAAGACCCAGGCTCCAGTTTTTGGACACAGGACTTTTGAACCACGCCATGCAGATTCAAGCCGATATGATTGGTCTGGAAGACATGAATGCCTTGTATAAAGGGCGAATTGTGCAACATTTGGTTACGCAGGAACTTATGGCACAATACGATATGCCCTCCTATAAGCCTCATTTTTGGGTACGCGAAAACACCAACAGCCAAGCTGAGGTTGACTTGTTGCTTGGCCATCAACAATACCTTATTCCAGTAGAGGTAAAATCGGGAGAGTCGGGAACGCTGCGCTCCCTTCACCAGTTTATGGAAGCCTGCGGCCATCCATTTGCCATCCGATTGCTTGCGAACCGTTTTTCAGTCGATCAGGTACAAACGGCGAAGGGAACGCCCTTTTTGCTGATGAACCTGCCGTATTACCTTGGGACAAAAATTTCGGAATACGCGGCGTATTTTACAGGAGAATATAGATTAAAATAAGGTGTTTATCCTAATATGTACTTTTGCTGTGCTGCAGTGCGCAGGCAACACTCGATTGTAAGGCAAAGACATTGGTTCAGGCCAACTTTTTTTTCTGGAAACCCGTCTATAAACAAAAACGATCCACATGAAATATGAAACAATTGTCTCAATCGCCATTTTTACCCTCTGCCTAAATGCATGCAAAAAGCAAGAAATCACAAATGAAGGGCTTCCTCCCTGCCTTCAGGCCAAAATAGAAGCGTTTAAACAAGAATCAGGTGCGGAATCAATCATAAAAATACTAAAGCCCGGCGGCCCGCTGTATTGGTTTGTCGATTCCTATGGAGATGGAGTTGAAGATGTCGTGGATGAAAATTGCACTTTGATATGTATAGCAGACTGCGAGTGTGTAGGAACCTTTGTACAATGTGATGATACGCAGTTGAATTTTCCATTGGAAACCATTTGGAAGAAATAGACTGGTTCCCAAACCTCGTAGGTCTAAAACCACAGAACCCCTCCAAAAAAATGAAAGTTTTTTGGAGGGGTTCTGAGGTTTTAGACCTACGAGGTTTTTTGCTACTTTAGCCCCAAAATATCGCACATGAAACAAATCGCCGTCCTCCTCTTTCTTTTCCCCCTAACCCCCATTACCGCCCAAACCACCCTAAAACGCCAGGCAGACCAAATGGCCGATGCCATCGAAGCCAAAGTCATCGCCTGGCGCCGCGATTTTCACGAACATCCCGAACTTTCCAATAATGAGTTTAAAACCGCCGAAAAAGTGGCAGCGCACCTGCGCTCCCTGGGCATAGAAGTCAAAACGGGCGTCGCCATCACGGGCGTGGTCGGCATACTAAAAGGTGGAAAGCCTGGCCCAGTCGTTGGCCTGCGCGCCGATATGGATGCCCTGCCCGTGACCGAGCGCGTCGACTTGCCCTTTAAATCAGTTGTCAAAAGCACCTACAACAACGAACAAGTGGGGGTCATGCACGCCTGCGGGCACGACATGCACGTGGCCATACTCATGGGCGTGGCCGAGGTGCTTTCCAAAATGAAAGCGCAACTGGCAGGTACTGTCGTTTTTGTGTTCCAACCCGCAGAAGAAGGCCCGCCAGAAGGCGAAGAGGGTGGGGCACCATTGATGATAAAAGAAGGCTTGCTCACGGATACCAAAATGGATGTGATGTTTGGCCTGCACATCAATTCCAGCACTGAAGTGGGTAGCATCAAATACCGCTCAGGCGGTGCTATGGCCGCTTCCGATTGGTTTTACATCACCGTACATGGCAAACAATCGCACGGCTCTGCACCCTGGAGCGGCATCGATCCCATTGTGGTGAGCGCAGAAATCATCCAGGGATTGCAGACCATCGTCAGCCGCCAGGTAAACCTCACCGAGTTCCCGGCAGTCATCACCGTCGGCAAAATAATGAGCGGGGTACGTGCCAACATTATCCCAGAGATCGCAGAAATGGTGGGTACCATTCGCACCCTCGACACGGCCATGCAGCGCCAGATTTACCATAAAATAGCACTCACGGCAACCAAAATTGCAGAAAGTGGGGGTGCCACGGCGACCGTGCGCATCGACAATAAAACGCCTGTGACTTACAACAACCCCGAACTAACGGCATGGGCCTTGCCCTCTTTGCGCGAAGCTGCCGGCACCAACCATGTATCGGAGCACAAGCCTAAGACCGGCGCGGAAGACTTTGGCTTTTTTGCACAAAAGATCCCTTGTTTTTACTTTTTCCTGGGCGGCATGCCAAAAGGCGGCGATGAGTTGAAGGCCGCCGCACACCATACACCCGACTTTTTTGTGGACGAAAGTGGGATGAAGCTGGGGGTGAAGGCGTTTTGTTATTTGGTGTTGGATTATTTTGGGAAGTAGCGGGTACATTTTTTTCACTCCACACACATACATTCAAAAGCAATAAAAATCACCCAATCATGAACAAACAACTCTTCCAACTGATCCTCCTCTTGCTGCTGAGCGCCAGCGCCTTCGCACAACCCAATAAAAAAGTAGGCCCGGCTTTGTCAAAATTCCTGAACACAGAATTTATGGTGAAGTACCGCGACCTGCGCATCGAAGCGGAAAGCGCCGCCATCGGAGTACAATCCAGAAAAGACCAAATGAAAACGTCGGATATTTTTCGACTGCGGACGGCTTACGACCAAACGGCCTCCCGCGCCAACCAGCTTATCGAAGGTGTGAAGCAGGATTTCCTAAACGGGAAAAAGCTGAAAAGCATCGCAGAGTTTCCCGAAATGTATTCTGACGGCTTGCGCTACAAACTCCAGGACCTGGCGGACTTTTACGCGGCCAACTTCCAGCAAGTTTTAGCAGATGCCTCTGTAGGCCAGGACGAACAAATCGTCGGCAGCGCGGTGCTGTTGCTTGTGGTGGAATTGATTGGGCTCACCAAGGGCCTAACCAACTACTTCGCCGAAATTAAACGGGAAGCCAGGCAGTACACAGAAGCCCATTTGCAAGAAAACCTGGTGCAGCCCTACCGCTGGCGTTACTGGGACGAACTTTCGGGCAGTGCCTCACCTTATGAAAAATTTGAAAAAAGCAGTGAACTCAACCTCAATCAGCCAAGGACCGAAGACCCGCTCGACCAGCAGCTCCAAAAAATGAACCAGGCGATCAGCAATTTACCTGTAAAAGACAATCCTGCAGGAAACAGCAATTCCGACTTTGATTTGCCGCAAGAAGGCAACATATCGAGCGATTCCACTTCGTTCAAATACGAAGATTGGTCGCCAACCGAGCCGAACCCAGCGCCAGTGAAAGAGCGTGTGACAACGCCAGCTACTTCTAAAGTTCCTGTAAAGACAACATCTCCGGCTGCAAACCCTGTAAAGCCAGCGGCGCCGGCTTCGAAGCCTGTAAAAACCCCAATCAAAAAAGACTAATCACCAATTTAATCACCAACATTCTTTCATAAACCTAACAAAGCTGTGCTATTGCAGCCAGCCATTTTCATGCATCCATCTTCATTTTCAAACCTAATTATTAACTAAAACAATGAAAAAGCAAGTTCAAACCTCATTCCAAGGAAACCTTGATTTCTTGATGCAAGCCTACCAAAACCTAATGAGCAACAGGAGCATTTTCCTCCTCGGCCTACTTTTCCTCACCGCTACCACGTTTGCGCAGCCCTACGTTTTACGACACAACCTGACCAGTGCCCAATACCAGACAGAAGTAAATAAATGGACAGGTGCCCAATATGGCTATCGCATCAGCCAAGTAAGCGGCTACAGCGACAACGGCACCGATAAGTATGCCGCCATTTTTGAGAAAAAAAGCGGCCCAACTTATGTGGCCCGACACAACCTGACCCCTGCCCAGTACCAAAATGAGGTCAACACCTTGAAAGCGCAAGGTTACCGCCCGGTACAAGTTAGTGGATTCCCTTCTGGCGCTGATGCCAAATACGCCGCTATCTTTTTCAAAGAAGCCAGTGCCCCCGCTTCCGTACCCAAACATGGCATGACCGCAGCCGTGTACCAGGCCGAATTCAACAAATGGACAGGCCTAGGTTACCAATTGACGGACATTAGTGGTTACACCGTTGGCGGTATCGACTACTACGCGGCTATTTGGGAAAAAATCGGCGGCCCACTGCGGGCTTGTCGCCACCGCATGACCAGCGCTGAATATCAGGACGAGTACAACGAAAAATCAGGCCAGGGATACCGCTTGTTGAAAGTATCGGGCTATTCCATTGGCAACCAGCCTCGATTTGCCGCTATTTGGGAAAAAACAACTGGCCCAACACTGTCAGCGCGCCATGCCATAAACGGCGCACAAAATTACCAGGATGAAGCAGATCGCTACTTCTATGTCGGTTACCGCCCAACCTGGATAAACGGCTACACCGTGAACAACCAGGATTTCTTCGCGGGCACCTGGATTTGCAATGACCCTTTCAAATCATCTGAAATGAAAGCCGTGGACGATCTGGTTAAAGCGTACATGGACGCCAACGACGTTCCCGGTATTTCCATCGCCCTGGCCCGCAACGGCAAACTCATGTTTGCGAGGACTTACGGTTTCGCCGACCAGGAAGCAAACGAAAAAGTAGCGCCACGGCACCTGTTCCGAATCGCCAGTGTTTCTAAGCCTTTCACAGCTTCAGCTATTATGAAGTTAGAACAGGACAACAAAATCGAGCTGTCCGAAAAGATTTTTGGCTCAGGGGCAATTTTGGGGACTACATACGGGGGTAGCGGTGCTTATACGCCCGATTTGAAAAAAATCACCGTAGATCATTTGCTAACCCACCACGCAGGTGGCTGGGATCAGGACGGCGACCCAATCCTACAGAATCAAAGCTGGAACATGACCACCTACCTGACCAATACCTTGAACAACTACCCGCTCGACACGGATCCAGGCAGCACTTATGATTACTCCAACTACGGATTTGCACTCTTGGGCCGGGTGATCGAGAAAAAATCGGGTAAAACTTACGAGTCGTTTGTAAAGGATAATATCCTGACGCCATGTGGCATCTCTGCCATGAAAATCGGCGGAAGTACCTTGGCAGAACGCAAGACCAACGAGGTGAAATACTATGGCAACAACGCCTATTTCTATAATATTCCACGCATGGATGCCCACGGCGGCTGGATCGCCAGCCCAATTGATCTGGTGCGCTTTCTGGTACGTGTAGATCAGTCGGCAACGGTACCTGACATCCTGACCGCAGGCTCCCAAACCACGATGTTTACACCGAGTGCAACCAGAAATTCTTACTGTAAAGGTTGGTCAAGGGTAAGCAATGGAAACTACTGGCACAATGGTGCCCTGCCCAGCACGCTTTCAGAAATGAAGCGCACAGCAGATGGATTCTGTATCGCTATCCTGATGAACACCCGACCTGTGGCGGGAAAAGACAGCAATGGCGGCGGGATGGGTACATTGCTTGTAAATATCAAGGATGCTATCAGCTATTGGCCGAACCACAATTTATTTTGATCTGAAAATCTCGTAGGTTTTGTTCCGCTGAAACCTGTAAAGCCTTGCTGGCTTTACAGGTTTCAAGGATTTAAAACGTAGCCTGTATACACAACTGTTTGGTTTTCAGTATGATTCAAGAATTTTCCCCGCCAATTGGAAGTTATGTATATACGTTACGAGGTTTTAGCGAATAAAAAATCCAAACCCTTGGGTACATCCTCCCAACAGAAAACACATCTATTCAACTTTCACATTTTTTAAACTTTTAAACTTAACTGACAATGAAAAAGCAAGTTCAATTTTTCGCCCTACTTATCGCCCTGTTCGCCACTACTTCCATTTTTGCCCAAGGCGCAGGTAAAGTCAGCACACATGACATTACTTTTAATACAGAGAATATGGGGGGATGGGACATAAAAAAAATCAAGGGTGCTGCAACTGGCCAACAAGTGCTCGCCATTTCCAAAACAGATCGGACAAAATTTGTCGTAGTGCTGCGCAATGACGAAATTGTTCAGGTAGGTATTATCCCTGCCGGCGGTTCGTTCAAAGCACTCCAACCAAGTTCAGCGCCTTGCAACACCATCTCCTGCGCTACTTTCCAGATCAAACACTGTTTCCAGGTCAACGGGCAATGTGTTTGCGTCTGTGGCGCTTGGATTTCATCCTATCCTGGAAATTAATTCTTTGAACTTATTGACGATTGGCAAGTGCATGACGATTGTTGTAGTGGCGCTTCGATCCAAAAAATCCGATAACCAAGCGCAACACCTCAACATCAACAATCGAAATTCCTGTACATTGCCAATCGTCAATTTTTTAAAAAAAAACACCGCCATGAAGTTCCA
>JBBRWA010000077.1:0-21850 GCA_038246345.1 Chitinophagales bacterium
AGTTGTCAAAGCTCGCCCAGGGCCCAAGCAAAACTGTGGACAACCAATTCCCACGATACATTTTTTGTAGAAAACGACACTTGCCCGATAAGCATTCACCCGTCGAAACTGACTTGCAGGACCACTAGCAGCTCTTGACCCTTCTTTGCGAAAAGGCGGATTGCCTGCCACCACCGCATCCCTCCATCCCTACCCGAACCACCATCCCAATCCATGTACGGGCCACCCTCGTGGTCGCCCCGCCCCCAATCGCGCCCAATCGCCCCGCCCGCCTGCGAACGCGTGCCCATCCCCACCAAAAAAAAACTAAAGTTTCCCGCATCCCAACCCAACTTTCCCCATACCTTTCGCGTATTAAGCATACAATCACCCACACCGCTCGTCCATGTATCACAAAACCGCCCTATTTCTGGCCCTTTCCTGGCTGATTTGCCTACTCATTGGTTGCGACAAGGAGGAAAATAATTTCTACAACGGCTCTGGCAAAAAACCTATTTACCTGCCCTTGAACGCGCTGCTGGATATCCGCAACGAAGCACCGCAGCCAATTCAATTGTCAGGGACTATTTTCCTGAAAGACACCTTGTTGTTTATGCTGGAACAGCGAAAAGGCATCCACGTGTTCAACATCAAAGATTCCTTGAACACCATTAACCTGACCTTCATTAAAATTCCAGCCGCCACCGATTTTACGATCAATGGCACCGTATTGTACGCCGATACCTGGAAGGATCTTGTCGTGCTGGATATCAGCAACTTGCTTCAAATAAAAGAAGTCAACCGAATAAAAGACGTGCTCAACCCGATCTTGTACCCACCGCTGTACAACGGCTTCTTCGAATGTGTGGACGAATCGAAAGGGGCTGTGGTGGACTGGGAGGACGGGACGCTGGTGAATGCGCGATGCCAAACTAATTGAGTGAGTGATGAATGATGAATGATGAATGATGAATGATGAATGATGAATTTTATAAAATAACGTGAGTTTTGGATAGCCTAACATTGTTGGATGCCATGATATACCATCGGAACCGCGTAGCGGTGGCATTCTAGTAGCATCGGATGCCATGTTTGATTCGTTAAAACCGCGTAGCGGTGACATTTTAGATACGGTGTCGCATTCTGTGTCTTGGCATGTATCGGTGAAATTCTAAAATGCCACCGCTACGCGGTTCTTGCCATCCCCATTAACCTTTGCTTCTAAAATGTCGCCGCTACGCGGCTTGCATAACGCTAAAGCTATCCAAAACTCACGTTAAAATAGATTTGAATTATGAAAAAACTACTTTTTAGTGCTGCTGTCGCCCTGCTGTTTTTTGCCTGTGCGAAAGATGCCGCTTCCGAATTGAACCCTGGAAAATCAGGGTCTATTACTCGGTTTGCTGTGTACCAAAATTTCATGTACGTGCTCAACCTGAACGAGGTGCAGACGTATGACATCCAGGATAAAGAAAAGCCGAAACTGGTGCATCGACTGGCAACCGATTATGGCCTGGAAACCATCACCATTTACGACAATACCGTGTTTTTAGGTTCCAGTACTGCCCTTTATATCCTTGACATCAGCAACCCGGCGGCACCAAAAATATTGTCGCAGTCAGACAGGCTTGAAAACCTGGGATTTAGCGGCTGCGACCCGGTCGTGGTGAAGGACAACTACGCCTACTCCACCATTAAAATCATCGAAAACTTCTGTGGCAGTGTGTCTGTCCAAAGTGCTTTGGTGGTTTATGATGTGACCGACAAATCAGCCCCGTTTTCTGTTGGCATATATACCATGGGGATCCCGAATGGTTTGGGCTATAAGGACAATTACCTGTTTGTTTGCGATGAAGGCGATGACAAACTATGGGTACTGGATATCAGCAACCCGCAGCAACTCAGCTTCACCGATTATTCGCTGTCTATCACCGACCCGGTGGATTTAATTGTAGATGGACAAAGGATGATCGTTTCGAGCAAAACGGATTTCCAAATATTTGATATCAGCGATATTAGCAACATCAAGAAAGTTGGATTAATCTCAAAATAAATGCGCCAGACCATCCTTTGCTTGTTGCTGTTACCCTGCACGCTTTTTGCCCAGGAAAAACCTCCTGAAAAAATAGCGCGGATGCCGCCCTTCACCCTGAAAACAGCGCCGCTCAACCTGCTAAATACTTTTCAGTATTCCGCCGATGTACTGGTCGACATCCCCCTTGGGAAGCGATTGGCCTTAGAGATGGGTGTCAGTTTTGTCTTGGACTCCTGGGCACATGCTGGCAATGTTGGCGAAACGTACAAGGGCCTAAAATGGAAGCCGACCTTAAAATATTATCTGGATCTGGGCACCCAAGATGATACCTATATTGGGCTGGCATTCAAATACAATCATATTGAGAACGAGCGCTTTATCAATTTGGCAAGGCAGGGCTGGCAATACACCGAACAGCGTCTGGTGCAACGGCAAATTGACACTTGGGGGCTGTCCATAAAAGCTGGCAGCCAAATGTATGTCGGGAAACACCGGTATCTCGTCGTAGAGCCATTCGGAGGAATGGGCTTTCGACAAATTAGGGTTTCACCGTATGAACTCCCGCCCGATGCTGAGATAGTGCAGCGATGGGAGGAGTTTTTCTCCTTCAATCGGCAGCCTGGACTGTATAATACCCTGGATATAATAATAGGCTGCAACGTGGGGTTTGCCCTTCGGATTCGACAAAAAACATAGCGCCCGTTGAAACCAATCTGTTGCACACGGCGGCTGTAAACAAAACCCAGGAGCTCATGTTGCCCGAGTGTGTGTGGCGAAACAAATAGGTAAGTATCAGGACTGAAGCTTAATTTGTTACGTTACCATAAAATATAGAAAAAATAAATACCAGAACAGCAGCATCGTGCAAAGAAGTTGTTCGCCTTTGGGGATTGTATTTCCTTTCAAAAACAATGTCTCCAATTATGAAAACGGCTTCCTTACTATTGTTAGCCCTATTCGGCACCCTGCTTTTCACCACTGGCCAATTTTCCATCGCCCTTACCGACATTCAAGCAGCCTTTGTGTGGAACCGGGAGTTGGTGTTCGCCCCGATACTTTGGTTTGCGGTATGGTTTTAAAGAAACCTCAAAATATTAGTTTGTCACCACAATCTTATACTTCTTACCCTTCATTTTTTCTCCTTGCACGGCTTTCAACAAAGCGGAGGACGCTTCTTTTTTCACCGCTACGAAAGACATGAAATCCATTATCTCAATTTTACCGATATCGTCTTTTTCCAGCTTGCCTATTTTGGAAAAGAACCCGACGATGTCAATTTTGCTGAGCTTGTCTTTTTTGCCGCCGCTGATATAGAGGGTAACCCAGGGGGAGCGCTCGGGGATATTTACCTGTTTGGGCAATTCCACCAAGTCCGGTGCTTCTTTGATATATTCCGGCAGTGGTTCGTCTTCCAACAACAGTAAGTATGCGGTACCATCCGAGTGCATCCGAGCGGTGCGACCGTTGCGGTGCAAAAAATCATCCTTTTTCAGGGGCAGTTCGTAGTGCAGCACATTGCGCACCTCGGGAATGTCCAGGCCACGGGCTGCCAGGTCGGAAGCGGCCAGGAAAACGGTGCTGCCGTTGCGAAACTGCACGAGGGTTTTCTCGCGGTCGTGCTGTTCCATACCGCCGTGGAAAAAGGCGCTGTGGATGCCCATATCGGAGAGGTATGCTTGTACGTGTTCGGCACTGTCGCGCAGGTTGCAAAATATCACCGTTGGCTCGCTGCCCAAATAGCACAGCAGGCGAAACAGCATTTTGTCTTTGTCATCGCCCTCTGCCACCACACGCTTCACCACCAGGCCATCGGTGGATTTTTCCGCAGCTTTGTAAAAATTCAGCACCTTGGGATTGACAATTCCCGTAAACAAAGGAATGCGCTGTTTGTCCGTCGCCGATACCAGGATACGCTTTTCCACGTGTTTCAGCCACTTGATGATTTCGGTCATTTGCTCCTGGAAACCAAGGGACAAGGACTTATCGAACTCATCCAGCACCAGGATGTGGATGTCGGCCAAATCAAAGGTCTGGCGGTTCACGTGTTCTAAAATACGGCCCGGCGTGCCGATCAACAGTGCTGGCGGCTGGCTCAGGTTCTGCACCTCTGTTTGCATCGGATGGCCACCATAGCAGGTATTTACCTTGAAACCGGTAGACATTTTTTGCCAAACCCGTTCAATTTGAATGGCGAGCTCCCGGGTGGGTGACAGAACCAGGCATTGTACACCTTGTCTGTCACGTTTCATCAGGCTCAAAATTGGCAACAAAAAAGCCAGTGTTTTTCCGGAACCCGTGGGGGCCAGAATGGTGACATTCGGGTGCTGCTGAATGGCGGGGATAGCTGTCTCCTGCATGGCATTTAAGCTGTCGATGCCGAGGTTGGAGAGGGTGTCGGTAAGGGAAAAGTTGGAATCCATGGGGCAAAGGTAGTGCTTTAACTGTAGACGGTAGACGGTAGACGGTGGACGGTCTGCTCAGCATCAGTTCTATTGTTTAGAATCGGTTTTCAGCACTTTAATCCAAAAATTATTGCGAAAACCTTGGCCTAGGTGCTGAAACACCATTCAAACCATAAGTTCGAAAGATGTGCAACCGTCTACCGTCTACCGTCCACCGTTTTATTTTCAAAGGAAGGGTAAGGTTTCATCAAAGCCCCGATAGTAGTTCAAAGCTGCAAACAAAACAGCGGTTCCACACTACATCGGAGCAAGCCGAAAATCCGAAGAAAAGAGTAGGCGATCAAGCAAATAATTCCTTCAATTTTTTTGACATGACAACGCGTAATTTCTCCACTGCACTTACCCTCATAGCCCTCGTTTTCTCCCTTTTCGCTTGCGTAAAAACCGAAGACATTGTTAACCCTGATACCGTAATCACCGACCCAGCGCCAAGCATCCCTGAAGGCAACCGGATAACCATTCATTTCGGCACTTCTACCTACCGTGGCTGCATGTATTCTTTCTCGAATTGTATCTGGATCGGTTGGGGTACAGATGCCACGAACTTTCAAGATCGTTTCGCCATGACATTCGACCAGGGCGATGCTGCCAGCCAATATTTCGGCAACGTTTTCCCTTTAACTTCCGATTTTGAAGTGGATGAGGCTACTGCCGCAGCCATGGGTATCCCAGCACAAACGATTCCAGCAGGGTTTTATCCGCTGCGCGACATACCCGGAAGTGTTGACACGGGCAGAAAAATGGTGGATTTCGCGGCATCGCAAAGCATCGCTACGGGCAGTTTATTGAATCCCAACAACCCTCAAGACAATATCGGCCAATTGCACAACCTGGCGGTACAAGTAGTGCTGCACGAAAACCGCGACGCCATCAAAGCACTCAACGGCGACCGGGCTGCTGTTCAAAAACTGATCGCTGAAAAAACGATACAGTTCTTCGCCGAAGCCGACTTGCCTGTGAATGCCGTCGACAAACAACGCGCCCTGAACATCAACCTCGACCGCGATTTTGGCAACTATGCCGCCCGCCTCAATGAAACCCGACTGAGCGCCAACGACAAACAAATCCTGTTGTCAGTATTCGATGAAGCCGCTGCAATACCCGTAGAAACACCGGCACAACTGAAGCAATTCATCTATGCAATGACCACACAAGAGAACCGCCTGGCGAGAGAAACCAAACTGGACAACCCGAAAGTGGTGCTTTCCATGGTTTCTGTCTTGAAAAACAGCCGATACTTCTGGTACTGGAAATCTGTTTCCTCGCCTGATGCGGGCAATGGCGGTGTTCCCAACAAAATGCCGGATTGGGTGTGGGCCGACATCATTGGTTTGGAGTTGGGTGGCCCGGCAGTATCCGCCATCGCTTCTGCGGTGGTATATCTGGATCAGCATTGATTGGTTTGTGGTGAGGATTGGCGAGAAAAAAGTGATGAAAGTAGCTTTTCTCGCTGCTTGAAACCTCGTAGGTTTGAAAAAACCTGCGAGGTTTCGCGTATTTACGGACAACTTAAAATTAAATTATTAGTTTACTTATTCCACAAAATCCGGCGCAACGCCCCATTATCAAATTATCACATTTTCAAATTATCACATTAATATGAAAATTACCTACTACGGCCACTCCTGTTTCCTGATTTCTGCAAAAGGCAAAACCCTGCTCGTCGATCCCTTTATTTCGGGCAATCCTTTGGCGGGTCATGTTGATGTAAATAGCATTCGCTGCGACTACCTGCTGCTCACCCATGGCCACATGGATCACGTAGCCGATGTTGAAACAGTGATGCGCAACAACCCCGCAACCATCATTGTCGGCATTTGGGAAATCCACGAATATTACAGCAAAAAAGGCTATACAACCCATCCAATGAACATCGGCGGTTGGTGGAGTTTCGATTTTGGGCGTGTAAAAATGGTGCACGCGGTACACAGCAGCAGCTTCCCCGATGGCAGTTATGCAGGCGTTCCGGCAGGCTTTGTGCTGGATACGCCTGATGGCGTGCTGTACATAGCCGGTGATACGGCCTTGACCTTGGACATGCAGTTGATCCCGCGCACTTGCCCACCGCTGGATGCCGCCATTTTACCCATTGGCTCCAATTTCACCATGGATGTGGCTGATGCGGTGATCGCTGCAGAATTCGTACAATGCAAGCGCATCATCGGCTGCCATTTTGATACATTTGGATTTGTGAAAATTGACCATGCGGCGGCGCAGAAAGCCTTCGCGGATGCTGGCCGGGAATTGGTGTTGCTGGATATTGAAGGGAGCATTCTTTGCCCTGAGCCAGTGCCGCGTCCACTGACACTGTGAGTCATTCACGGGACCTGGCACTCAATGCTACACCCAGCTTTACTCAACCGTAGTTTTCATATATTTTGTTCAAGGTTTTTTTGAGGCGCAGTAATTCATCTTCCTGAATACCTTTCAATCCTTGGACACGAAAATTCCGGGCGATGGGTGCTATTTTTTCCACCAGCTCAAAGCCCGCATTTGTCAGCACCAAATTGTAGGATTTGCGGTCGTTTTCGGTTTCTACGCGTTTAAGGAGGCCATCCTTTTCCAGAATATCCAACATCTGGGTCATGGAAGCAGTATCTTTGACCGTAAGTTCAGCCAACTCCCGTTGATTGATTTCTTCCCGATCACCGATTCTTTTCAAAATAGACCACTGGTCGACAGAAATATCGATTGCGTTACTTTTTAGGGCTGCATTGGCAAATCGTTTCATCTGGCGCTCAGTGCGCTCAATCAGGTACATAAAAATTTGCTCTAAAGTTGGGTCTCTCATTGTTGTTTAAATTATTTTCTCGTCAACCAATTAAACGCAAAGGTTGTTTTAAAATAGTTGAAACCTTGAGAAAATTTTTTTAACAAAAAGAGCCGCTTCTTATACAAACAGCATGTGCGTGCCTACTCCTTTACCTCTATTGTAGAAATCACCAACCGTAATCACCGCGTCAATGTCATCGTACATGTCTTCTTTTTTGTAGTGAAACATATCCATGGCCAGTCTGCAGGCCCAGAGTTTCACACCCGAAGCTTTGAGGATGTCCAGGAATTCGTGCACATCCGGCATGTCGATGCGCTCCATTTCCTTTTTCGCTTTTTCCGATTTTTCGGATGCTGAGGGGAATCTCTTCTTTAAATTGAGTTTGTAAATAATCAAGTACTTCCCAATGCCTGGGGGTTAAAATGAGGTCGGCTTCTTTCGCCAATTCGGTGCCTACTTCCTTGTTCCATTGGGAGAAATCGGTGAGGTAACCCTCTTCGTTGACCTGGACTGTTGTCCCGCCTAATACTTTTTCCATGATTTGTTTTTTAAAAAATTAATCGAAGTTTTTTCCTGCTTCCTGCATGGTAGCGGACACAAATGGGATGTGATTGCCTTTCAACAGCATGTTCCAGTAAATCCAGCGGAAGGCTAATTTACCCATGTGGTTTATGCGGCTTTCGTGCAACAGGCGCAGGGGGCCCACACCTGGGAAAGGGAAGGTTCCTTCAACTGGCTCATGCGTATAATTGAAATCAATCAACAAGGCCTTTCCGTTTCCAGTTTCTACGAAGCAGTTGGCATGGCCGTCGAATTCTGCCTTCAGGGGTTCTCCGGCGATGTACCGAAGGATGTTGTCGGTCAAGATTTCTGCCTCAAAGTGTGTAACGGAGCCTGCTTTGGAGGCTGCAATGTTGGTGGCATCGCCCAGCACGAAGATGTTCTGCCAGTCCTTGGATTGCAGGGTTTCTTTGTTGGTTGGGACGTAATTAAGGTCGTCGCCCATGCCCGAACGCTCTATCAGCGCATCGCCTTTGTTGGTCGGCACCGTTACCAGCAGGTCAAAAGGCACTACGCGTCCGCCGTAATCGACCAGTGTTTTGTTTTCATTGTCGATCTTTTCTACTGCAAAGTCAGCTTCGATTTTTATGTTCTTTTCATCGAGCAAGTGCTGTAGTGCATTGGTAGCTTTCGGTTTGGTAAAGGCCCCGCTCAACGGTGTAACAAATGTGATTTCCACTTTGTCCCGCATGTGCTTTTGCTTGAAAAAGGAATCAGACAAGAACGCAAACTCCAAGGGGGCAACCGGACACTTAATGGGCATTTCAGTGATGTGCACCACCAGCTTTCCGCCCTCCCATTCCCGCAATTTGTTGCGCAGCGCCAAGGCACCTTCATAGGTGTAAAAGTCAAACACGCTTTTTTGCCATTCTGACCCTAACATACCCTCTGTCTCATCCGGGGCAATTTTGGCACCAGTGGCGATTATTAGGATGTCACAATGCAACTGATCGCCGTTTGTCATGCGCACAAGTTGCTCTTTCGGCAAAATACGGTCAATCTGGTCGTTGATCAAATTGACGCCGCGGGGGATAAAGTCTTTGATGGGTTTGGTGATGTCTTCCGGCTCGTAAATGCCGAACGGGAGAAAAAGGTAGCCTGGTTGGTAATGGTGTTCTTCCCGCTCGTCCAGCACGTCTATTTCCCATTCCTTTAGATTTAGTTTGTGCTGGAGGTAGGTTGGCCATCATTGAACCGGCGGTGCCTGCTCCCAAAATTATGATGCGTTTCGTGATATTGTTTTGCTTGTCAATTAAATTCTCTACAAAAATTTGGCAAAAATGAACCGAAAAATATGACCCGCATCACTGGTAATGGTGACCTTTACCGTTTAGACTAAAAACACCCAACCACCATCATTATCACCTTGAATAATTAGCACATTATCCATGATATCCTTCCGCATCGCCGACTCCTCCGATACTGCCTCCGTTGCCATGCTGTTGGCCGCCCTTTTTGAAGAAGTAGAACACACACCCAACGCGGAGGAAATAGCGGATATGTTCGCTGAAATAGACGAAGACGACAGCCACTCCACCCTGCTGGCTTTGAACGAAGATGAAGACATCGTGGGCATCCTCACCATCGTCGAATGCCTGTCCATCTCTGCTGGCGGGAAATATGGGGTGCTCAACGAGCTTTATGTCGTGCCGGAATACCGCTCCGAAGGTGTCGGGAAAATGCTGGTAGACGAAGCCAAAGACCTGGCCGAAAGCCGCGATTGGAAACGTATTGAGGTGACCACGCCGGGGGATGAATTTTCCAAAACGTTGCGCTTTTATGAGCGGGAAGGGTTTTACAGGATTGGGCCGCGGTATTGTTACAACAGGAACTGGTAAGTGAATTTCAGCAAGGAAACCGGGCATCACCGTTGCACAAGCTTTGCCCGTGTTTGAGACAAATCAACTTTGAACAAATGAGGGTCGAATTGTATTGTGTTGCTGAAAAGACAACAACGTTTGCACTTAAAATCAACACCATGAACAAAATTGCATTGGTTACCAGCGGCAGCAGAGGACTGGGTAAAGACATCGCCCTGAGTTTTGGCAAAAAAGGGCCTGTACCAGTAGAAACCGATTTCAACAATGCTGCCATGCGCAATGCACCACCGGAAAGGAAAATATGATCCTGGATATGACATCATTGGGCCGAATGGCGCAGCCAGACGACATTGGCAGCGTGGTGGTCTTCTTGTGCTCCGAGGATGCAAAATGGATTACTGGTCAAAGGATTGAAGTTTCGGGGGGAATTAATTTATAGGGCTTGCTGCAAACTCATGCCCGATGCCGCTTGTACCATCCATGACATAAATTTCTCCAATTCTAAACAAACCTCCTTATTTCTGGGTTGTTTTGTGCCTCTATATGTCCGGGCCTGGACTAATAGCGTTCGTTGTTGGCCCTTTTCAAAACCAAAAGAATTGAATCTCCGTACATAGTGAAGGGATTTACCAGCCTTGCACTGTGTATTTTATTTTTATTTGCATTTTTGCCTGCTTCAAATAGATAACAAAATAATTCACCCAATGAGTAAAAGCAAAGAATACTTCGAACCGGCAAAAGACCTTGCCCAATTTGGCAATATTGGTGAATGGCAACCTGATCTGGCCAAGAAATTCTTCGATTATTACAACAGCTCCATGTCGGAAGGCGCACTGTCGGCACGCGAAAAATCCCTGATCGCCCTGGCGGTGGCACATGCCCTGCAATGCCCCTACTGTATCGATGCCTATACCAGCGAAAGCATCAAACAAGGAGCCGACGAGGAGCAAATGATGGAAGCTGTGCACGTGACCGCTGCTATGAAAGCTGGTATTACGCTGGTTTATTCCACGCAGATGATGAAACACGGCAAGGAAAAGCTGATGTAATGACACGTCTTGACCTCTGTTTTTGACAATTTCTTAAAAAGTAATACGATGTCTATTCATCAAAAAACAAAATCCCTGAGTGTCACGGGAAACCAAATGGCCAGTACCTTTTTCCAATTAAAGGTGTTGAACGGCCAAGAATTATCCGATGCCAAGTTCCCAGCTTTTGCCAAAAGGATAGGTGAGGCCGGCTATACCAATTTTAAGCCAACCAGCATCGATATATTCCAGATCAACATCGGCAAGCTCTGCAACCAAACCTGTGCGCATTGCCATGTAGACGCTGGCCCCGACAAAAAAGTGGAAAACATGAGCCGTGAAACGCTCGAAACCTGCCTGGATATCTTGTCGAAATATGACATCAAAACCGTGGACATCACGGGCGGCGCCCCAGAAATGAACGCCCATTTCCGCTGGTTTGTGGAGGAATGCCGCAAACTGGGAAAAACAGTGATGGATCGTTGCAACCTGACCATTATTGAAGCCAATAAAAAATACCACGATTTGCCCGAATGGTTTGCCGCACACCAGGTGCACATCGTCTCCTCCCTGCCTTATTTTTCCAAAACCAGAACAGATGCTCAACGCGGGGACGGTGTTTTTGAAGATTCTATTGCAGCATTGCAAAAGCTGAACGCGGTCGGTTACGGCCAGGAAGGATCGGGCTTGCTGCTCGATCTGGTGTACAATCCGACAGGGGCATATCTTCCCGGCCCTCAATCTGGCTTGGAAAAAGAGTTCAAACAGCAGCTGAAAAGGCGCTACAACATCGATTTCAACAACCTTTTCGCCATCACCAACATGCCCATTTCCCGGTTTTTGGACTACCTTATTGAGTCCAAAAATTACGAAGAGTATATGTCCACACTCGTCAATGCCTTCAATCCGGCAGCCATAGCCAACGTGATGTGCCGCAACACCATCAGCGTCAGTTGGGACGGCTGGATGTACGACTGCGACTTCAACCAGATGCTGGATTTAAAAGTGTCTACCAAAGCCACCCATATCAACGATTTTGATTTTGATGCGCTGTTGGAGCGGAAAATCGTACTGAACCAGCATTGTTATGGGTGTACGGCGGGGGCGGGATCGTCTTGTGGTGGGGAAGTGGCGTAATGCCAGCGGGGTGGAGTATTTCGCTGATTATATTTGATTGACGAGCGGCGAGTACATGACTGACGATTGTTGAAGTAGGCGTTGCGCATAGCCACGCCAATAAATACCACGCAGAACAGAAAGGCTTTCTTTAGTTTTGCAAACGATTAAAACTCATAATTCTCGTTTAATATCCCAGTAATCCAATCTGCCAGACTCTGTGGGTCAGCGTTTTTTCGGTTAATCAGCAGATAAATATTTTTGTCTGCTAGTTGATAGTGAACGTATGTGCTAAGGGAGAACAGGTTTTCCATAATCCTGCGATGGACCCTGAACCGTTTAGTAGGTTGGCCATTTTCCTCCGCCATTAATGGTGCACCTGTAAACCCAAAAGAAGCTTTTGGGCATGTTTCGAGCAACTCAGCCATTACCTTCAAACAAGTGTTTATTACCGCTGGCGCATCAAAAAAGCCAGTCAACATTTCATACCGCTTCTCTGAATTGGACATGGCTTTTAAATGAAATTTAATCCCAAAAAAATCCTTTTCATATTACTCCAAAAGGACGATATATCGCTGGTTTCGTTTGTCACGGAATGTGAATCGGTGTACCCAGAAATAGGGCTCACCCAGAACCCGTTGCGACCCAAGATTGGCAAAGGGATAGGAACTATCGAACATTAGAAACGAAACGCGTAGGCTGTTGTACGATTTGCCCATAGGTCAGCCTCTGGTATGGGCTTAAGCAAATCAGTAACAGGTGCAGAGGCATCCAATTGCAAAAGGTGCTTTTCATATGCAAGCAACCTCCATTAGTTTCCCTTCTGCAGATACTGGCTATGTTGCAGGATGGCATGGGGTGATCCAAAAAACGACGGATGGGGGCGAATCCTGGTTCCTTCAAAATACGGGCATATTGACCGACTATCGTTTCAATGACATCGTTTGTACGGACAACAATACCTGTTATGTTGTAGGCCAGCATGGCATCATTGTCAAAACGGACAATGGCGGTCTCAGCTGGGAATATCAAAACGCTGGAACAACAGAAGACCTCCACGAAGTCCATTTCACAAACCAACATACAGGCTTTGCGGTCGGTGCCAAGGGGACGATCCTCAAAACAAGCAACGGTGGCGGCTTGAGCAGCACAACGGCCACAAAGCAACAGCCTGTAGCAGTCACCATCCATCCCAACCTCGTTGACGACATACTGTACATCAAGTGCCCGGCATGTGAGAACGCTGACTTGCAACTTGTGGTGCACAATGCTTTGGGCGCAGTGATGCTCACCCGCACGCTGCAAAGCGAAAAGGCTCAGGTTGATGTCGCTGCTTTTGTTGGGGGCATTTATTTTTATGCGCTCTTTACCAAGGAGGGCTTGGCTGATAGGGGGGGGAGCTTTGTGAAGCAATGACAAGTCTGGAACAAACCTCGTAGGTCTTAAACCTCTATACCCTCCCCAAAAAGCGGCGCTGTTTGGGGAGGGTTTAGAGGTTTAAGACCTACGAGGTTTAGCTTGATAGCAAAGGTATTGTTAATGCCTGTTACCATCCGGCCATTTCCGCCGTCAAAACAAGGTATCAGGTGGAAGTTTTGGGGAAGGCTTAATTCTAGCACGGTTTTTGAAGTTATAGAAATAACTTGCATTGTGCAGCATTCATTGTCATCAAAACGCTTTAATCAGCCCTCGCTTTATCCAAAACCTGGTTACAACAGTAAGGCATCGGCAATTAAAAAATGAAAAATCTGCACAGCACGCACTTTTTTGAGGATTCAAACAAATTTTATCCTTAAATTGCTGCGTTTTCATTTCAATCCCCTTATCCGAGTAGATTAGAGCAACATTTGGTTACTTTTCTCCACTTTTCCCGTCCCTGCCTTACGTTATTTCCCAAAATCTCTGAAAAGATTTTAACGTATCAATTCACTATCAAGGACGACTTTATGTTCCCATTTGGAAAACACTTTGAATTTCGTAATTCCGTCAAGGTATTGCGACTGCTTCCCCTTGTCCTGCTGCCATTATTTGTTTTACTCCAGACAAATGATGCGACAGCAAAGACCCACATTTTTACGAATAAGATACTTGCTTCCACCAATCCATTTGCGGTATGCCCTCTGGGTACGGACACCATTATCATCAGAGACACCTTTGATATTAATGTGAATTATGAGCCAATTTTGTTTGGTTTGCCTTATGAAGGAAAGCTAATTGTTGATGGCGGCGTGCTGTATTGGAGCTCTAATGTCTTTTTAAAATTAGGCGTCAGTGCGCGTATTCTTCTGCACAAAGGCGGGCATATTTACCCTGGCGGCCTCAATGACACCCAATGCAACGCGCAGAAAACCATTTATTTCGACGTCGATAAACTCGCCAGTTGTAGCGGCCAAAACTCCCTGCACGCATTTTCGGATGTAAATTTGGCGGGATGTTTTGATGTCACCGGTATTTGTTGCGATGCCCCTATTTTGGTTACGGACAATTCCGGCAATCCGAATGACCGCACCCTGTGCCAGCCCGGCGATTCTGTAACACTATCCGTTACCGGAAGTGGTACGCTGAATTACAATTATGTCTGGTTGCCCAATGTAGGCGTAGGACTGGGACCATTTACCGTAGCGCAGTATGCCGCCAATACAGCCTATACGGTAAGCGTAACAGCCATATTTGACCCTTATGGTGCCGCTCCTCCTTACCTCCTTACTTGCGGCTCCGCTGCTGTGGTTAGAATAAATCCGGAAATCAAGCTCATTGCCACGACCACTCCGGTACCTTGTGCCAGTTCGGCAGTCGGCGCTATAAACCTGACCCCTACAGGCGGTACAGCCCCCTATAAATTTCTTTGGTCGAACGGAAAAACAACCGAAGATGTTAACAGTTTAACCGCCGGTACCTACACCGTTTCGGTGACAGACTCCAAAGGTTGTGTGGGCGTTAAAAGTGCTATCGTTGCTACATTTGACAACACCCCGCCCACTTTGAGCTGCCCAGCCAGCGCTGCTGGCAATGCGCAGCCAAATCTTTGCACCACGACAATTCCAAATATCAACGCTACTTTCAGCGACAACTGCCCAGGCGCTCAATTGACCTATAAAATTACCGGTGCCACGACCCTCAGCGGAAACGGACAATTGTCCAACTCCCTGCCTTTCAGCACGGGCATCAACAACGTGGAATATAAAGTCTCCGATGGCTCCAATGTTGTTTCCTGCAACTTTACGGTGACGGTGACAGACACCCAATTCCCTACCGCCAGCAATCCTCCAATATCTACGGGCTTCCAGTGCCTGACCGATTTGCCGCCGGCAGACCCGGAAGTTGTGACCAATGAAGCCGATAACTGCGGTACGCCGACCGTCACCTTTTTGAGCCAAAGCGTTATTGGTGGCTTTTCTTGCGTTGGAAACCCACTCATTATTTCCCGGAAATACCGCATAACAGATGCCTCCGGCAATGGCATCACCGTGACCCATTTCCTGCATATTGCCGATACCACACCACCAGTATTTACGTCAATACCTGCCAATACAACCGTTACCTGCCAAACCATTCCGGCTGTTGGTCTACCGACTGCTGCTGACAATTGCACCGAAATAATCAACATCACCTACCAGGGAGAGGTACGCACCAACGGCGCTTGCCCAGATACGTACACCCTCACTAGAACCTGGAGAACTTCGGACAACTGCGGCAACGCTACCACTGCAACGCAAACCATTTTCGTACAAGACCTAACGCCGCCTGTCTTTTCAACGGTTCCTACCAATGTAACCGTCAATTGCAGCGCCATTCCAGCTGTCGGCACGCCAACAGCGACCGATGAATGTGATGCTTCCGTGACGATAACATACATCGGTGAAACAAAAACCAACGGCGCTTGCCAAGACTCCTATACCCTCCGTCGTACCTGGAAAGCTGCTGACAATTGCGGCAATAGTGCGACTTCGGAACAAATGATAACGGTACAAGACGTCACAGCGCCAACATTTACCAATGTACCGGCAAACACGACCGTCTCTTGCGAATCCATCCCAGCTGTCGGCAATGCGATCGCAACGGACAACTGCGCAGCGTCACCAGCTGTTACTTATCTGGGCGAAACGAAAACCAACGGCGCATGCTCCGGCAGCTACACCCTGAACAGATCCTGGAGGGCTACCGATAATTGCGGCAACGCCTCCACCGCTACCCAACTGATCACGGTTCGGGATTTGACCAGCCCTGTGTTTACGTCCGTGCCTGCCAATGTGAGCGTTTCCTGTGAATCAGTACCCAGCGTTGGCGCACCGGTAGCCACCGACAACTGCGATCCTACCGTGAACATTGTCTACAACGGCGAAACAAAAACCAATGGCGCTTGTGCCAATACCTATTCTCTGAAGCGCCAATGGACAGCTTCCGATAATTGTGGCAACACTAAAACAGCGGTGCAGACCATTACGGTGCAAGATTTAACCAAACCTGTTTTTACATCTGTTCCGGCCAACACCACCGTTTCTTGCGATGCCTTGCCAGCGGTTGGCAACCCCGTTGCTACAGACAACTGCGACCCATCGGCAACCATTACTTACACCGGGGAAATAAAAGTCAATGGCGCTTGCCCTGGCAGCTACCAATTGCGCCGCAGCTGGAAAGCCAGCGACCAATGCGGTAACACCGCTACGGCGGAGCAAGTCGTGACAGTGCAGGATATTACCAAACCTGTATTCACCCAAGTACCGGCAAACCTGACAGCCAGTTGCGATGCTGTCCCTGCTGTTGGTACCGCTACCGCCACGGACAATTGCGACCCATCGGTTACAATCAGCTACAGCGGTCAACAACGCACCGATGGCGCTTGCCCCAACAACTTTACCCTGCGCCGCGAATGGATCGCTACGGATGATTGTGGCAACACTGCCACCGCTTCACAGGTCATAACCATTCAGGATGTCACAGCACCCGTGTTCACCTCGGTACCTGATGCCACCATGGCCAGCTGCGAGAACATCCCTGCCGCCGGTACGCCAACGGCGACTGACAACTGTGCAGGTATCGTCAACATAACCTACCTGGGCGAAACAGTGCCCGGCGCTGGCGGCGCATGCCCCGGCAATTTTGCACTGGTGCGCACCTGGAAAGCCACCGATGCCTGTGGCAATACCGCCACCGTCAGCCAAACCATTACCGTACAAGATATTATTGCGCCAGTTATTACCGCAACGCCTGCCAACGCAACCGCAAGTTGCGCGGCCATCCCAGCGGTAGGCACACCAAGCGCAACAGACAACTGCGATAATGACCTGACAATTACGTACAACGGCGACACACGCGTCGATGGCGCTTGCGCCGACAGCTATACCCTGCTGCGTAAATGGACGGTTACGGATGATTGCGGCAACTCCGCCACCACCGTTCAAACCATCACGGTGGAAGACACTACCCCACCCCAGTTCATCACGGTACCCAATGCCACGACGGTTAATTGCGAATCCATCCCAGCTGTCGGCACGCCAACGGCGACGGATGATTGCGCCGCCAGCGTTAGCATCAGCTACAATGGTGAGTTCCGCACCGATGGCGCTTGTCCCGGCACCTATACTTTAGAGCGTAGCTGGACGGCCATGGACAATTGCGGCAATACAGCCAAAGCTACCCAGGTCATCAGCGTTCGGGATATCACAGCGCCGGCATTCGTATTTGTCCCTGCATCTGTTACCGCAAGCTGTGATGCCATTCCAGCAGTAGGCACCCCAACTGCCACGGATAATTGCGATGCCGCGGTGAACATCAGCTACAGTGGACAAACGCGGGTGGATGGCGCTTGCCCAAATAGTTATCAATTACAACGCGTTTGGGTCGCTACCGACAATTGCGGCAACAGCATTGCTGCCAGCCAGACCATTACCGTGCAGGATATTACCAAACCTGTTTTCATTTCTGTGCCTGCACCCGTACTCGTAGAATGCAGCAACATACCAGTGGTAGGTGTACCCGCGGCGACCGACAATTGCACGGCCAATGTGAGCATCAGCTACCTCGGCGAAACACGTATTGACGACAGTTGCCCTGGCTTTTACAAGTTGGTGCGCAGCTGGTCTGCCAAAGACGACTGCGGCAATACGAGCATTGCTTCTCAAACCATTTCAGTACAAGATATTACCAAACCAACGGTCCTTTCGGTACCCGCAAATGCGACCGTTGGTTGCGATGCCATTCCCGCAGTCGGCACGCCAACTGCTTCAGATAATTGCGATCCAAATCCAGGCATCGTATACAATGGCGCAACGCGCAGCAACGGCGCTTGCCCTAACAGCTATTCCTTGCAACGGAAATGGACCATTACGGACAATTGTGGCAACGCCACCACGGCCGTACAAATGCTGACGGTGGAGGATAACACACCGCCTGTTTTCATTTCTGTACCTTCCAATACACTTGTCAGCTGCGAAAATATTCCAGCGGTTGCAACACCAACTGCCAGCGACAATTGTGCCGCTGCCGTTAACATCACCTACAATGGTGAAACAATCATTAATGGCGCCTGCCTTGATTCCTATTCCCTGCGCCGCAGTTGGACAGCAAAAGACAGCTGTGGCAACACCGCAACCGCCGTGCAAATGATCACCGTGCAAGACATCAGCGCGCCCAATTTCACGCAAATACCTTCCGATGTGACGGTGAACTGCGATGGCGTTCCAGCAGTCAGTACACCTGCTGCTGTGGACAATTGTGATGCTTTTGTCAGCATTGTCTATTCCGGCCAAATCAGGGTAGACGGTAACTGCAACCACAGCTATATGCTGCGCCGCGAATGGGTAGCTACCGACAATTGTGGCAATAACGCCACGGCAACCCAGCGGATCACGGTTCAGGACAAAACGGCACCGGTGTTTACCACTGTGCCGGGTGCCATAACTGTCAGTTGCGATAATATCCCTAGCGTTGGTGCGCCCACTGCGACCGACAATTGTGATCCTGCGGTCGTGATTTCATACCTCAACGAAATTCGCACGAATGGAAACTGCCCTGGCAATTATACGTTGAAGCGTACCTGGACAGCCACGGATGATTGCAACAACGCAGCGCCCGCAACGCAAATCATTACCGTTCAAGACATCGCAAAACCAGTATTCACCTTCGTTCCGAAGGATAGCACCGTGAATTGCAATGCTATTCCGTTGGTAGGCACACCCACCGCTACGGATAATTGCACGGCAACACCGACCATCACTTTTGATGGGGAAACGGTGATGAACAGCACCAGCATGGACAGCTATTCCCTACAGCGGAAATGGACAGCCGTCGACAATTGCGGCAACATGACCACAGCGATTCAAATGCTGATCGTGCAGGATACCGTAAAGCCTAGCATCCAGTGCCCTGCAAATATTGTCAAAAAGGCAAATGCAGCCGATTGTGCGGCCATCATAACGTTCAATGCACCTGGTACGTCAGACAACTGCAGCAGCTCCCTCGCCATTTCAACGACATCGAACTCAGGTCAATCCTTCCCGATTGGCGTTACAAATGTGACCATGACGGCAACCGACAACAGCGGCAATATGGCAGTTTGTAGTTTCAAGGTAACCGTGCAGGACACCACCAAGCCAGTGCTGGTGAACTGCCCACCCAACCTGACCTTCACCACACCTACCAACAGTTGTGAAATGGTGGTCAATTGGGCAGCGCCAAATGTAACTGACCCTTGCGACCTCTACACCATTGTACCCACGGTCGACATTGAGCGCGGTACGATGCTGCCAACAGGTATTTACCCAAATACCTATACCGCTAAGGATACCACGGGCAACAGCAGCAACTGTAAATTTATCATTACCGTTCGGGAAGACGAAGCGCCGGTATTGAGCAATTGCCCACAGGATACCGTGCTGTACACCAATACTTGTGAAGCAGTAGCCAATTGGATGCCGCCAACAGCCACCGACAACTGTGAACTGGGCAATGTGGTCGTCAGCATTCCTTCCGGCTCCATTTTCCCGGAAACTGTCACGGCGGTAGAGTATACGGCCAGCGACCTTTGGGGCAATACCGCTACCTGTGCGTTTACCGTCACCGTTGTTGACATCGTTCCGCCAGTATTCAGCGGATGCCCCAACAATATGACCGTGAATTCTGGCGGCGCTTGCAGTACCCCGGTTACCTGGGGGCAGCCAAGCGCTACGGACAACTGCTCGCCAAACCCGATCGTATATTCCTTGCCGATACCCGGCAGCGTATTCCCAGTTGGCTTTACCACGGTGAACGTATTTGTGAAAGACCCAAGCGGCAACCTGGACACTTGTACTTTCGTGGTGGAAGTGATCGGGCCAGACATTGGCCTGGCCAACCTGCCTGTGAGCCAGTCGTTTATCGGCTGTGAAGCAATTGTCAATTGGAACGCACCTGTGCCCACCGGCATTTGCGGCCCCATTACCCTGACCAATACCCATGCTCCCGGCGACACCTTCGGCATTGGCGTCACAGAAGTGCTGTACACCCTGTCGGACACCCTCGGCCATACGGTCATTACTTCCTTTACAGTGACAGTGACGGAATCCATTGCACCGCAGTTTAGTTGCCCGGCTTCGCCGATCAAGGTAAATATCAGCGGGGCGGTATTGTCTGATCCGTCTTCGTTCATCACGGCGACTGATACGATCAATACCTGCATGGGTGTGGAACTCGAATTCCTGTACCCAATCGCAACGGACAATTGCAGTGTGCCGCTGGTCACCCAGGCTTCCGGCATGGCGACTGCGAACGTGTTCAATATCGGCACCCACAACCTAAGCTTCCAGGCGATAGACGACGCGGGCAATACGACCCTGTGTTCCGTTCAAATAGAGGTGTTGCCGCTGTACCCGCTCAACCCACAGGTAAGCGATAAAATTGGTTGTAAGGATGATGAGATCACGTTGTCGGCCACAGTAGTACCCGGTGCCATCTACTCCTGGACAGGGCCACTAACGACCTATCCCGACAACAACAACATCATGATCCCGGCCCTGGATTCTACCTTGACAGGCATCTATACCGTGTATGCCACGGTGAACGGCTGCCTCACGCCGCTGGATTCAGCGCTGGTGCGCATCGGTCGTTTGCCCAAGGCATTCGACGATGTGAACTACGAGGTAGCCACCAATGAGACTTTAAGCAACTTCAACGTGTTGCTCAACGACATATACGAGTCCGACGACTACACCCTCACGTTTTTGGCGCCGCTGCCGCCGGGCCTGATCGACCATGGCGATGGCTTGTTGTCTTTTGAAGCCGGGAACAGGAACGGAACCTTCTCCTTCTTCTATTCCCTATGCTCCAAAGCCTGCCCGAATCTATGCGACATCGGTACGGTGACCATTTCGGTGCGCGAGCGGATATGCAGCTTTATCCCGAACATCATCACCCCGAACGGCGACGGCCTCAATGATTTCCTGGCAATCCCTTGCCTCGACATCGAGCCGTACCCGAATAACCACTTGATTGTGTACAACCAGTGGGGCGCCAAGGTATTCGAAGCCAACCCATACAGCAACAACCCTGATCAGGCATGGCGCGGCACGATGGACGGTGATCCAGGCAAGCCGCTGCCGGATGCGACGTATTACTTTATTTTTAAGGCTACGCCGGATGATGGTGGGTTGAAGGGGTTTATTGAGGTGTATCGGTAAGGATTTTGGTTTTTTTGTGCGAAAAGGCACGGCACCATGAAGGTGTCGTGCCTTTTTTGTTTGGGGTTGGGGGAATGTTGTAGGGGTTTCTTAAAATGCGTGGACGGTCATGTGAAATTTGTTGATGTGATTTTTTTTTGAGGATGAGTGGCTACATTTGTAGCGCACGTTCCCGCAACGAACGAATAAAGAGATCGAAGATGTACGGTGATTTGTTAACGCCGTTAACATTTTACCGTAATTGGGTTGGCTGATTAGTCGTTAGTTGTCGGCTAACGAAAAGTTCTCGCCAATCAAACATAAATAATCACTACACATGCCTTCAAGAAAACTAAAATTGGCGAGAGATTTTCTCGCGCTAATCAAGAACCGCCCTCACATGGAAACTACTGTTGCATATTGTGCAGCGCAACTTGGTATTTC
>JBBRWA010000078.1:0-21236 GCA_038246345.1 Chitinophagales bacterium
AGACCTACAGCCCGGACTCTACCTCCTCCGCGTAGACACCGGCGAAAAATCCGAAACAATTAAAGTACTGAAAACACAATAACTACTTGAAATTGTACTTCCGTTAGCGTGGAGGCCAGGAATATTCCTGGCCTCCGCTTTTTTTTGGCAAAAAAAAGTCGCCACAGCGATGCTGAGGCGACTGGTAAGTATTGTAAGGTGGATGCTAGTTTTGAATAGCCTCTTTTTTCAAGCTAATGGCTACTTTTGGCGCAGTCTTGAAAGCAATCCAGGCAGCCGGGTCGCTGGAGTTCAGCCTGCATACGTTGAAAACCCGAACAGCGTAATGTCTATCTGGCTTGAGATTGGACAGCAGCATTGTATTGCTTTCCGTGTAGGCAACAGAAAGCATAGCGGTGTCGATCACCGGGTTGTTGTTGCCGATGAGCCATTCCACTTGGTACCCGATACTCTCTGGCATTGCATCCCATGTTATCGTTGCTGAGTTGCTGCCAGTTTCTGTGATGGAAACGGTATAGGGTGGAAGGCACATACAGCGGTCACTGGCATTTGCATTGAGGGCGGACAAGACGGCATTGTCGGCTGCTGGGGTGAAGGTTTCTTTTTGGCAAGCATAAAAGAACAAGCTGCAAAACAGGGCTGCGGCGAATAGCGGAGAAAAAAATGCTTTTTTCATGGTGTGTTGTGTTGATGCGTGAAAACTAGAGTTTACCAGTGCTTCTTGCTACTGACTGGACAAAAGTCAGCTCCACAATCATCATAAATTATAACATTTTTGAAGTGGAATTCCACCCGAAAGCAAGCATCCAAAGGGCTGAACAGCCTCAGATTCTTGCTTTTGGGCCTCGTGGGCTCGTATTTCGTATTGGAAAATATAACAGGTAAATAGGGGGATTCCAGACAAATGGCAATCTAATTCCTACGAAATAAAGTAATTTAATGCCCAATGCCAATGTCCAACAATGAATATTCAATCTCCAAGTACTAAACGTGTACTTCCATTACTCGGCACTAGTGCCGTGTCCCGTAAACGGTTTTAGATCCAATTCGTCATTTCCCGCGCATTCAAGCACTCCCCAGCCGTCAACCCGCCCTTCCTTGCCACCGCAAGCCCATACCGCACCACCTCCAAGCCCGCCATGCTATGGGCATCCGGGTTAATGCTAATCGGAATTCCGTGCGCTAAAGCCTTGGGAATCAAGGTGTAATCAATATCCAGGCGGTAAGGGTGTGCATTGAGCTCAATGGCGACTTTGTGCTTCTGACAGGCTTCAAAAACAGCATCCCAGTCGAGCGGGTAGCCTTCGCGGCTGAGCAGCAGGCGGCCCGTGGGATGGCCGAGTATGGTGGTGCGCGGGTGCTGGATTGCCCTTACCACGCGCTCTGTAGCTTTATCGATGCTCATGCGCAGGTTGGAATGCACCGAAGCGATGATAAAATCAAACTTCTCTAAAATCGTATCTTCGTAGTCCAGGGAACCGTCGTTCAGGATATCGCTTTCAATGCCTTTGAGGATGCGAAAAGGGCCCATTTCAGCATTTAGGGCATCTATTTCATCCCATTGTTGCTGCAATCGGTCGGGTTTGAGGCCGTTGGCGTAAAAAGCAGCCTGACTGTGGTCGGTAATGCCAATATAACTGTAGCCGAGTTCGCGGGCCCGTTCGCACATCTGGCGTAAAGAATGCATGCCATCGCTATAGGTGGTGTGTACGTGCAATACCCCGATTAAGTCTTGTTGCTCAACGAGATGTGTTCCAGGTTTATGTAGGGTAGGGGAATCGGACTCTCGGAGCTCAGGTACCACAAAAGCCGTCTTGGCTTTTTCAAAAACCTCTTCTTCGCTGCGCAAGCCCCGAAATTCTACCCCGGCATTGGCTTCGGCAAAACCCTTTACAAATTCCTCCGAGCCCGTCAACCGGAAGAGCTTTGAGCCAAATTCTTCCGCCAGACACTGATGAATAATCACCGTGGAACCGCCCTCCAGTTTTACTTGAGAGCGTTTGCCCACTTCTTGTTCCAACACCATTTTTTCCGGATCGAAAATGGCCGTGATTTCTCCATTGTAACCGACCAATACTTCCACGTGGTTGATGACAGGGCAACGCCTGCGCACCTCACCCACTGGCGCAACGTATGCACCTGGCAACTTTTGTGCTATCTGTGTACACACAAAATCCGCTAGTTCATCGGCCAAATCAATATGCAGCTTGCCCCGACTTTTTTGGAAATAATCGAGCTTTTGCAACAAGTCTTGCTGGGTTTTGAGGCCAAAGCCTTTGTACTCCACTAAGCGGTTTTCATTGCAGGCATACCACAACTCTCCGACGGATTCGATGCCCATTTCCTGCCATACCTGCCGAACTTTCTTCGGCCCAAAACCGTTGATTTCCAGCATTTCCTGTACACCAGCGGGCGTTTTTTCGCGGTATTTGTCCAGGTTCGCCATCCGCCCGCCATCTACCAATTCGCGAATTTTTCCTGAAATGGCATTGCCCACCCCTTTGATGGCTTTGATTTCCTCATCGGGCATCTCAGCCAATGGCGCATCAAGCTTACGCAGGGCGAGGTAGGCGTTGCGGTAAGAACGGATGCGAAATTCGTCGTCCCCATGGAGCTCCATCAGGTTGGCGAGCTCATCAAAAGCGTAGGCTATTTCTTTATTGCTCATTCTTTTACAGTGTTTCCGCCAGCTGAATAAAATAGTCCATGGCCTCCGGGTTGCGCATAGAATCAGGATTGTACGCTTTGTCGAGCGCTTTTCGTTGCAGGACTTTTTTCACCGGGGTTTCCATTTTTTTGCCGGAAATGGTATAGGGAATGTCTGCTATTTCCAAAATGTCATCGGGTACGTGGCGCGGGCTGTAGGTATTGCGCAGCGTTTTTTTGATCGTGGAAATGAGCGGATCGCCCAAAACGACACCATCATTCAACACCACAAACAGGGGCATCCAGTCGGTACCGTCTTCATACTCCAAATTGACAATCAACGCATCCTTTATTTCAGGAATCTGATCGATGGCGCGGTAGATTTCCGCGGTGCCGATGCGCACGCCCTGTCGGTTCAGCGTGGAATCGGAGCGCCCCAAAATCATCAATGTGTTGCGTTCTGTAATGCGCAGCCAATCGCCGTGCCGCCATACTCCTGGAAAATCTTCAAAATAGGAACTCCGGTATTTGGCGTTATCTGCATCTCCCCAGAAATATATAGGCATCGAAGGCATTGGTTTGGTAACCACCATTTCCCCAACTTCATTGGCTGGTACGGGCTTCCCATTTTCGCCCCAGCTTTCCATGCAACAACCCAAACTGCGGCATTGTATTTCTCCCTGATACACAGGCAACAGCGGGTTTCCGCCCACCCAAGCCGTGCAGACATCGGTACCGCCAGCCATGCTCGATAGCCAAAGGTTGGAATTGATGTTATGATACACCCAATTGTAAGCTTCAGGGGGTAAGGGCGAGCCCGTGGAGCCGATACTGCGCAGCGCGCTGAGGTCGAAAGTGTCTTTGGGCACGATACCGGCCTTCATACAGCCGACCAAAAACGGAGCGCTGGTACCAAAATGGGTGATTTTTGCTTTTTCCGCCAAATCCCAGAGCCCGTTCATATCGGGGTAGCCGGGGCTGCCATCGTACAGCACGATGGTAGCGCCAGTTAGCAGTGCAGCCAATGTGAAGTTCCACATCATCCAGCCGGTAGTGGAATACCAGAAAAAGCGCTCGCCGGAATGGACATCGTTGTGGAAATGGAGGTATTTCAGGTGCTCCAGCAGGTTGCCGCCATGTCCGTGCGTGATGGCTTTCGGAATACCCGTCGTGCCGGAGGAATACAACACCCAAATCGGGTGAGAAAAGGGTAGGGGTGTAAACGTCAATTCAGCCTTTTTATGGGCTTTTTGAATGCTGTCCCAACTTACAACCGCTTTATCCACTTTTTCCAAGCTTGCCTTTGCATTCAAATAAGGTATCAATACCACCTTTTCTACGGAGGGCAAAAGCTTACAAAGCTCTGCGACAGTATCCAGTTTATCGAAAGACTTTCCACCATAGCTGTAGCCATCTACGGCGATCAAAATACGCGGCTCGATTTGCGCAAAACGATCTGCGACGCTTGCCGCGCCAAAATCAGGGGAACAACTGGACCAAACAGCGCCAATGGATGCGGCAGCCAACACAGCAACAATGGCATGCGGCGTATTGGGCAGATAAGCCGCTATTCGATCGCCTTGTTTTATCCCAGATTCTACCAAAAAAGCGGCGAAAGCAGCTGTTTGCTGTTCCAATTCGGCCCAGCTTATTTCTGTAATTTCCGAGCTTTCATTTTTGAAAATAATGGCAGGCTGACTGTCGTTTTTTTGCCTGAAAATATGTTCGGCATAGTTCAAAGTGGCACCTTCAAACCATTGGTAATCAGGCATTTTGTCCCCACTCAATACGGAACTATGGGGCGTATGGCTGATTATTTTGAAATAATCCCATTGGCTTTGCCAAAAGGAACTCAGGTGGTTGCACGACCATTGCTGCAAGGCTGTATAGCTGTCGAAATCAATGCCTTTTTCTGTGCGCAACCAGGTAATGTAGCGGTGTAAGTGGCTTTTTTTCTGCGTTTCTGGCGTAGGTTGCCAAAGACGCTTTGGTGTGATGGTGCTGGTTTCGGTCATGGTGTTTAGTTTTGTGCAACAAAGTTCTCAAAAAAAGGGGAATATTGGTGCATTTGAACCGAACACATGTTGCTTTTAGTTTAGTTGGCAGCTAAAAATCTTCAAGTTGCCTACCTTCGTGACGAAAATACCGCTAATTCGAATAAAATTATCTAACAATTTCTTTCCATGAAAACAAGCCATTACTTCCTGACTTGCCTGCTGGCAACTTGCTTGCTTTTTTCCTGCGAACCAGCGAAAAAAGCGGTGGCCACCCCTGCCAACCCTACGAATCCCAGTCTCCCATCCGGCGATGATGGTATCATTGAAGTGTGCATTCTCCAAATGAATGATGTGTATGAAATTTCCCCAGCCCCTTCTGACGGCCGGGGAGGTTTGGCACGGGTTGCAACCATCCGTCAGGAATTATTGGCTAAAAACCCCAATACCATTACTGTTTTGGCTGGGGATTTTATCAGCCCTTCTGTTATTGGGACACTTAAATATGATGGCAAGCGCATCCGTGGCAAACAAATGATAGAAGTACTTAACACCCTTGGCCTTGATTGGGTGGTTTTTGGCAACCACGAGTTTGACTACGGCGACTTGCCGGACCTGCAAGCGCGTTTGGATGAGTCAAATTTTACCTGGCTTACGGGAAATGTACGTTTGAAACCGCCAGCTGCCAGCCCTGGAACGACGAGTTTTACCCAGCAGTTTTTTAAAAACAAACCCGGTGGCGGCGCTGATATTTGCCCTGACAATCAAGTTATTACCTTAAAAGACAAAGACGGCACTACGCTCAATCTTGGCATTTTCGGAGTATTGATCAATTCAGGGAGACAGCCCTGGGCAGTGTATAGCGATTGGATGGAATCGGCACGCAAGAGTTATGGCGTATTACAGCCCAAAACTGATGTCGTGGTAGCGCTTACGCACCTGGATGTGGCAGACGATAAAAAACTGGCGGCATTGCTTCCTCAAATCCCCCTCATTATGGGCGGCCACGATCACGAGAATCAAATACATAAGGTCGGAACCAGCGTAATAACCAAAGCAGATGCCAATGCTAAAACGGTATACGTACATACCCTGCGATACGACAAAAAGAAAGGCGCTTGCACCATAAAATCTGAATTGCGAAAAGTGGATAACAGCATTGCTGATGAGCCCAAAACAGCAGCCGTTGTTGCCAGGTGGGAAAAAATCAAAAATGAAGCCCTCATCAAGGATGGCATCAATCCGGATAATGTAGTTGCGAAACTGCACAAACCGCTCGATTGCCGCGAAGGCTTTATTCGTACCCAACAAGCACCCATCGGCGCAATGATTACCGAAGCGATGTTCGTTGCTTCCCGAAACAAGCCGGACTGCGTTATCCTCAACAGCGGTTCCATTCGTGTAGACGATGTGTTGACCGGCAGTCTGACCGAATTGGATATTGTGCGTATCCTGCCCTTCGGGGGTGCCATGGCAGAAGTTGAAATGACTGGTGCACTCTTGCTAAAAACGCTCGATGCCGGGTACTCCAACAACGGCAATGGCGGTTATCTCCAATTGTATCGAGTTCGCCGCGGCAATGCCGGGAAATGGTTTATTACCGAGAAAGCCCTGGATGTCAACAAAACCTATCACGTCACACTGCCCGATTTTTTGCTGACAGGAAATGAGTCCAATATGGATTTCCTAGCTGCCAAATTGGACGACAATGGCAAGAGTACCAATCCAGGCATGTCCAAAATTATTAAGCCAGATCCAAAAGATAAAACGGATATTCGGAATGATATTCGCCTGGTATTCATTCAATATTTGAAATCGGAGTAGACCAATAACGAAGTTTTGCAACTTTCCCGTCTAAAAATCATCAATTTCAAAAACTACGAAAGTCAAACCCTCGACTTTTCGCCGCGGCTCAATTGCCTGACGGGTTTGAATGGTATGGGTAAAACCAATGTGCTGGATGCGGTATTTTTTGTATGCCTTTGCAAAAGCCATTCCGGGCTGAATGATCGGAACCTCGTGCGGCACGGGGAAGACTTTTTTCGCCTGGAAGCTCAATTCAAATCAGGAAAGGAAAAATCGAAGGTAGTGGCCAAGTATCAATTGGGTGGCCGAAAAGAATTTGAACGGAACGGCAATGCTGTGGAACGATTGTCCGATCATATAGGGCAATTTCCGGTGGTTATGATTGCGCCGGATGATGTGTCGCTGGTGCAGGAAGGCAGCGAGGATAGAAGGCGCTTTTTGGACACGACCTTGTCCCAGATTTCTGCGGATTATTTGCGCAACTTGGTGCAATACAATGCGCTGCTCAAGCAACGAAATGCTTTGTTGAAGTTATTTTTCGAACAACGGCGCTTTGATTCTGTGTTGCTGGAGAGCATCGACAGGCAAATGCCAGGCCCGGCAAAGGCTTTATACGAACAACGCAGCAGTTTTGTGGAACAGTTCAAGCCTTATTTTGCTGATTTCTATGCGGCCATTTCCGGGAGTCGGGAGGCAGTAGATATGACGTATCAGTCCGATTTGAGCAAGGGCGTGTTGGATGAATTGTTTCAGCAGAGTTTGGAAAAAGACCGGGTATTGCAGCGCAGTACGGTGGGCCCACACCGGGATGACCTGCTGCTGTTTATGGATGGATTACCCGTGAAAAAATTCGCATCACAAGGCCAGCTTAAATCTTATTTGCTGGCGCTGCGTTTGGCGCAATATGAGGTACTGCGGCAGCAAATAGGGCAAACACCGATCCTTTTGCTCGATGATATTTTTGACAAACTGGATGAAACGAGGGTACGGCAGTTGGTGGGCCTGCTCATCGAACGCGATTTTGGGCAGGTGTTTGTCACGGATACCCAACGCAGCCGCATGGAATCAGTAGTGTCCTCCTTTGATGGGACCTACAAGATGTTTGAGGTTGACAATGCAGTGGTGCAGGAAGTGACTTCTATAATTGTACCCTCTGGGGAAGCGCTTAATCCACCGAGCCGCTGATCTGCAGCTTGTCGGGCTTTCGCTGTTTATTGAAAAATACGGTAATCTTTTTGTTGAAATCACCAATTTTGTAGGCATCATATTCAATGCTTACTTCGCCCGTAGCCCCGGCTTCAATGGGTGCTTCCGTCCAACGTGCAGCGGTACAACCACAAGATGTGCGCACGGTCTGTAACACAATTGGGCCTGTTGTAGTGTTTTTGAACTTGAACACGTGCTCCACAGGGCGTTCGCGTCTGATATTCCCAAAATCATGTTCCTTGGGTGTAAGCCATTCAACTACTTTTACAGGTGGGGTGGCATTTGCAACACCAGTTCGCGTTGAGATGGAGATGCTTAATAAAACGCAATTCAAAAAGGTCCAGAACATGGATAAATTGTTTGTTTTTTTTCCAAAAGCTCACTTGTGGAATTAAGACACCAAAAGTGTAACCTTTGTTGCCCAACCTGTGTCAAGTGCTTCATTCGTGCAAAAGTGCATCATTTCAAAACAAAAATCACCATTCAATGAAATATCTACTTGGTTTCATGTTGCTGGTCGCCATTTTCGTGGTGGGCAAGCGCTCTTGTCATTTAAATAATTTTGGGTTTGGTATTAAGGGCTCAGGTCCCGCTCAAACAGAATCGCGCAGCGTGCGGGATTTTCATGCTGTCGACCTGGATATTGCAGGCGATGTAGAAGTTCGGGTTGGCGATTACAACGTGGAAGTACAGGCGCAGGGAAATATTTTGCCCTTGCTCAAAACTGTTGTGGAAAATGGCTGCTTAAAGATTTATTTTGATGAAAGTGTGTCATACACCGAGAACCTTAAAATAATAGTCACCGCACCTGCTTTCGACGCATTTACAATTGGTGGCAGTGGCGAAATCCGCGTTTTATCACCTTTGGAATCGGATAAAATGGCCATTGACATCGGTGGCTCAGGCGATGTATTTTTGTCACAGGGGAATTTCAATACCTTAAGCTGCATTATTTCTGGAAGCGGGGAGGTAGAACTGGGTGGCAAAGCCAATTCCGCCCAGGTGAATGTCAGCGGCAGCGGCGAAGTACGCGCCAAAAACATGGAATTTAACAGCCTGGATGCACAGATTTCCGGTTCTGGCTCCGTTTCAGCCAATGTAATACAGACCTTGAAAGCGGATGTTTCTGGCTCTGGCGATGTGTTTTATTTGGGTAGCCCGAGCTTGGAAACGAATGTTAGTGGTTCTGGGGAGGTGTCGAGGATGTAGCGCCCGTTTTTAAACACGTATATTTTTTTTCACACATAGACACATAGGGACATAGAAAACATAGCACGACAAACACGACATAAATTTTCTCACACCAAGTCACAACGACACAAAGTCGCGTTGCTATCGGTCAGAAACCGTTGAAAGCGCCAAGAGCGAAGCCTTTTTCGTTGTGGCGTTGTGCGAGATATTTTTTAAGTCGTGTTTGTCGTGCTATGTTTTCTATGTCCCTATGTGTCTATGTGTTAAAAATTACGTGTTTAAGTACACCGAGACCTCATCACCGCCAAGCTCAAACCGCTCCTTCAGCCCCACACCCGCAGACAGCCTCGGCGCCGCAATACCAGCGCCCAACCCCCGCGAACTTTCAACCACCCGAATCTCGTCCCAAAGCCCCAGATCAATAAACTGCTGCAACACTTGCGCTCCGCCCTCCACCATTAACGAAGCGCAATTTTCCTGTTGCAGCTTTGCAATAACATCCAGCAACGACACAGGCCCATTGCCTGGGACAAAGGTTTTATTTGGCGCTAATCCTAGGCGAAAAGCCCCAAAAACCAGCGTTGGTTCTCCATCGTTCAATAAATGCCGATCGAGCGGCACCGAGCCACTGCTATCCAGCAGCACCCGCAACGGATTTTTACCAAAATAATGCCGAACATTCAAGCGAGGGTCATCAATCGTTGCGGTAGATGCCCCAACCAGGATGGCATCTGATTCGGCACGCCAGCGGTGTACCAATCTTTGTACCAATGGGTCTGATATAGCGGTTCTTTCCCCCTTTTTGCCCAGAAACCCGTCGTTGCTCTGGGCCCATTTCAGGATGATATAAGGTCGTTTTTTTGTGATCCAGGTAAAAAAGATGCGGTTGAGCCACAGACCTTCTGCTTCCAATACGCCTTCGACCACTTCAACACCCGCTGCTCGAAGCTTGGTCAACCCTTTTCCGGCCACCAAGGGATTTGGATCCGCATTTGCCACCACAACGCGCGGCACCTTATTTGCCAAAACCAAATCAACGCAAGGGGGAGTTTTGCCAAAATGGGAACAAGGCTCCAGCGAACAATACAACGTCGATTTTGAAACAAGTGCTTGGTTTTCAGCAGATACAGCCGCAAAACAGTTGACCTCTGCATGTGGCTGACCATAAGACTGGTGCCAGCCTTCTCCTATTATTTTGTCGTCACAAACCAGCACCGCACCCACCATCGGGTTGGGAGACACATGTCCCACTCCCCGGAGGGCGAGCTCAAAGCAGCGGTGCATAAAATTCTCCATTATTAATGTGATAATTCGATAATGAGGTAATTTGATAGTGGGCTTCGAGGGAGCATTTGTGTGGAAATGGAGGCAGGGGATTTGTTTCACATTGCGCCACAACGCCAGCGACCGCACTCCTCACTCATCACTCATCTCTCACAACTCCCAAAGCTTTGCTCATTTCTTGCTGTAATAGCTCGGCCTCCATCTTTGCCTTTTCGGCAAAATCAGTCCCACTAGAGGCGTAAATAATACTCCTCGCGGAATTTACCAACAAACCGCAGTCTTTGGTCAAGCCATATTGGCAAATAGCTGCCAAGTCGCCCCCTTGTGCGCCAACGCCGGGCACTAGCAGGAAATGCTCGGGCGCAAGCTCCCGCACGCGCAAGAAAGCTTCCGGGTGTGTGGCACCAATCACAAACATCATATTATCTGGTGTTCCCCATTTTTGGGCTGTTTGGAGCACCGACTCCCACAAGGTTTGGCGGGAATCTTCGAGCCAGGAGCGCTGAAAATCTCCGCTGCCTTTATTGGAGGTTAGGGCCAGTACGATGGCCCATTTGTCGGGATGACTTAGAAATGGCGCTACACTGTCTTCACCCATATAAGGTGCCACTGTGACTGCGTCGCAGCCCAATTGGTTGAAAAAAGCCTCGGCGTACAGGTTGCTGGTGTTGCCGATGTCGCCACGCTTGGCATCGGCAATGATGAAATGTTGATCGCCTATGTATTTGACCGTTTCATGGAATGTTGTCCAGCCCTTGGGGCCGAGTGCTTCGTAAAAAGCCAGGTTGGGTTTGTAGGCGACACAAAGATCGCGGGTGGCGTCAATGATCTGTTTGTTAAACGACAAGATGGGATCACTTTCTTTGTGCAGGTGCTCGGGAATTTTCTGCAATTCGGGGTCGAGCCCGACACAGAGAAAGGATTTTTTCCGAAAGATTTCAGCGATAAGGGTGGCTCTGTTCATGGGACAAAGGTAGCGCCTGTGTTTAAGCCTTATTCCCAGGATTGCATTTTATTCGCAAAAAAATCGCAATTTTTCCGGGATCAGCTCGTTTCCCAAACCTGAAAAAGATACGCCATACCATGATTGTAAAATTCAAATTTCTTGCCCTTTTCTGCCTTTTCGCCTTGTATTTGCCAAGCGCGATTGCCCAACCCAAAACCAAACCATTAGAAAAACTCAGTGCTGAAAGCATCAAAAAGCTTAACGGCATTGAAGATACCCTGGGGGTTTTGGCTTATGCTGTGGTCAATGACTCCATTGAACAAGAGCGTTTTGCTGCCTGCAAGGTGCTTATTACCTCTTTGGTACGGGCGCTGAAAACGGAAAATTCCTTCAAATATCCTTTTAGTCGCCTAAAAAGCCTTTCCATCATGGCACCGCCTGACAGTAGTTTTCGGATTTTTACCTGGCAACTATTTGTCAATGACTCAACGTACCGCTATTACGGCACCATTCAGATGAATCAGAAGGAGCTCAAACTGTTTCCGTTGATCGATCGAAGTTTTGAGATGGAAGTTCCACCCACTTACGAACAACTCAGTAACGACAATTGGTACGGGGCCTTGTACTATAATATTCGGCAATTTGACAGCAAGGAGGGTAAGAAGTATTTACTGATGGGATACGATGCCTTTGAGTTTTTTGAGCGGCGTAAAGTTATTGACGTATTGAGCTTTGATGAAAAAGGCAGTCCTGTTTTTGGAGCGCCTGTATTTGCGCGCGACAAGCCTAAACCAGGACTAAAAGAGCAACGTTTGATTTTTGAATATTCCGCTGCGGCCTCGATCCGGGTGAATTGGGACGAACAGTACAAAATGATCCTGTTTGACCACTTGATTGCATTTCCGAGCCCCTATGGACGCGGTATGACTTCCGTACCAGACGGAAGCTACGATGGCCTTAAATTTGAAAAAGGGCAATGGAAGTTTATTGATAAGGTGTTTAATGATACGCAAGAAGAGCCTCCTTTCCCGGAGCCTATACTCGATTCTCGCAAGGGGAAGGATATTACTGGTAAAGCAAAGAAAAATAAAGATTGAAAAAATATAAATTGTAAATATTTGATTATTAATTAATTGAAGTACGTTTCAAAGATAGTTAGCTTTATTTTGGACATCGTTAACAGCGCAACACTAGGGAATAATGGTCTTCGGCTACTACTTTTGTACCATCAAACTTAATTAACAACAACAACAACATTTCATAAAACGATTCTTTCGATGAAACAACTACTCTCTATTTTCGCTTTCGTTGTTCTTGGTGCCTTCGCTGCAAAAGCTCAATCCGCAAACGGCCCAGTAATGACTTTCCCTACTACTACAGTTGATTACGGTAAAATTGAAAAAGGCAGCGACAAGGTTCGCAAATTCGCTTTCACCAACACTGGTAACGAGCCTTTGATCATCAAAACGGCTAAAGGATCTTGCGGTTGCACTGTTCCTACTTACCCACAGGAGCCAATTATGCCTGGTGAAACAAAAACCATTGACGTAAGCTACGACACCAACCGCCCAGGTGCTTTCACCAAAACGGTTACGCTTACTACCAACGAAAACCCTGATACACATACGCTCACCATCAAAGGTGAGGTGCTTGTACCACCAGTTCAAGAAAGTGTACCAGCAGGCAACGGTGGCATTAAGCAATAATAATTCGACTGATTGATTTTTGGTTTGACGATACGAACCCGACCGGTGTAAACTGGTCGGGTTTTTTAATTGTGTGCAACCTTTTTCTAATAAAGGGTGTCTATGTACTGTGTAAAAGATTTTGTTTTAGAAATTCATATTATTGATAAAAATCCTTTACTTTCGTCCCATCATTGGAAAATAAAAAACACATGAAGCAAAAACGTACGTTGAAATCATTTTTGGTTATTGCATCCATTTTCAGCCTTTTTGCATTCCTTTTTGTCAACATCGATGCTAAATTTGGCAGTAAGGGCAAATCTTCTGTAAAATCGGAGCTTGTCCAGGCACAGATAGAGGAAGATGCAGCGGAAGGAAAGATTGCCGTTCCAGACTTTACGATGCTCGGCAGGCTTTGGGATGTTGCCCACAAATTGATTGATAGAAAGAATTAGGTCATTTAGGCCAATAGGATAGCAGGAGCCATTCTCGAGTAATCGGGAATGGCTTTTGTGTGTTTGGGGGGGGCTTGGCTTCGTGTTGTGCTTGTGTAACTGGGAAAATTTTTGCGGCGGCGACTTGGAGGCGGTTTTTTGCGGAGAAAGCAAGACCAAACAAGGGTCAAAAACCAGGCTACCGGATTTGAAGCCCTATTTTTTAAGTGTGCGATGTTCCATGCCAAATCATGCCAAATATTATTCTGAATGGGGGGGGGTAATTGGCAAAAAAACAAAATAGTATTCTTAATCTTGTTTTTTATGTGCAAAAAGAAGGATAAAGTTTTGGGTTTTGGTTCAAATGCAATACTTTTGAAAGCACAAAACACACCTTTTAATTTAATAAAAACTACTGATACCCATGAAAACACCATTTACATTTGCCCCGCACCCCTTCTTTCATAAGCCATTCCCATTTTTACTTACTGTTGTTGCCCTCCGCTAGAGCTTCTGTTTTCAGAAAGCATTTGGCTTAATGGTATTTATGACCATTGGCCTGATTTTTTGATTTGCAGTTTGTCAAAGGGCGGTTTACCCGCCATAGCCACACCTTACTTGTGCGGCTATGGCGGGTAAAAAAAAGAGCAGCGGTTGCCGCCGCTGCCCTGGAGTACCCCGAATATCCCCCGGTATATCCGAAACGGCCGGGTAAAACAAACGGAGTTGGACTACTATAAACTTTTGCAAAAGTATGAAAAACACACGATTCCGATTTGGTTTTCCCAGTTTTAGCCTATGCTGCCTAATTCTTATTGGCATATTGGGCTATAATGTCGCAGCCTTAGCGCAAGGGGCTGGTTCTGGCCCAGGTTCCTCCAATTGTGGGGTATTTAAAAAATTAGGGACATTATCGCCGGACAATTCTGGGCCGATTTATTACGACCGCTTTGGTAACATCTGGACTGAATTTGAAATTGTCAGTCTTGGTTCCAATGTGGTGGAAACCTGTGATGCTGGGGTTTTTAAGCTTTCCTTTTCGGGAACATATACCGCTGCACGACGCGATCAAGTTTGTGCAGCATTGAGCGGACTTTCTGGCGTGGTTGGCGGAACTGCTCCTACAGGTATTGTACCTTTGAAGATTGAATTTATAGGTGATGTTGATGGAAACGGCGCAGCAGCCAGCCATTTTATGTAAGAAGTTTGTGGACATTTGAAAAATTTCTCTTTGCTGAACATTCGCACCAAGGCCAATCAGCTGCCATTTGGTTTTTTTGCTGGCCTCATTCAAATAGATACAGATCCAAATTGGTACACTGGAGCAGTTGTTCCTAGTGAAATGGATTGGGAAACACTCCATGTTGGCATGGTTGATCTATATACAGCTGTGCTGCATGAAGGAATGCATCTTTTGGGGGTGGCTTCCACTTTTGGCGGGGTTGAGCTTGTGGGTGGAGGCGTTACAGAAGGTTACACTGATTGGGATAACTATCTTTATAAAAAGAATTCGCCCAACAATTACACCAAGCTGATTATTCCTGCAATTGACCCAGTTTGTTGCGGAAAAAATCAAGTAAATCCATTGGCTCCAACTTCATTTCCAGGCACTTGTGATGTGGATATTATGTTTCGTGATGAGAATGGACCTACAGACTTTGCAGAGGTGAGCTACCAAGGGTTGAATCCCACGGATATCCAAAGTACAAACAATCGGCTTAGCCATCTTGATATTGAATGCTCTCCTGATAAAACCAATGCGGCATTTCAATATGTGATGCATCCCGGAATCCCTCCAAGCCCTGAATTATATAGTTTTCCACGTAGAATATTAACGCCTGCAGAGTTGGGCATCTTGTGCTCTGTAGGATACCCTGCATCTGGAGGATGCAATAATACTTGTGTAATACTTGCGAATGATGATCATTATGCAAATCCTATTTATATATCTGGTGGAAACAATCCTGCAACATTAGCCTTAGGTCCTTATATTGGCAGCTTTAGCTTATTGGGAAACGATGTTCTACCACCTGGTTATCAAATTACCCTTTGTGGTCATGACAATGAAATATCTGTAGAAATAGTGGGTAATAATGTTCTCGTTACAGGCCTACAGCCAGGAACATGGACATTTTGCTATAAAATTAGCTCAAATATTTGCCCAGGAAATTGTGGTGAAGCTACAGTGACTGTCTATGTTCTGAATCATCCAATACCGATAATGTGCAACTCTACTGATTGCAATCTCGTCTGTTATGGTGATTTTGAAGCATTTCCAGTAGGGCAAACTTATTATTCTTCTCTTAATCTTCCTGAGTTTCATTTTAAGGATATCAGCCCAAATGGCAATAATACTCCTGATATCTACCTCCAAACTGATGTTGCGCCAGAAAATAAGGTAATAAGATGGGTCAGGTCAACAAACAACGTAATAGACCAAGAATCCCTGCGTATCCCCTTATCTCAGCCTATCTATGCAGGATGCACTGCTACTATTAATTATAGAGGAGTAGCTGCTTCTTTAGGTACATATCTATTGCCCCAAGCAATTCGCATGGAGGTATATGGCTTAACAGCATCGCCTTGCCAAGCAATTGATAACCAACCAGTATGGAGCGGGGTTCAACAACCCAATCCACTTTGTCCAGGAGTGACTTCATACGGTATGGATCAACACCTCAATTTTCCATTTGATGCAGATGTTACTGGAGGGCCTACGAATACAACCAATTTGAACTTAGAGGACTACTCCTTCCTATATACCCATCCCGTAGGAGCACCGCCGATTACAGACCTTTTAATTTGGGGTACATTTACGCCCGCGAACCCACCACTATCCGAATTTGAAGGCGTTGAGTTCTATATGGACGACATAATCGTCACTTCCTCTTGCAACACTCAGGTAAATATTACCCCTACAATAAAAGCGCAGTGCATCGCTGGGCTAGCCATTGTAGAATACGAAGTTTGCCTTTTGGGTGCTGGAGGCAATCTTGTGCCTATAAACCTGCAAGCTCAAGTCCCACCTGAACTGACGGTGGTTCCCGGTGGTGGGTTTGACGGAACAGGCTTGGCCAGTTTTCAGTTGATCCCAGGAATAGCCTGTAACGGTGGCGCAAATACTACCATTCTTACACTTACCATGAATGTTAGCGCCAATTTTGACCCGCTTCTGGCTCCTATACCAGTATTTATTCCAATGAACTTTGTGGGTAATAATCTGTGTATCGACCCGGCAACAGGGAATGGCGGCGATGTCGAACTTGAGCTGGTAGACTGTAGCCAAGAACTCGCCTGCGATTGCGACCCGAACCCCAATGAAGTTGGGTCAAATATGAGTTCCACAACGGAACTTACCACTTCAGGGCTGCCAAATATGCTCGACGGAATTTGTCTGACGGTAAATGGTCGATTTGAAATAAATGAGGATTTTAACCTGAATAATACCTATGTCATCATGAACAGGGGCGCAGAGATGGTTGTTATGGCAGGCAAAACACTTACCCTGACAGGCAATACATTTGAAGGCTGCGAACACATGTGGCGGGGTATTACCGTAGAAAGCGGCGCAACCTTGAAGGCAACAAGTATGAATAATTTCTACGACGCACAATGGGCCATCCAGGCAAAAAACGGTTCGACCATTGAGGTGCAGGATAATACATTCGACCGAGACTATGTGGGGATTTATGTGCCAGAAACCGCCCAAACAGTTAATGAAATTGCGCTGAAAGGAAACACTTTTCGCTGTACACAATTATTGAAGGCTGAATATACAGTACCCCAAAATGCCAACATACTGCAAGATCCAAAGCCAGGGGAACGAACATTTGCCGGGATTTACCTAAACGTCGTCACAGGTTTCGACATTGGCGCGAACAATTTATTTGACGGTGTGCGCAATGGAGTAGTTGCCGAAAAAGATGCTGGTTTCACCATGGATCTGTGTACCATAAAAAATCTTGTGCGGGATCCTGCTAGCTCGAACAGCGGCACCTACTATATTGACCAATACGGGGTATATGCCTCGCACTGCACTTTGGCTGAGATTACAAATTGCACCTTCGACCAGGTTGGGTTTGGTATATACAGTGTGCGTTCTAATATTAGAGCACAATTTAACACAATAACTGGCTTTAATTTCGACTCTCCTGCTGATGATATTGGGATAGAACGTAGTTTGAATACCAACCGAGCGGTGCGGATTCGGGATAATACCATCAGCATGTACGGCACCGGGATTTCCATACACACGGCATTGCCGGCCAGCATACTCCGTGTACAGCGCAACATTATGACCATGTTCCCTGGAAGCCCTGGACAGCATATTGACTTGCAAAGTATCCGCGGCGGATGGGTGGCCAACAACACCCTCACAAGAAGCGCCGCTTCGGCCACAGGGACTGGGATCAATATACTCAACTGTGCTTCAATGACCTTTCAGACCAATAATTTATTTGGATTGGAACAAGGATTCAACGCCTCCGGCTGCGTCGGGAATATTTTCGTAGCCAACCATGTCGTAAATGGCGGAATGAGAGGATTTAGTGTTTTCAACAGCACTGATACCTACTGCTCGAATTTGACCGATGGGCAAAGTGAGTATGGCTTTTATTTCCGAGGCGTATGTATTAAACCAAATGGTATCCGCTGCAACAACATCAGGGATGCTGGTACTGACGGTTTGCGCCTTTGGGCAGATGGCACAATAAGCACCAATATTGGCACACAAACAAATGTCGGCAACAAATGGCTGGGTAGCTATGGGAATTTTGGTGCGTTTAATGGGTCAGTGGATCAGAATGCTATTCAAGAATCTCGTTTTTACATGCCAGCAAATCAGATACCTACATGGTCAACTGGTCTGGGTAATTTTGTAACATGGTTTGATAATTTTCCTGGCACCTCAGTAAACTGCTTGGCAACTTGCCCCCTGGCTGTTGACATTGATCCCGACGAACACCAGGATCAGGAACGCGCTGGTTATACGGATGATGGCGTTTTGTCCAATGGCGATATTGTCACTGCACAAGGAGGCCACAGTGGCGACGGGTTCAATTACATGGCGCAGCAGCGTTTGTACGAACGGCTGCGCAAACACCCAGAATTGACGGTGCAAAGTGCCTCCGTGCAGCAGTTTCTCAACAATGCGCACAATGCTGAATTGGGCCAGCTATACGAAGTTGGTAAAAACACGGCATTGATGCAAGGGCGCGAAGAATATGCCTGGAGAATTATCCGCGATCTGCAAGAAAAAATTACGGAGCAGAGTGAAACGTTGCAAAGCTTGCGTTCCAGCGGCCCAGGTCAGGATTTCAACAACTGGTGGCTACAGGTTCGCTTGTTGCAACAAAAAATTCGACAAGATGCGAACCAACTGCAAGGGCACGAAAACTGGCTGAAAAACAGCCGCTTGTCAGAAGCCGCAGCTTTGCAGGCAAGCAATACTGCCATCAGCGTTAGCCAACTTTGCGCTTACAACCAGCGCAGCTTAAACGATATTTATCTCAGCAACGTGCTCTGGGAGGCTAATACACCCACGGCTTTAGTATTATCTGATATAAAGGCTATAAGCCGACCAATGCCCTATAGAAGGCGGTTTTGCGGTGTATGAAGCCCGCAGCCTGTACCACCGATTTGTACGAACCGCCTATTGGGATGAAAACTCGGGATGTTCGGCACAACGGCCTGAGGAGCGGAATGGAAGAGCCGTGAACAGCAGCAATTCAGTATTTTTGGTATTCCCGAATCCTGCTACGGATATGTTGCAAATTGTACCTGGTTTCAATTTGGAAGCAGAAGCAAAATTTGAATTGTTTAACTTGTTTGGGGAAAGAGTAATTGATACCAGAATGCCAGAGGGATACGAAGGTGTATCGGTCGTCACTTCAACTTTACCAGCAGGGGTTTATCTCTACAAGATAGCGCTCCAGGGAAAGTCAATACAAAGTGGTAAAGTAGTGATTGCCCACTAATTTTCTGATTTACGAGCCGCCGGGATAATATTTCCAGCGGCTCGTCTTTTATTCCTTGATTATGAAAAACAAGATACTTACTTTATTTTTTTATTTGTTAGTGCCTTTGTGTGTATATGCCCAAAAACACGACAATATTTGGGTATTGGGCAGAGGTGGCGGGAACCAGTCGCCTATTGATGATGAATGGGGGGCATTATTGGTCGATTTTAGCGACCCTAGCCAACCTTCTTTAATTGAGAAACAAGAATATGATATGAATATGGCGGTTTCTAATGCCAGTTTTTGCGATTCTTTGGGCAATTTGCTTTTTTACACCAATGGGGAGAAAATTTACAATAAAAATCACAAACTGATGCAAAACGGCAACAATCTTGTAAGTGTAGGAAACGGTTTAGGGTATCTTGTTACACAAGGATCATTGATATTGCCATTCCCAAATCATTCCCAAAGGTATTTTATCCTTGCTGTTGAAGATTCCCCCACAGGTGCTTGGGGCTGGAAGCTTTTTTCCCATGAGATTGACCTAAACGAAGACAATGGTTTGGGAAAGGTTATTGACAAGCGACACCTGCTTGTAGCCGACACCATGGCCTGGGGGAAGTTGGCAGCGGTGAAACATGCCAATGGCAGGGACTGGTGGTTTGTGGTGCCGCCTTATTTCTCTAACAAATATATTGTAGGCCAGCTTAACCCAGCAGGAATTTCTGTAAAAATTGAAATGGTAGGGGATTCTATTCGAGAGGGCTTGGGCCAGGCATTTTTTACGCCGGACGGGGCACATTATATCAAAACAGAGCAGACCTATTTAAACCAGCCCGCCACCATTACCATTTTCGATTTTGACCGTTGTAAAGGACAATTATCGCACCAGCGCAGCCATTTGGTGGAACCAGCTGAGGTAGATTTTGGCATGGGTGGGGCTGTTTCTTCAGATTCTCGCTATCTGTATGCCTTTTTTACAGAAAAGGTGTTGCAATACGACTTGACGGCGGCTGATATTTTTGCGACAGAAACCCTGGTGGGTCAATTTGATGGTTTTGTTTCAGGATTGTACGGTTCTTATTTTTTGTTTGCACAGTCGGGGCCAGATGGGCGTATTTATGACGCTGGCTGGACTTCTTCGTACCACATGCACTTTGTGAAGTTTCCTAGAAGACAAGGCATGTCTTGTGAATTTGTGAATCATGGTCTCAACTCTCCTGTGAACCTTAGCGATGCCATACCAAACCATCCCAACTACCGCCTCGGCCCCCTCGACGGCACGCCTTGCGATACCTTAGGCTTCGACAACCACCCCCTCTGCCACTGGCGCTGGGAGCAGGAAGACACGCTTTCTCCACTGCAAGTCACTTTCACTGACCTGAGCAGCTATGAACCCGCCACCTGGCATTGGGACTTCGGGGACGGAACTGCTAGCCAAGACACCAGTCCGGTGCATACATATCTTGCTGAAGGCACGTACACGGTGTGCCTGGTCATCAGCAACCAATACAGCTCCGACACGCTGTGCCGGGTGCTGCACTTGGGCACTTCTGCAGTGCTAAGCCCGGAGCTTGCGGCAGCGGTGCAAGTGTTCCCGAACCCTTTTCAAGAGCATTTGTCAGTTGCGCTGGCCAGTGTACGGTTGCGCGGCTCTGTGCTGCGCTTGCACGACCAGATGGGGCGGGAAGTGCTGCGGCAGGTGCTTGAGCCAGGGATTTCAGGGGTGAATACGGCGGAATTGCCAGTTGGAATGTACTTTTGGGAAGTGGTGGCAGGCGGGGTAAGGGTGAAAAGCGGGAAGGTGATAAAGGTTTCGGAATGATGGGCGATGTGTTGATTCGGTATGGGGCTTTGGCATCGTGCTGCACACGCAAAAGGTACTGCTTCAAAAAACGAACAAATTATTATTTCAATTTTCATGGCCAAGACCTTCCAGGTTTTTAAAACCTAGGGTATGTACACATCTTTGCATTGGCTGGCACAAACGTTAAGTTACACTGAATATCAATCAGTTGTGTCAATACGAGCCAAGCGAGGAACCGGGGGTATGATTTTATATAAGGGTACACGCTTAGCGCGGAATG
>JBBRWA010000079.1:0-20806 GCA_038246345.1 Chitinophagales bacterium
CCAATCCGAAAAATCCTACTACTCCTGATACATACCGCCCCCCATCCACAAATGCCAAAAAATCCTGCCCAATCCTAAAAATCCTGCTAATCCTGATACAAAACCCCGTCACTTCCCCACCACCTCAAAATCCTGCTCCAATCTAAACCCATCCTTATCTACCAGTGCCAAATGATGCATCCCCACAGCAGGCTGCAAACCCATCTGGTGAAAAGTCTTGGTGCTGCCCAGGTACACCCCATCCAGGTGCCAATAAATCTCGATATCCGTTTTCCGGTGCGCCACTTGAAAAATGGTGCTGCTTAGCTTGCCGTTCAAATCCACTGGCACGTAAATACGCGTAGCCTGTTTGGGGTAAATAAGCTGCATGGGCGACTGCCGCTGTGCGCTTTCAGTACCCACACAATCGGCTCGAAACGGCGGCGGCGATACGTACCAGGGGTTTTTGCTCTTGAAATAATAGGCTTCTACGGGTGGCAGCACAAACCAAGGCTGGTGCTGCATCACCGAGGGCGATTCACAGTCGCCCGTCACCTGCCATTGTCCTGTGGGGTCGAGGTGCAGCAGTTGGTGGTGTTGGCAGACGGCAGATTTTAGGCCACTTTTGGGTATCCAAATCGTATCCGCGGCACAGTATTCCCCGGCGCGAAAGCCGCTTTGCGGGCACACAGGCACCTGCACCATATCGTCGTAAGGTGGATCAAACCAGCGACCTTCCTGCGGGAGTTGCTCAAATATTTCAAATAATACGGGTGCGGCAAACGCCACCCCAATCAGGCCGGGACGACCTTCGCCATCGGCGTTGCCAACCCAAACGCCGACGGCATAGCGCGGTGTCACGCCTGCCGCCCAGGCATCCCTAAAACCGAAACTGGTGCCTGTTTTCCAGGCAACCGACCGGCTGGCTTGAAAAAGCTCCCATTCTCCGGTGCTGTTCGGGCGCTCCACCTGGCGCATGGCTTCGAAGGTGTACCAGATGGAGGCTGCGCTGAGTAAATTGTTGCTCGTTGTTAGTTGTTGGTTGTTCGTTGTTCGTTGTTTATTGTTCGCTTGCCCGCCATAGCCTTGGCGGAGGGGGCTTGGATTGGTTTTTTGTAGAAAGTTCGGCCGGCGGAAATCATCCCTGGCATATTTCCCGTTTCGGTCGTAAAAAGCTCCAAGGGTACGGCCCATACAGGCATAAGTATTGGTGATATCAAGCAAATTAGCTTCCGCGCCACCAAGAATCAGCGACAAGCCGTAATGATCCGGAGGTTTGTTGAGGGTGCTTAGCCCTAGCCGTTGCAAATTGAAGTGAAATTTTTCCAGTCCATATTTTTGGAGCAGCAGCACAAAAGGCACATTGAGCGACCGTATAAGCGCACGTCGGGCCGGGACAGCACCGTCGTAGGTTTTGTAATAGTTTTCAGGGCGGTACTGCCCCATTTGGGTAGGCACATCATGCAGGAGACTGGCGGGTAAAATATCGCCACTTTCCAAAGACAGCGCGTACAAATAAGGCTTTAGAATACTCCCTGTGCTGCGCGGTGCGGCAATAATATCCACCGATTCACTGTGTTCTTTGCCCGCATCTGGCACATTGCCGAGGTAGGCGAGGACATCCCCGGTCGGCACGTCAATGATGACAGCCGCCATATTGAACACCCCATTTCCCTTATAAATTTCTTGTCTTCGGGTTAATATTTGCGTCACCTGCTCCTGCAGATGTTTATCGATGGTGGTGTGAAAACGGGTCTGGTTGGCGTTGGCACCTTCGGCATTCGAGCGGGTGAGCCGGTCGAGCAGCTGGGGTGCCAGTTGGGGAAGGGGAAGGGGCTGCTCGGGCAGCGGTTCTTCTTTGGAATATTCGCAGGTGTTGGCGGTTATGGTACCCTCGTCGCGCAAGCGTTCGAGCAGGCGGTTGCGCTTGGCTGCCAGCGCATCGCGGTTTCTGCCGGGGTGAATCAGGGCCGGGCTATTGGGTAAAACGGCTAGGGTTGCCGCTTCCGCCCAGGAAAGCAAGCCAGGGTTTTTGCCGTAATAACGCCAGGAAGCCGCTTCAATCCCTACAACGTTGCCCCCAAAAGGCGCATTGGCGGCATACAGCGACAGAATTGCTGTTTTGGAATACGTCAGCTCAAGGCGCGTGGCCATGAACATTTCCACCATTTTCTCCACAATGGTGCGGTCGGGATTGTTGCGGGCCATGCGAATCACCTGCATGGTCAGCGTGCTGCCGCCACTGACTACGCGACCACTGCTGGCATTGAGCCATATTGCCCGACCAAAGCTCAGCGGATCCACCCCAGGATGCCACCAAAAGCGCTTGTCCTCAAAAGCAACCACGCATGCTACATATTTAGCGGGCAAGGAATCTGCCTCCGGAAAACGCCATTGCCCATCCGAAGCTATTCTGGCCCCAAGCAAAGCGCCATCCCGATCCTCCAGAACCACACAAAGCGGCTTTTGGAACAATGGGCGCGGAAGGCAGAATAACCACAAAACCAAAAAGAAAAGCATCGCCCCCGTCGTTTTCGGGCGACGGCGCGCAAAGGCCCTGACTTTTTGCCAAGCAATAGCGCCTTTGGCGCGAAAAAATTGAAGAATATCCTGGTATGGGTATGACACAATATTTAATTTTCGACTCAAAAGTAAGACAAGCACATCAGGGATGCACTGGGTAATTAGCAATCGTCGGCAATCAATGAGCATTCGGATTTCGGAGTGCGGAATATCCTTTAACCGTAAATACTCGATTAGCGAACTGAATACAAATTTAGCCAACCTGCCAGCGAAGGATGCTCATAAACAGTAGAAATGATGAGCATATTCCGCACTCCGCACTCCGCACTCCGAATTCCCATAGTATATTTGCGCCATGAGCAGGATTCTCGCTATAGACTTTGGATTAAAACGCACCGGCATCGCGGTCACTGATCCGCTGCGCATCATCGCGAGCGCGCTAACAACCGTGCCCACGACCGAGTTGATGGAATTTCTAAAGGACTATTGCAACGAAGAAGACGTGGAATGTTTTGTTGTAGGGCTTCCGATGCACCACGACGGCAATCCGGCACAAATAGCGCCGCAAGCGGATGCATTTTCTGAAAAATTGCAAAAACAGTTTCCCGATAAACCTGTTTTACGATACGACGAACGAAACACATCAAAAAAAGCCTCTCAAATAATTCTCCAAAGCGGGATCAGAAAAAGCAAACGCCGCGACAAATCCCTGGTGGATAAAATCGCAGCAGCTTTGATACTAGAAGATTATATGTTGGAGAATCATTGGTAAAATAAATGGTTTCAGGTTTCAGGTTTCAAGGTTTTAGGTTTACGCCGTCTGCTGTCATATTTGAAAATATTTTTCAAGGCAATAACAAATCGCGTAAACCTGAAACCTTGAAACCTGAAACCTGAACCCCTGAAAGAAAGAATATGTTACTTCCCATTTACGCCTTCGGTCAGCCGGTACTCAAGCAAGTCGCGGAACCGATAACGGCAGAATACCCTGATTTAAAAGAACTTATTGCCAATATGTGGCAAACGATGTACCATGCTGATGGTGTTGGCTTGGCCGCCCCACAGATTGGTCTGAGCATCCGCTTGTTTTTAATTGATACCGAAGACGTGGATCGCAAAGGCGAAAAAGCTGATACCGATGTTGGCCAGAAACAAGTGTTTATCAATGCCCAAATCGTAGAAGAAACGGGTGAGCCTTGGATTTATGAAGAAGGCTGCCTGAGTATTCCCAAGGTGACGGGCGATGTGGAGCGGCAAAAGCAGATTCGCCTTCAATGGCAGGACGAAAAGTTTGAAACCCACGAGGCAGTATTCACGGGCATCAACGCCCGCGTCATTCAGCACGAATACGACCATATTGAAGGGTTGCTCTTTACCGAAAAACTAAAGCCGATAAAAAAACGCATGGTCCAACGCAAATTGGAGGATATCCGTCAAGGAAAAATCCAGACGGACTACCGGATGAAGTTTTTTAATCTGCGTTAAGCTGGCGGGGTTCAATCGACGATCATTTCCACCCGATTGAGCTCCTGCTGCGCCATACCCTTTGGCAATTCCCTGAATTCATACTGTTGGTTGCGCAGTTGCGGCACCAAACCGGCTTCCCGGATGGCTTGTTGAATGCCGTCAGCGGTAAATCGGAAGCGCGCGCCGGCGGCTGAAACCACATTTTCTTCAATCATAATGCTGCCAAAATCATTGGCTCCAGCGTGCAGGCATACTTGTGCTACTTGTTTGCCAACGGTAAGCCAGGAAGCCTGAATATTCACCACATTGGGCAGCATGATGCGGCTCATGGCGATCATGCGGACGTATTCGTCGCCCGTGACCGCGTTGCGTGCGCGTTTTATTTTTCGGAGAATGGTATCTTCATCTTGAAATGGCCATGGAATAAAGGCCAGAAAACCATTCGCATCGGCGGGTTTTTCACTTTGCACCTGCCGAATGGCTGCAAAATGCTCCATACGCTCCAGATTGGTTTCAATATGGCCAAACATCATCGTGGCAGAGGTGGTCAAATGCAGTTTGTGCGCTGCCCGCATGACATCCAGCCATTCTTGTCCACCGCATTTTCCCTTAGAAATCAGGCGCCGCACCCGATCGTCCAGAATTTCAGCACCTGCGCCCGGCAAAGAATCCAGGCCGCTTTCTTTCAGGGCTTTGAGCACGTCGTAATGGCTCATATTTTCTAATTTGGATACGTGCGCGATCTCCGGAGGCCCCAGTGCGTGCAACTTAAGGTTCGGGTATTCCGATTTCAATTGTCGGAACAGATCCGCGTAGAATTTCAGTCCCAAATCGGGGTGGTGGCCACCTTGCAACAGCAGTTGCTCGCCGCCGAGCTTAAACGTCTCTTCAATTTTCACCCGGTATTCCTCCATCGTCGTGATGTAGGATTCATCATGTCCTGGTCGCCGATAGAAATTACAGAACTTGCAATTGGCAATGCACACATTTGTGGTATTGGAATTGCGGTCGATGATCCAGGTAACCGTTTTGCCGGGTACATGGTGCTGGCGCATGGCGTTGCCGACGTACATGAGTTCGGTGGTGGCGGCATTTTCAAACAGGAACACGCCTTCTTCGGGCGTGAGCCATTCGAAGCGGAGGGCGCGTTGGAGGAGGTTGGAGACGTTCATAAAAATCAGAGCGTTTTAGGCCGATTTATGTCTTTTAAACTACGGTCAAGTTCATACCAGAACAAAAAACAGGCTCAAAGGTTAGGAAAAAGCAGGAGGTTTTGTCAGAAATTCACCAACCAATATCGTAGTAAGGCTCTATTATGCCTGAAGGAGAATCTATAGGATTCCGCCAAAGCTGACTGGGGTTGATGCGGACTTTAACAGGTTGGCTCTTATAATATATTGGATCGACCCAAACCACCAATCGGATTTGTGCCTCTACGGTTCCGTCAAAATCAGGAATTGTAAACTCATACATGGATTTGGGCGCTAAGGATTGAAGCCCGTCAGATCCAGAACGGCAAACAACGCGGCGACGGTACATCATATCCCGCCATTTCCCGTCTTTTTCAAGTATTTCAAGGTTGAAAGAAGGCTCCTTAAAAAAATGCGTGTCAAGCGTATTGTTGATAAAATACCCCTTGAAAGCTTTAAATCCCGTTAAATTCTTTCCATACTGATAATACAATGTAGTATCTTCTTTTCGAACCAAGCCATAAAGCGAATCTTTTAACAATCCAGGAAAATTCTCTGGTATCGATTTTACGATGGCTGGAATCCATTCTATCTTTTGGTCTGCAAAGATTTTTTTTGCAGGCACTAATTGAGAAAAACCATTCATTTTTTCCTGCCAAATCTTTTTGCCGGAGCGATTATAGTAAGATATGCCCTGGCCATAAACTAAACTACGCAGCAGCCAATTGCGATGGCCTGGGCCGAGGCTAGCTGCCGTTAAACTTGCTTGGACAATTTCGTTTTTCTTAAAATTCCATATTATTTCTCCATAATTATAGTCAGTTTCAAAAACAAAAAAACCACCCATTGGCCGAATACCTCTGCTCCAGTTTATGGAACTATGGCGAGCATAAGGGCTATCCACCATTTTCAAAATCGTCTGCCCCATCGTATCAATTATTTCAAAAAATCCTTCTTCGTTTTTCACAACAGCCATGCCATCCCAAAAACATATTTTTTGGTACCTGCTCATCAGAAAAGGGATGAATCCTTTGAAGATCCGATTCGATACCCGTTTGCCATCTTTGCCGAAAAGAGCATAATTCATTTCACTTGAAAGCGCCCTACCGTTCACCTTTTCTCGTTTTAATAGGCCCAAAAAACGTCCATTGTTAAATCCAGGAGTGTTTGTTGCATCAATTTCGAGTAGTGTATCGGGCAAGATAAATTGGCCATTTTGGTTGATCCAACCTGCTTCAAGGAGGCCTTCTGCTATTGAATCGCCTACTCCATAATTTCTAACATTGAATAGAGAAACATTATCGAGCAACTGCCCAAGATTGTATAAACGTAGCAGCTCCGGAATAAGCAGGTGTCCATCAGTCGTTATGTACCTCGAATTTCGCTTCGCATAATCTGTAGTTGTATCTCCAATGATTTCTACATTCGCAAACACACTACTTCTGTCGCCTTTTATCAGGGAAAATATCCCAGTAGGAACTATCACAACTCCATTTGAATCCAAGATACAACTTGCTGAAAATTTGCGTGTATAGGGGTGGTTTTGAGTGAATATTTGTGCTGTTACCATGGAATCCGAATATCGGTAATAACATATATAGCAATTCTCAGTCCAGCGAGCAATGGCGCCATAAACGGTATCCAACACCAGCCGCCCCTGGCGGTCAATCAAGCCCATTTTATTATTTACGGTCACAATGGCCCGTTTTTCACCATCCTTGAAACCATTGATTTTTTGAAACTGGTTAGAATAGGTCAAACGCCCTTTTTTATCCACAAAAAATGGTTTTGCGTCTATCCAGACCTTTCCCAAGCCATCGATAAAAGATTCAGCGTAATCAAACTGTGCCTTGATTTGCATTTTTCCTTTTTCATTCACATACCCATAGCTTCCTGCGATGCGCACGGGCGCCAAGCCTTCTGAAAAGTCGCCCGCACTGAGAAACTTTGGGGTAATTACAACTCGGCCGGCAGTATCAATAAAACCCCATAGCCCGTTCGCTCGAATAGGAACCAGCAGGTTGTACTGGTTTTGTGCCTGCCCAAGGCATGGAATTAGGTAAAATAGGATACAAATAATAGGTCGAATGAAATAGCCGTGTTTGTGCATGATAGAAAAGGGTTATGAAGATTACGCCTTAAATATACATCAAAAATGCCTTTTATGTCGTTCTGGAGGAACTCTCAGCTCCTTCCCATTGTTAAAAGGGCTAAATAATCCTCCATTCCTCCTATTTACAGACAGCCTTTCCCCATTCCCAACTGTCATTAGCCTACTTTTGCCCTCCTTTTCAAACAATACTTGTGAACGAACAACAACCGACCGACTCCCCGGCTCGTGGCGAAACCCGTTTTCAACGCATCCTAAGGGTAGTACGTCAGGCCATAAACGGCGAAGAAGATAATTTTACGACGGGCAGTATCGACAGGGCTATTGTGCTTTTGTCCATACCCATGATCCTGGAAATGGCCATGGAGTCGCTGTTTGCAATCGTGGACATATTTTTCGTAGCACAAATCGGCTCGGAAGCCGTGGCGACCGTGGGCCTCACCGAAGCGGTATTAATGCTGGTGTACTCGCTGGCCATTGGCCTGAGCGCGGCGGCGACTGCCATGGTGTCGCGCCGCATTGGCGAGGGCGACCGCGATGCTGCCGCCAAAGCTGGTGGCCAGGTCATATTCGTTGCCCTTGTGGTGTCGGTGCTGATTGCCATACCAGGATATTTGTATGCGGAGAAAATATTGAGCTTCATGGCCAGCGATCAAAGCGTGTCCAGTGTCGGGCATCAATTCACCCGGCTCCTGCTCACCTGCAACCTGCCCATATTGCTGCTTTGGATACTCAACGGCATTTTTCGCGGTGCCGGAGATGCTGCTACGGCCATGCGGGCGCTCTGGCTTGCCAACATCGTGAATATTATCCTTTGCCCAATATTCATCTTCGGTTTCGGCCCAATACCAGCCATGGGCGTACTAGGAAGCGGTATCGCAACCACCATCGGCCGATCAACAGGGGTTGTTTACCAGCTTTGGAACCTGTTTGAAGTGGGTAAAATCATCAAATTACGCTGGGAAATGCTGCGCCCCAATGTGAAAATAGTAAGCACCCTGTTGCGTATCGCTTCGGGTAGCACCGGCCAGTACCTGATCGCTTCTGCCAGTTGGATATTTATGATTTATATTCTGGGGCAAATCAACAAAGAAGTCGTAGCTGGATACACCATTGCCATAAGGATCATCATTTTCACGATTATGCCCGCATGGGGCATGGCCAATGCGGCCTCTACCCTCGTCGGCCAAAACCTCGGCGCAGGGCAACCAGACCGAGCGGAAAAATCCGTTTGGCGCGCAGGCACCTTCAACATGATTTTTATGGGTATCGTGGCGGTGCTCTACATGAGCTTCGCCCCTTACTTGATACAGATTTTCACCTCCGAACCTGAAGCCATACAATCTGGAACGATGGCCTTGCGCATCATGGCTGCAGGCTACATATTTTTCGGCTGGGCAATGGTGCTGACACAAGCCATCAACGGAGCCGGCGATACGATCACCCCTACTGTTTTGAACTTCATATTTTTCTGGTTGTTAGAAACCCCACTAGCTTGGCTACTGGCCTTACATTGGGATTGGGGGCAAGCTGGTGTTTATTGGAGTATCTTTATCGCAGAATCGCTGATGGCCGTAGCGGCGATATGGGTGTTTCGGCGAGGCCGATGGAAATCTGCGAAAGTTTAGTCGCTCATTTTTGTTGTTTATTGTTCGTTTCCGAGCTTTTGGCTTTCCTTTGAATAATGAACAGGAAAGATAATTTTTTAAAATTACAAGATTTCTGAAGCGACGAATAAATGGATATCGCTACCAAAAAGATTTCAAGATGAAAAAAGTATCGCTACTTTCTGATCAAATATTGATCAATAATCTCAGTAGCCCAGAAGTTATGGGTGAATTCATTTTGGCAATGAAGGATTGCTTAGAGCACGGGTATAATCGACCCAAATTGATCGTTAGCGATTCTATCCCCATTTATCCAAATGCTGCTTGTCCGGTTGCAGGGCTGATTCAGTTTTACAAGTCAAGCGGCATAAAGTTCAAAACTTCGGAATTAGGAAAAGGAGCAAATTCAATATGTCTAACTTCTCCCATGCAAGTAGGGATTGAAAAGAGCAACCTTCAAATGAATGTACTGAACAAAATTTGGGAATTTAAAACAGAGGAAGACGTTTTCAATCTGAGTAAAGCATTCATAGATGAACTGATAAAAACTGATAAATTTGAACAAGGCGTGCTACACAGCCTTGAGTGGTCACTATATGAAATAATGGACAATGTGATTAACCACTCAGCTACAAATTCAGGGTTTGTAATGGGTCAGATTCACCCAAAGTCAAAACATATTGCACTGTGCGTTTTTGATACTGGACAGGGTATCTACAATTCGCTCCAAACTTACCAGCCCAAACCCAAGACTCCATTAGACGCTCTTACCATTTGTATCAAATCCGGAGTGACCAGTGGGATAGGCCAAGGCAATGGCCTTTTTGGTCTTTACGAAGTGGTGCGTCAAAATGAAGGGCAATTAACCATTGCCTCTACAGGCGCATCTTTAACTTTAAAGGAAAATAACATTCAAACAACCAAAGAACACCCATTTATATCAAATAAGATAGGCTGTACTTCCGTGGATTTTCAACTTAACTATAGCAAGCCCATCTCCCTCGATAAAGCATTGAAAACTAATGGCAAAACCTATCCACCTCAAGTGAACTTCCGGATAGAGAATCTTGAAAACGATTTAGGCGAAATCGTTTTCTTGTTAAAGGAAAAGAGTTCTGGATTTGGAACCCGAAAGGCAGGCCAAAAAATGCGGAATGAAGTCATCAACCTTCACCACGAAACCGGACAGCCCGTGGTCATTGATTTCGAAGGTATCACTTTGGTCGCATCTTCCTTTGCTGACGAGTTCCTAGGCAAACTCGTTCTTGAACTTGGCTTTTTCGGCTTTAACAGTGCGATTCGCTTGCGAAATATGAGTGAACTTACCCAATCCATCGTTCAAAAATCCGTTTCACAACGGATGGCAGAGTCCCTCAAATAAAACATTATCATCAATTTATACCCTTATTCAAAAGACCAAGCACTCGGAAACGAGCAACTAAAAACTATCAACTAAAAAAATGGCAAAAGATTGGAACCTCGGAGAAAAAGCTACCGGGCTAAAAAAAGAGCAAGAATACGCCGTTTTGGTCAGCGTGATCACGCCCGACATCGGCGAGACACAGGCGCATGAATACCTGGATGAATTGGAATTTCTGGCGGATACCGCCGGGGCAGAGACGATTAAACGTTTCACCCAGCGACTAAAACACCCCGAGAATCGCACTTTTATTGGAAAGGGCAAGGTGTTGGAAATCAGAGAATACCTCGAACGACACGAAGAAGTGACGATGGTTATTTTCGACGACGACCTTTCGGGAAAACAAACCAACAACCTGGAAGAATCCCTGAAAGTGAAAATCGTGGACCGCTCCTCGCTCATCCTGGATATTTTCGCCAACCGCGCCCAGACATCTCAGGCCAGAACCCAGGTGGAACTGGCACAGATGAAGTATCTGCTACCGCGTCTTCGCGGCCTTTGGACCCACTTAGAGCGCCAGGCAGGCGGAATTGGTACCCGTGGCCCCGGTGAAACGCAAATCGAAACCGACCGAAGGATCGTACAGTACAGGATGAAAATTCTGGAAGATCGCCTCAAAGACATCGACCGCCAAAGCCAAACCCAACGCAAAACGCGCGGCGAACAAGTGCGGGTAGCCCTGGTCGGCTACACCAACGTGGGCAAAAGCACCCTGCTCAACCTGCTTTCAAAATCGGAAGTGCTGGCAGAAAACAAACTTTTCGCCACCCTCGATACCACCGTGCGCAAAGTAGTATTCGGTACCATGCCGTTTTTACTGTCTGATACCGTTGGATTTATCCGAAAATTGCCGCATCACCTGGTCGAAAGTTTCAAAAGTACGCTCGATGAAGTGCGGGAAAGCGACATTCTGATCCATGTGGTGGATATTGCCCACCCACAATTTGAAGATCATATTCGCACGGTACAAGAAACGCTCCTGGAACTCGGCGCGGCAGACAAGCCCACCCTCATGGTGTACAACAAAATTGACTTGTACCGCGAACGCTATTTTGACGACTTGCTGACCAAGCAGGAACGCATTGATATTGAATCGGAATTGCGGGAACGCCTATTAAGCAATTTCGGCGAAAACGTATTCATGTCGGCCTATACCAAAGAAGGCGTCGAAGACTTAAAAGAACGGATGACGCGGATGATAAAAGAAACGTATGTGGTAAGGTATCCGCATCAGGTGAAGTCGTGGTAACCTCCCCCTGCCCCCCTCCGAAGGGGGACAGGCTTCGCGCTTGGTGGGGTGCTGCGCTGAAGCGCGAAGCGATAGGATGGCCCGCTTGAAGAACACGGACTCCGCCTTCGGCGACTCCCTACGACCAAGAGCGAAGCCTATCCCCCTTCGGAGGGGGGCAGGGGGGAGGCCACGCAGCGTTCGCGCTCCTTTTTGCACCCTTTAGCAACACCTTTCCCGATGCGTTATACTTTTCTGATTTTCTTCCTACAGCTTTCCAATGCCCTTTTTTGCCAAAACCTCGTGGTCAACGGCGGTTTTGAACGGCAATCGCCCCGTGAAGCGGGTGTGTGGCAGGCGGTGCCAAAACCCTGCGAATTTTCCAGCCAATCCGGCTTTCTCAACACCAGCGCCCAGGGTTGGAGTACCTTTTTGTCGCAAACACCCGATTTGTTGGTGTGGGATTCTACCGTGACCTGCCCGGTGTTTCCGGCACCAAGAAGGGGCAATCGAATGGTCGGCCTCATCATGTTCCACCCTTTCCAAGACGGACAGTTTGCGTTTGATTACCATGAAATGATACAAGGAACACTGGCAAGGCCCATGGAAAAAGGGAAAACGTACACGATCAGTTTTTGGGTCTATACCAACGACTCTTTGGGCGTACAGCACCTGACAAAAGTATTTGGCAAAGGGCCGGCACTGAAAGTTAAGGACGAGCGCTTAAAACCAGGTGGTTTTCGCCCGACTTTTTGCGGCAACTTCGGATTCTATTTCTCGAACAACAAAATTCAGGAGCATGAAGAGTTCATGCAGAGTCAGGTCATCTTTCCTGTAAAACCCCAGTTGAATTATTCCGAAATTGTGGAAACAAAGGGCGCATGGCAGAAAATTTCCCTTTCCTATACGCCGGACCAAGCTTGCCGGTACTTTCTGTTTGGTAATTTCTTTTCAGATGCCATTACGCCCATCAATATGCCTCTGGAAGAGCGCATGCAGCTCGATCAAACCAATGAAAGCCTCCATTTTTGGGCAAAAAAGAAGCGCATCGGCTACTATCTTTTTGATGATTTTGCCATCGTGGAAAACACCGAAGCGAACATCGAACAGGCGCTGACGAAGGAAAATTCCTACACGTTTGAGTCCTCCCTGCTTTTTGAAACCGGAAAATCAGACCTGAAACCCGAATCTAAATCGGCCATCGACGGGCTTGCCGCTGCGCTGCGTAAAAATCCAAGCCTGAAAATTGAAATCGAGGGCCATACGGATAATGTAGGCGATGACAAAAGCAACCAAACCCTTTCAGAGCTTCGTGCAAAGTCTCTATACGATGCACTCCTGGCCCGGCAGGTGCCTGAAAACCAAATTGGCTGGAAAGGCTACGGCGAATCAAAACCCGTCGCAAAAAATGACACGGAGGCAGGGCGGCAAAGGAACAGGAGGGTTATACTGAAAAAGGTTTCATAGGTTTCAGGTTTCAAGGTTTCAGGTTTACACGATTGGTTCGTGGCCTTGAAACGGTATTTCAAAAATGACAACCAATCGCGTAAACCTGAAACCTTGAAACCTGAAACCTGAAACCCCCATTTAAACAGCTCGTTGAGCTTTTTCCCAAATCACCGACTGCTTCCCCCTTACCAAACGCCAGAAGCCTGCGTACATCGCCCAGTTCATCAGGCAGAAATAGTACGGTACGAAAAAGGCTTTCAGCTTGATTTTTTGCTTTTCAAGGACCCAGCCGAGCAAGGCTGCGGTGTAGAAAATTGATTGTAGCAGCAGCAGAATGGAGTAGCCTGCTGCATGGTTTATGGCCAGTAAAAGGTTGCTAAACAGCACAATGGGCAAAAAAAGTGGCGCCAATGTCCAGCGCAAAACCCGGTGGGAGATGTACTGAAAGGAGAGCGTGCCGTAGCGGAATATGTTAAGCAAAGGCGCGAGCCGGACAAGGGCTTGTAATCCACCTGCAGCGATGCGCACCTTGCGTTTCATTTCCTCGGCAACGGAGGCCGAGGAGCTTTCTACAGCGAAGGCTTCAGGTTCGTATTGAACCCGCCAACCTTTTTGGGCGATGCGCATGGTGAGGTAAAAATCTTCTACCAAGGTGTCGGGCGGCACATTTTCGTAAGCTTCCCGGCGAAAAGCAAACAACTCGCCGGCAGCACCCACGACCGACCAAAGCTCGGCATCCCACTTTTTCAACTGGCTTTCATATTTCCAGTAAATGCCTTCACCCGCACTGCTGGCATCGTTTTTTTTGTCCATGGAGATGCGTTTTTCACCTGCCACAGCGCCCACCTGCGGGTCGTTGAAATGCTGAACAAGTTTATGTAGCGCTTCCGCATTGACAAGGGTGTTGGCATCTGTGCTCACCACAACAGGCGTTGTCACCTGCGCCATCGCCCGCTGGAAGGCCGCGATTTTACCCTGGCGTTCGGGCTGGTGCAGGAGCTGCCATTGCGTGCCGGGTGGGTATGGATATTGTCGCACAAGCGCAGCCGTCGCATCGTTGGAGCCATCGGTGACGAACAAAAAGGTGGCAAGTTCACTTGGATAATGGAGGGCAATTGAGTTCTCGATCTTTTGCGTGATCCAGTCCTCTTCGTTGTAAGCACAAACGATAAAAGTGACTGGCGGCAGGGGGCAAGAGGGGGGCAAGGGGGCTTTCCGCCCCACCAGCGCCCACAGCACGATGCCGTAGCCGAGATAGGCGTAGAAAATGACGGAAACCCCGAGCCAGAAGAGGATCTTGATGGAGAGAATGCTCATGCTGGGGGCAAAGGTAGCTTGGGATTGTGGAGAATGGAAATGGCAATAAAAGGGTGTTTTTATAAAAAACTTGCTGTAAGTAATCCCTGTCGATTTAGAGCATAACGGTACAAGGCACAGAAATCAAGGGTGCGTGACGTAGCCTGCTATTGCCCAATTCCGTTTCAAAGCAGGCATAAACATAGCCATGATGCAACTTCGGCTTGAAAAACCTGCTGTCGTACCGATACGCAAGGCGTAAATAATATAACTTTATTCTGGAATTGTGTAATATTTTAGGATGACGAAACCAACACCTTTGTAGTAGGGAATGCACGATCCCGTAACTGGCCACTTGCAGGAACAAAACAAAAAAGGGATTGCACGATTTCAAAGTGCCCGGCACCCGATTTTCGGTGAAGTAATTTTTTAGCTTCATTTAACACAAAAATCATAACTTTAAAAAATACAATATTCTGCTTTAAGCCCTTGTATTTCAGCCAAAAAACAAAAACGCTAAATAACTTGCCCTAAATTGGCTGCAAACTGTAGCGCAGGCGACATATCTTTCAACACAGCCTCAAAAAGGTTTGCTAACTTTGCCAACCAATTCAATTTAATCCCGGCCACAAACTGTTGCCATTTTCCTTCCTTCGCGTTTTTGGCTTAATCCTTGATTGATGTTTCATTCCATGTTTATCTCAAGCACGGAATTTACTGCTCCTCACCTGGTGCGTTTTTAATCCTTTCTGAAGCATGAATTCTTGGACAAAAACAAACACGTGCCTTAACAGGCGCTATCTGTGAACATTTTAATCAAATAGTACCATGCTAAGAAGGGTTCTATTGGTTGAAGACCACGACAGTCTTCGCCGTTTGCTAGGTAATTTTCTTTCCGATAATTTTGATGTAGTAGGCGCTAAAAACGGCCTTGAAGCCATAACATGGCTCAGTAAGGGCGTGGTGCCTGATGTCATCGTCACCAACAACGAGATGCCCGAAATTGATGGCGCCAACCTGCTGCGGCAATTGCGCTGTACCGGGCTGTGGTCAAACATCCCCGTGGTCGTTATGGGCGAAGTGGAAGACAGCGACCAGGAAACCCTGCGCTACAAAGCGCTCGGTGCCCAAGCCTTTTTCAATCGGCCATTCAGTCCCATTACCTTGCAAGAAAAACTGCTCCAAATTATCAACACCCTCTAACCTTTTGCATTATTTGCCAATTTATTTTTTTGCCAATTTGCTTTTTTGCATTATTTGCCTTTTTTCTTTTTTGCCAACTTGCCCTTTGCTTTTTTTTAATCCATGATCACCTCTAATCTTATCCCATGTTATTATGTCCCGCAACATCCCTTTATCCGATTACTCGGTTGCGAATCGAGCCTTGCTATTTGTAGGTTTTGAACATGATTTTGATGCCAATATCCGGAGTTTCCCTTATGAGGATCCTGCATACCGGTACACCATCGAAAACAATGCATTTAAAGCTTTCCAATGGTTGGAGGCACAGGTGGAGCAACTCGAAACATTTCTAGTACCCCACGCTATTTTCTGTCGCCTGGAATGGTTGATAGACAATGAGTTTCTATTTGTCCAACAAATCGCTGCGCATCCCTACCTGTGTTATGTGCCCATCATTGCCCTGACCGATCATGGTCCGACGGAACAATACCAGGCTGTTTTGTCCAAAAGTAACGTTGACGATTGCTATTCTGTACCCGTTGATTGGGACAATTTAGAAGCGCGGTTGGAGTTCCTGAACCAATTCAAGCCCAAGCTTGTGGCAGCAGCCAAATGGCTCAAGCAAGAATGTTTTCAATTAAAAATACCGCGCCAAAAACGCATTTTTGATGTCCTGGGTGCCTCCTTGGGCATCGTGCTAACTTCTTGGGTTTGGTTGCCCGTCATGGTAGCCATTTGGCTCGAATCACGTGGGCCCGTTATTTACGTTTCCAAGCGGGCCGGCTTCGGCTATCAGCAGATCGATGTGTTGAAATTCCGCTCCATGTACCTTGATTCCGACCAGCATCTGCACCATTTAGCGCACCTCAACCAATACAATGCCTTGGATGGGAAAAAATCGGTTTTTGTAAAAATCCCGAGCGACCCACGCATTACCCGCGTTGGCCGCTTTATCCGAAAATTCAGCATAGATGAATTGCCGCAACTGCTAAATGTTTTGCGGGGCGATATGTCGCTCGTGGGAAATCGGCCGTTGCCGCTGTATGAAGCCGAATTGCTGACCAAAAAGGCATGGGTGCAGCGTTTTCTGGCACCAGCAGGTTTAACCGGACTTTGGCAAGTACGCAAACACGACCGACCCAATATGGGCACCAATGAGCGCATCATGCTGGACATACAATATTCCAATGACGACTATTCGGTGATGAGTGATTTGAAAATTGTCTGTCGCACTTTTGGTGCATTCATTCAAAACGAGAATGTCTGAAAAAACAGATACGTTCCGGCCTGGCCTGGTCTCCATAATTACCGTTAATTTCAACCAAACGGAACTTACCTGCGCGCTGCTGGAAAGCATTCGCCAGCAGGATTACCGTTATGTAGAGGTACTTGTGGTGGACAATGCCAGTGCGGATAACTCATCCCAAATATTCCAGGAGCGTTTTCCCGAGGTGAAATTCATCCGAAGTGCTCAAAATCTCGGTTTTGCAGGCGGCAACAACCTTGCCCTGCCGCATGCCACCGGATCATTTTTGTTTTTCGTAAACAACGATGCCGAACTGACCGATGGCTGTATCGCTCGTTTGGTACAGCACCTTGACAGCACCGAAAGGGCAGGGATTGTCAGCCCCATGATTTGTTATCACCCGTCCACCGCCTACCGTCCACCGTCTACCGTACACCGTCTACCGTCAATTCAATATGTTGGAATGCCCAGGGTCAACCCCTTCACCGGCCGCTCCAACATGGAGGGCAACGGCCAAGAACACCGCGGCCAATACCCCGAAGCATTTACCACCGGATATGCCCATGGCGCTGCTATGATGATGCCCAGGAACGTTTTGGATGTCGTCGGGCCCATGCGGGAGGATTATTTCCTCTATTATGAAGAAGTTGACTGGTGCGAACGCCTACATCAGGCAGGCTACAGCGTGTGGGTAGAACCTCGCGCAATGGTCTGGCACAAAGAAAGTATGACCATGGCGGAGCTTGGTACCCGCAAAACGTATTACATGACCCGCAACCGCATCCTGTTCATGCGGCGACACTTTGGCGGCTGGCGCTTCGTATTGTTTACACTTTTCCTGATCTTTGTAACCATACCCAGCAACTTGTTTCGATACATTCGGAAAGGAGAATGGGGGAATATGCGGGCTTTTCTAAAAGGCATTATTAATGTGATAATTCGATAATGAGATAATTCGATAATGTGCGCCATTGCTTGGCTTATGAAAAAGGAAAGCCAAGTGCAACGCGAACGAAGAACTAACAACGAACAACGAACAACGAATACCCAAGCGCGAAGCCCATTATCAAATTATCTCATTATCAAATTATAACATTCACTATGGCCTTTCTCTCTCTGCTCCTCATCCTGCAACTGGTGTACCCATTCGGTACCATTTTGCTGGCGCGGGTATTTGGCAAAGAGCGGCTTGGCGCTAGGAAAGCTTACCCCGTAAATTTTGATTGCGCCTGCATCATAACCGCTTACCGGAACGCAGAAATTGCCCAACCGCTGGTGGATTCTTTGTTGCAACAGACTTACCAAAATTGTATCATTTACCTGGTGGCCGACGAATGCCCAGAACTAAGCTTTGAAGTTCAAGATGAACGCTTCGTGCTCCTGCGCCCCGAACAAGCCTTGCGCCTGAAAGCCAAAAGCATCATCCACGCCCAGCAACATTTTAAGCGCAAGCACGACTACATCGTGGTTTTTGATGCCGACAACCTGGCGCACCCACAGTATTTAGAAACCATAAACCAATATGCCAATGCAGGGCATACTTGCATCCAGGGGCAGCGCATGGCCAAAAATCTCGACAGCAGTTACGCCGCACTCGACAGCATGGGCGAGCATTATAAAAACTACATTGAACGTCAGGTGCCGTATTTGCTGGGCGGCTCGGCGGTGATTTCAGGCTCGGGCATGGCCACAGACGCAGGGTTGTACCAGGCGTATCTTGCTAGTCCGGAAATAGCGCAGGGGCAGCAGCAGGGGAAAAAGATGTTGCAAGAGGATAAAATTCTCCAAAATTTCATCCTGAATCAGGGCGGAAAAATAGCGTACGCCCGCAATGCCATCGTCTACGATGAAAAGGTGGACACCGGCGATGCCGTAGAAACACAGCGCGGGCGTTGGCTTTTTTCCTATTTTCAAAACATACCCAACGCCGCAGGAATCCTACTCCGGGGCTTGTTCCATTTGAATGTAATTCAGCTTTATTTCGGCCTTGTCACGCTGGCTTTGCCGATGTTTTTGCAATTGGGTCTGGCACTTTTGCTTACTTTGCTGGGACTTTGGTTGGCACCCTGGTGGTCGCTGGCCTTGTTGCTGGCCATGGGCATTTTCACGCTGGGTATATTATGGGCCTTAAAACTTGATGGAGCGCCGAAACCAGTTTGGGATGCCCTGTGGCAAGTACCAAAATTCGTGCTGCGGCAGGTGTTGGGGTTGTTGAAAATGCGGGACCCGAACAAACATTTTAAGCACACGGAACAGAAAAAAAAGGTGACGGTGGAGCACGTAATGCGTAAGAACGGTGGACGGTAGACGGTGGACGACGGACGGTTTGCACAACATTTGTACATTTGCTTTGTATTGCATTTCAGCACTTTTATAAATAGCTTCGCTCCGGTGCTGAAAAACGAATCCCGAAAAAAGCTCCAACGCTGTGCAAACCGTCCACCGTCCACCGTCTACCATCCACCGAAAAATGCCAAAAATCTACGCAAAAAAATCATACGGTCAGCACTTCCTGCGGGATGAAAGCATCGCTGAACGCGTTTCCGAAGGCTTGTTGCAAGCAGGAAAAATCGGGCGGGTGCTGGAAGTCGGGCCCGGTACGGGCATGTTGACCAAGTACCTGCTGCAGCATTCGGAATATGAAACCTTTGCCGTGGAGGCCGACCACGATATGGTCGATTTCCTGACAAAAAACTATCCCGATTTTGCACCTGCACGGTTGACATTCAAGGACTTTCTCGACTTCGATCCGAAGACGGTGTTTGGGGACAAAGAGTTTTGCCTGATCGGTAATTTCCCCTATAATATCTCCACCCAAATACTCTTCAGGCTGCTGGAATTGCGGGATCAAATCCCGGAGATGGTCGGTATGTATCAGAAGGAGGTGGCCGATCGTATTGTGTCGGAACCCGGGTCGCGGGTGTACGGCATTACCAGTGTTATTGCCCAGGCATTTTACAAAACAGAATACCTTTTTACCGTAGAACAAAACGCTTTTAACCCGCCACCAAAGGTGATGTCTGCCGTGATTCGCCTGACGCGCAAGGACGGTTTTGTGCTGGGCTGCGATGAAGCCCTGTTTCGGAAAATGGTAAAAACGGCTTTCAACCAACGCCGAAAAATGCTGCGCAATACCCTGAAACCATTTTTTCCCAATGAATTGTTGATGGAAGACCCCTATTTTCAAAAACGTCCGGAACAACTTGGCTGGCAGGAATACGAACAATTAGCGGCGAAGGTTTCCGGGGACTTTGAGCCCACACCATGAAAGATCAACCCACCTACTACGACCTCGTGTATGCCGTGGCGCGCAAAGTGCCCCGCGGCCGCGTCACCAACTACGGCGCCATCGCCGATTTTCTGGCCCTGGGCTCCTCCCGCATGGTCGGCTGGGCGCTCAACAACTGCCATTTCATGGATGATGTGCCTGCGCACCGCGTGGTGAACCGTAAGGGAGAGTTGAGCGGCCGACATCATTTCGGCACGCCTACGCTGATGCAGGAACTACTTGAAAATGAAGGAGTCGTGGTAGAAAACGATTGTGTGGTTGGGTTTAAGGAGTTGTTCTGGAGCCCGCAAGAGTTGGGGGACTGGGAGCCTTTTTAAGGAAGGGGGTTTCGGGTTTCAGGTTTCAAGGTTTCAGGTTTACGCGATTGGTTCGTGGCTTTGAAGCTGTGTTTCAAATTTGACAACAGACCGCGTAAACCTGAAACCGTCTTAAAAAGGCACCTTGAAAAGGTGCGCATTTTGTATTGTTTCAACCCCGGGATTTTTGCGCATTGAGGTGCGCTTTTTGTATTCTTTGAGTTTGTTTGGGTATATGTATTTGTTTTAAATGCCTTTCTATCAAACACTTATAGATACTTCCTTGAACTTATTCACGATTTTAGGATTTCCCCGTACTTTAGTATGGTGGTCAGAAAGTGCGAATGTTTACGCGTTATAGGGCATTTTAGTACGACAGAATAACAAACGAATTGAGTAACTTTGCAAAATATTTGAGATAAATAATGGCAAAAAAAGAACTGAAAGATAAAGCTAGACAATATAAACCGTCAACAGTAAGACGCTTAGACACTCTTTCGGGGAATGAATGTGCACATCCCAAC
>JBBRWA010000080.1:0-20262 GCA_038246345.1 Chitinophagales bacterium
GGATGAGATACGCCAATCAGTGTAGGCAAAAGGTGAAATGCCAAATTTTATTTGATTGACGATTGACGATTGATGATTGACAAAGTGTCAATCATCAATCGTCAATCGTCAATCAAAAACAGCCCGTGAGATGCCTAAAAAAAAGCTCCCATCCCTACGGATGCGTTCATGCGTCTGCCCTGGAGGAGGGATACCAGGATTTCGGTCAGGCTGCATCGTGGGATACTTTTCCTGCATGGCAAAAACACCAACGCAGGGCGTTTGGCGGGGAAGGGGCGCTTGGCGAAGGACGTGAATGAACACCTGGCGAGGCGAAATTCTTGAAGAAGAATCAGCTTAATACACAGGGAGTTTTCTTATTCGTATTCCTCCCTCGTCAATTGTAATAAGGCTTCCGGAATCAGCTGCTTCCAAAAGATCATGGAAGTTCAGCATAACAATTTCTTTAAAAAGCTCATGGTTTAGCGCACCAAGCCTAAGGTAATTATGGAAGGTAAGGTCGCTTGGGACAAGGCCATAATTCTAGAAAAATCCAGGTCGTTTGTTAGGATAGTGTCTCCCGATTGCAGGGCAAAGGATATAATATCTTCATCAGGCGTTTGCCCTAATTCTACATCATAAACATGGCGGGCAGTAAAACCTTGCTCCTGCAAAATCTTGCAAAAGGAAGGAAGCAGGTTTTCATCAAGTAGAAAAGTCATTTACTTGTGGAGGCTAATCGGAGCGGAACAAAACGATCTTTCATGTGTGATGCAGCAAAGGCTAAAGCTTCATAAATATCCTTAGTATTCAGTTTAGGATATTCAGCAGCAACCTGCTCCGCACTTAATCCTCCTGCGAGGTAAGAAAGAATTGAGGCAACGGTTATACGTGTACCTTCAATCCGCGGCTGTCCGTCACAATATGCCGGATCGGCTACAATTCGGTTAAAACCAACAAAGTGCATGTTAGGCATGTTATCTAATTGCTTGTACAAAGATAAGGCTTAACTTTCAAATTCGAGGCTTCCCAGAAACTTTTCGCCCACATCCCCATATAACCCAAATGGCGATAATAATTTTGGGCAGTGCTTTAAGATTTTCCGCCCCTCCGGGTGTTCTCCCCTTGGCTAAAGCCTCTCCTCCCTGCCAAGCGCCCTGCGTTCGTGTGTTCTCACCACGCAGGAACGTATACCACAATGTACCCAAACCTCCATCCCGCCCAATCTTACCAAATTTCTACACGTAATGCAATCGTCACCATACCTACCACTGCCACCGATTGCTCCACTCTTCCATCCGGCGTTGCCGTTGGGCTTCCTCCCTGGCAAGCGCCTTTTGGCGCTCTTCTGCTGCCCGCTGATGGAACTGCAACAGCGCCTCCTTTTTCATGGCTTCATTGCGTTCAACGGTCAATTTTTCTGTGAACATCATGTCGTACACGTTCATCCAGTTGTCATCTTCTACCATGATTTCCAAATCGGGGTTTAGCACATATTTTCCCCTGGTGATGCGGAGAAAAAGTTTTTTATTGTACAGGCCTTCGCGATCAACTTCATTTTTAGAGAGGATCGAATTTAAGTATTGCCTTTTCTTTCTGAATTCGGGCAAGATGGAATCAGGGAATTTCTCACAAATGGCGAGCACATCATCCATGCTCAGCGCCCTGTCGTCCAGGTCTCTTTTGTTCATGACAAGCTGCGTTTGTGCCGCAATTAAATTATGCACCAAAAAGAACTCCGCGCTGCGCACGCTGATTTTCACGAGGGAGTTGTCAATTTTGATTTTCAGGAAATCAGGTTGCAACTTGTGGTACAGCTCGGGAATGCGGTCTTTCAAAAACTTGTCGTTCGCATGCGCTTGTTGCAGCGCCATCAGGAATGGGCTGATGCCGAGATTGTCCGTTACGTTCAACTTTGCACCTTTTTCCAAAAGGAAATTGCAGACTTTACTGGCACCACATTTCAAAGATGCGAGCAAGGGTGTCATGTTAAACTCATCGCGATAGTCGAGCCCGTATTTATTAATGTTTACAGTTACTTTTTGTACATCGTCGATGGCATAAGGAGCATAAACACGGCGGAATATAGAACCTCTTTCTACGTCTGGCCGTTCAGCACGGCGGTATTTTTGTTCTACAAGTTGGCGGATAGTATCATAATCATTGTAGATCAGCGCAAAATCGAAAAGCCGGTCTTTGGCCTTTTTGTTAAACGCTTCCGGGTTGAGCGCTTCGACCTTCAGTTTTTTGAGCTCATCCCAGGTAATGGGCGTCCAAGGTGTCTTTTGGTTCCCGAGGATATTGTGCCGGATAAGGTCGGCTTGTTCGGTCTTTCCCTGCATTTCGAGTCGGCGCGCTTCGTGCTGCCATTCTTCGAGGGAGGATTTTTGCTCTGCCATGCTCAGGTCTTGTCGAAGGTTGGCGAAACCGAGCAGCTCGAGCAGCGGGTGCTTATGGGAGCTTTCGACGACATACAAATTGCGCACAGCGCGCGTCATGGCCACGTAGAACGAGTTGATGTAAAACTTGTACACGTCCAGCGATTTATCGGCCTTGTCTTTGGCACGGGCATAGCGAAGCTCTTCTGCTTCGAGGTCGGCACTGCTGACGCCATTGGATATTTCTATGAATTCGCGGGAACTATTGGCGATGAAATTGAGCAGGATAATATTCTCGTACTCCAAGCCTTTGGCTTCCTGCACGGAAAAGAGCAGCGGGGTCTGAAATATCTTTCGCGCTGCCGCCTTGTCCTCATGGTTCATCACGACCACCGCAAACTGCGTGGAATTGCGGGTTTTCTGGTTAAGCTCCTGTTTGATTTTGGCATTGTCAGGCAAGCAAACAACTTCGCCTTCTTTTGTTGAAATGGGGTTGACCAAATACGTGCTTTCACGGTCGATAGAGCCAAAGCGGGCATTCTTGACCTTTAGGAGCCTGTTGGCAATCTCTGTTACCTGTGGTGAGTTGCGGTAATTGGTGCGCAGTATCTGCACTTCGTTGTCCAAGCCATCGTGGGTGTAAAACATGGACTTTACGTTTGACCAGGAGAAAAAGTTGGGGTGCACGATCTGATTCGAGTCGCCGCAAAGGACAAACTGCCCGGGTGTTTTCAACGACTTGAGTATGAGGAACAATTGGGCATTGGTCAGGTCTTGCACCTCATCTACAATGATGAAATCGTATTTTGGTTGGCAGAGCGGCTGCCATTGCACGGCCACCATGTTGAGGTCGTAGTAGTTGTTTTCCCGGAGGAATTGCAGGTATTTCTCAAAAAGGGCATACACCTGTTCGCGCTCTTCTGCAAGGAATACCGATTGGCGCACCCCCAGCCCCAGGTAATCCTCGCGGCTGAGATACTCTTTTTCTTCATTCATGCCCGTGAGCACGCCTTTGAACTCTTCGTAGAGTTTGAAGCTGTCCCTGATTTTCACCGTATTGCGGTGCCTGGCAAACCATCCATCGAAGGTGCTGAATGTAAGCTCGCGTCCCGTTGGGATGCGCAGGGTTTCCACGTATTCCTTAAAAGACAAAAAGTCTATTTCCTGGTCTTCGTTGCGGTATTGAAACGAGTAGTACAAATTGGCGGAATTTTCCACCAGATAAGGCGACAAGGTGACGTACAGGATGTTGCCGCGGAGGGTCTTTATTTTTTCGAGGGTCAGGGCCGTCTTCCCACTGCCCGCTGAGCCAATAACGATAAGGGGCGTGGGCAAGCGGAATACTTCTTGCTGGTCGTCGTCGAAAGAGATGACCTTGTCCAGCAAGTGGAACCTTGTAGAGCGTGGGTTGACGTAACTCAAAGTCGCAATATCCGCCTCGAGAACTTGTTCGGGCTTTACGATGGGCATGATCTTCGCCTCGTCAATCACCGCGCCATTGAGGAAGCGCGCATTCCGGTAATCATGGTGGAGCACAACTTCCAACAACAACAAGTAGCGGCGGCCTTCGAAGCGGGCGAATTTGAAAAGCAACCGGTTTTCCTCGTCCAACTTAGCCCGGTAATAGCCAGTATTCCCCATTTTCTTGACATCCGCGCCTGAGAAGTTGCCATTTTGGAGGTATTCGACAACTTTGTTAAAATTCTTCTTGACCTTGGAAAAATCCAGATCGTTGTAATACAGTATATCCATTTGAGTGGCATTGAATAATGCCGCAAACATAACCATTGCCAGTAATCACCCATAATATTTGTGTTAAAAGTGCCTGATTAATAGGCAGAATAGAATATTTTTTCGCTGCGCGGCGCACCGGAAGGCGGATCGCTGCGAGGCAAACAAAACCTTGATGCGGCAATCATTCGGGTCGCAGGTTTCGCAAGGCTTGTAAAAATACAAAATGACACAGGGGAGCAGGAAATGGAGCCGTCAATGACCCGAAGGACAACGGCCAATGTCGTCTGGTCGGGCGATGTTTTCAACATATAGCCGCCACCTTTCCCTTTTTTGCGCTCGAGGATGTCAGCTTTCCGCAACTCCAGCAGGATATTTTCCAAAAATTTGAGCGGGATTTGTTTTTTCTCGGCGATTTCGCTGATCAAGACCGGGTCTTGGGCATACCGGGCAGCCAGATATTCCAGGGCTTTGATCGCGTATTGGGCTTCTTTTTTTCTACCGTGTCAATGCGCCGTCAAGTAATAAACAAGTCCAAAAACGGCGCTTGCCCCAATCCAGCCAATCATATTTACTTTGAAGCGATACAATGCAATAAACGAAACAACGGTCCACGTAACTGAAATGTAGTCAAGTGCCGCAAATGACATGTCTGTTGGAAAAATTACTGCCTTACCCAAATAAATTGTCAGGTTGAGTATTACACCTACTACGGCTGCTGTTACGAGCGCAAGAATTTCTTTTACCATTTTATTTTCCTGTGTCCGTTCAATGATTGGTGCTCCTATCAGTATGAAAAGAAAACAAGGCAGAAAAGTATAAAAAGTTGTGGTTACAAGCCCAACCGTTCCCATGGCAAGCGAATTGCCAAAGTGATTATGTCCTGCCATAAAACCCACGAATACAAGCACCATGATTAAAGGTCCCGGGGTTGTCTCGCCAAGCGCAAGACCGTCTATCATTTGCAGATTGGTCAGCCAATGGAATTTTTCTACGCTCACTTGAGCTACATACGGCAAAACAGCATAAGCACCTCCAAATGTAACAAATGCAGCTTGTGTAAAAAAAATGGATAAAGTTTTCCAAAACTCAAAGTCGCTTGTCAAAAAGTAAAACCCAACAAGCGGAATTGTCCAAAGCAAAACACCGAAACCCAATTGTTTCCAAAAACGAAGCGGCTTAAACCCGATGTTTGGAATGACGGTGTTTTTATTAATGTAAAACTCTTTTTCATCTGCTTCGGTTTGTCCTGTTTTATTATTCTTTGTTGCAAAGAAAGTCGGAAAAAATTGTCTTGTTACCGCGGCTATAATAATTGCTCCGATGATGATGAGGGGAAATGGAATATTCAGAAAGAAGATGCAGATAAAAGCCGCAAACGCAACAAAATAATGAAAAGGGCTCAAAAGAGATTTCTTGCCAATTTTAATTAGGGCAAGAATTACGATTGCAATTACTGCCGGTTTTAATCCGCTAAACATGGCATAAATCCAAGGCACATTGCCAAATGAAACATAGATTGCGCTAAGTCCGAGCAGTATAAACATTGAAGGCAGTACAAATAAAATACCCGCTGCAAGCCCACCCAAAGTACCGTGCATCATCCAACCTGTGTATGTTGCCAATTGTTGTGCTTCGGGGCCGGGCAAAACCATGCAGTAATTTAAAGCGTGCATGAATTTACTGTCGCTGATCCATTGCCTTTTTACAACAAGGTATTCGTGCATCATGGCAATTTGCCCTGCAGGACCACCAAAGCTTATAAACCCAAGTTTTGTCCAGAATTGTAATGCTTCTCCAAAAGTTGGTTTGTTCATTCGTCAGTCATCAGAACTTTTAATATGTTTTGTATTTTCTGTTGTCGCTGTTGTTTTTCCTAGGATTGGTGTTAACTTTTCTCGGCTTAGCAATGTTAGCAACAGGGCATTCTATATTGTCTAAATGTGTGTCGCTGTCCATGCTAATAATTGAGCACTTGGTAAAAATAATAATTGAGCTAAAACGGTCCCTAAAAGTCGAGCAATGGTCATATACACAATATATTTTCTAAAAGTTGCCTCTGAACAGTTGCCTAATGTTACATCGTCAGTCATTGCGGATAAATGTGGGCGCAGATTCAAGTTTATAATGCACCTGATTTTGGTAGCATAGTGCCACAAAGATCACTCGCTTAGCAGCTAAAAAGGTTACACAATTCTGGAAATAGGTTACATGATTCCCACATTTAAGTGAGCAGCTCTGCATAAAGGTAAATATATTTTCGCCCAGTTGATGTACTTGATTCATCTTGAAGAATTTAACCGATGCGTCGAACGCTACCAAGGAAACTATCGGGTTCGTCAGTTTAGTCGTTAGCTCCAATGAGCATATCTACCCAAACTTAACACTAACTTAATACCGTTCATTCCCACTCCCCTCCCCGCCCTAACGACCTTTGCAGTTGAAAATCAATTGCATACACAAAATTATTCCTAACCGCACGACCATTTTTACGATTGCATTTTTTCACAGCGCAGCGATGTCGGGGCGAACCGCCCGAACAACACGGAGCTTTCTGCCGAACCGAAATCACCTGCTGCCCGCACACTTCAATGGACGAGCAGTGGTGTATCGCATAAGCCCTACTTCGGCATATTATTCTTATACTCATTCAAACTGGCACACGAGCTATTTTCAGCATGTACAAAAGACGTACCCTAAGGTGCCAGTTGACGATGGCGAATTTACAACCTTCAGTGTTTATAAAGGCAATCGGCCCTAAATCCCGATGAGCACTCCAGCCAACGCCTTGTTGCGATTTAAGTCCTACCCGTTGAAGGTTTATGTCTAGAATCAAGGCGGTAGTGCTTGACTTTTAATTTCAAACGCATTCATTAAAAATACACATTTTGAAAAATAAGTGGATCAAGATTACAGTGCTGTGCCTGATGGCGATGGCCTGCAACAACCAATCGACACAAGACAAGTCAGGGAGCCACACGAATGCGACCACTATCTCGGTAAAAGGCTCCGACACCGAACTCCCGTTGAGCCAAAGAGAAGCGGAAGAATACATGAATGCAACGCCGGGTGCTGCCGTATCCATTGTCGGCGGTGGCAGCGGTACGGGTATCACGGCCTTGCTAGACGGTACAACGGACATTTGCATGTCGTCCCGGGATTTGAAAACGGGTGAAAAGCTCCGGTTCCGAGAGAAAAAAATAGATGTCAAGGCCGTAATTATCGGCTATGACGCGCTTTCTGTTATTGTCAACCCAAAGAACCAGGTGCGCCAACTGACACGCGAGCAATTGGAAAAGATTTTCACCGGTGAAATCACCAACTGGAAGGAAGTAGGCGGTAAAGACGCAAAAATTGTAGCCTACAGCCGCGAAAGCTCTTCTGGCACCTACGAGTTTTTTAAAGAACATGTGTTGGACAAAAAAAACTACTCTCCTACAGTACTCAATATGCCGGCAACAGGCGCTATTGTACAATCCGTTAGCCAAACAGAAGGTGCTATTGGTTATATCGGGTTAGCTTATGCTACGAGCAGTGTCAAATCGCTGAATATTTCTTACGACCAGGGTAAAACTTACGTAGAGCCAACCATTGAAGGGGCAAAGGATAAAACTTATCCGATTGCCCGCCCATTGTTCTACTTTTACGATGCAAAATCGGAGGTCAAAGTAAAAGCCTTTATCGACTATATCCTTTCTGATGCGGGGCAAAAAATTGTCGCCGAAATCGGTTTTGTGCCTGTCAAATAAATCAGCATACAAATAATCTAGTATGAAATTCAGCCGGATAATAGGCAAATCAATGGAGGGGCTGGTAAAGGCCTGTGGTTATATGTCGGCTTTTACCGTCCTGCTTATTGTGCTCTTCCTGTTTCGGGAAGGCATCAGTTTTTTTACCTTGACGCCCATAGAAGAAGGATATTCACTTTGGGTAAATCAAAATAACCCCGTACAGCAACTTTCTGCTGCTGAGGTGAAAGACATTTTTGACCAGAAAATCACCCATTGGAGTGCCGTCGGTGGACAGGATTTGCCCATCGGCCGTCTGACACTGGATGAACTCGCAGAAGCTTATACCGAGGAGCAATTGGGCGTTTCGTTTGAGCACATCCCTGATTGCATCAACCACTATATCGACAGTTTACCGGGCACTTTGGCCTTTTTTAGCGACCAATGGGTAGGCACCGGATTGCAGGGCGCCCGCCGACTCGATATGGCCAACATCACGCCTGCAGTTTTTTTTTCCGATACAGAATGGTTCCCAACATCTTTGCCCGCAGCGCGCATGGGGGTATTGCCCTTGTTATTGGGCACCTTACTGGTATCCTTTTTCTCCATTTTGTTTGCAGTGCCGCTGGGATTGGCTGCTGCCATTTACCTCGCTGAAATCGCCGATGACCGCGTGCGCAGGATATTGAAACCCATGATCGAATTGTTGGCTGGCATCCCATCGGTGGTGTACGGCTTTTTTGGTTTGGTGGTGATCGTGCCTTTGGTGCAAGAAACATTCAACTTACCCGTAGGAGAAACGGCACTCGCAGGCAGTATTGTGTTGGGTATCATGGCATTGCCCACCATCATAACCGTATCGGAAGATGCACTGCGTACCACACCGCGCTACATGAAAGAGGCCAGTATGGCGCTGGGCGCCTCGCATTGGCAAACCATCAAAAACGTCATTGTGCCGTACGCAGCCTCGGGTATCACTGCCGCTGCCATTTTGGGCATCGGACGAGCGCTCGGAGAAACCATGGCCGTTTTGATGGTAACGGGCAACAGCGCCATCATGCCCACGTCGTTGCTTCAACCCGTGCGCACCATTCCAGCTACCATTGCTGCCGAACTGGGTGAAGCGCCCTTTGGTGGCTTGCATTTCAAGGCATTGTTCGCCCTTGGCTGTATTTTATTTTTGATGACACTCGCCATCAACCTTATTGTCGAAAGGGTGATAGAAAGGCATGAAAAAGCATAATTATGGAAATCCCAAAAGGAGTAGATCGGCGGAAAAGGATCGTGGAATCGATCATGTTCGGGTTGGCACGAAGCCTGAGTTATGGCATCGTCATTGTATTGCTCTTGATCTTGCTTTTTATTGCCAAGCAGGGCATCGGTGTCATTAGCTGGAGCTTTCTGACCGAAAACCCAAAAGATGGCATGACGAGCGGCGGTATTTTCCCCGCCATTGTCGGCACCATTTTACTGGTGATTGGCAGTATGTTGGCTGCTGTGCCTGCGGGTATTTTGGCCGGTATTTATGTCAATGAGTACGCCAAAGACGGGCCAACCAAACGTTTCATCAAGTTGATGACCAACAACCTGGCCGGCATCCCTTCCATTATTTTCGGACTGTTCGGCATGGCCTTATTTGTCAACCAGCTCGGTTTTGGGGCCTCCATTCTTGCCGGTTCGCTCACCTTGGGTTTGTTGGCCTTGCCGGTAATAATCCGCACCACAGAAGAAAGCTTAAAATCGGTGCCCGATACTTTCAGACAGGCCAGTTACGGGCTAGGTGCTTCAAAGTGGTACACCATCCGCAAAGTGGTGCTGCCCAGTGCATTGCCGAATATCCTGACAGGTGTTATTCTAGCCATTGGCCGTGTTTCGGGTGAAACAGCACCCATACTTTTCACGGTGGCGGCGTATTTTTTGCCCAGGTTGCCGACCAGTATTTTGGATCAGTGCATGGCCCTACCCTACCACCTCTACGTCATATCCACCAGCGGCACCAATATTGAAGCCTCGCGGCCCATCGCGTATGGTACGGCTTTGGTGTTGATTATGATCGTATTATTGGCCAATCTTGCAGCAACTGCGCTGCGCAGTTTTTTTGGAAAAAAAGTCAAAACGAATTGATCGTTCATGAAAGATATAGCAGGAGAAAAAGAAAAATTCAAAATTACCACCGAGGATGTGAACCTCCATTATGGTGATTTTCATGCTTTAAAAGGCATAAACCTCAACATTAAAGAAAATACGGTTACAGCCTTGATTGGCCCTTCTGGCTGTGGAAAATCCACCTACCTGCGCATTTTCAACCGCATGAACGACCTGATCGATAATGTGCGCATTACCGGGAAAATAGAAATTGACGGCCAAGATATCTACAAAATAAAAAACGACCAGATCGACCAGTTGCGCCGCAACGTCGGCATGGTATTCCAGAAGCCAAACCCATTTCCCAAAAGCATCTTTGAAAACGTGGCGTACGGCTTGCGTGTCAATGGCATTCGCGACAAAGCGGTGATCGAACATCAGGTAGAAAAAAGCCTGCACCGGGCTGCGCTTTGGGAAGAAGTGAAAGACAAGCTCAAAAAATCGGCATTCGAACTGTCCGGCGGTCAGCAGCAGCGTTTGTGCATCGCTCGGGCATTGGCTATAGAGCCTTCCATTATCCTGATGGACGAGCCGGCATCGGCACTAGACCCATTGTCTAGTGCTAAAATTGAAGACCTTATCTTTGAGCTGAGAAAAGAATATACGATCATCATCGTTACCCACAACATGCAGCAGGCAAGCCGGGTAAGCGACCATACCGCATTTTTTTACCTCGGCGAACTGGTTGAATACGGCAGCACCCGTAAAATATTTACCAACCCAACCGAGCAAAGAACCGAGAACTATATCTCCGGCCGATTCGGCTAGTATTGCCCTTTTTGCCGCTTGCCCTTTGCAATTTGCCTTTTTTTCAAAAGTTCCTAGCCATGACAAATTTAGATACTGAATTGCATATCCTCAAAAAAGACATTCTGGAGATGTGGAACCTCGTCCTCCTGCAATTGGAAAACGGACAGGAGGCCCTGGTCAACTTTGACCGCGACCTCGCCATGCAGGTCATGGAAAATGAAAAGCGCGTCAACGGACTGGACCTCAAGATAGACCGCGATTGTGAGGACATGTTTGCCTTGTTCAAACCTGTAGCCACCGACCTGCGCTTCACCCTGGCGGTCATGCACATTTCCAACAACCTGGAACGCATTGGCGACATTGCTGCCAGCGTTGCCAAGTTCGTGCTGGTAGCCGATCAGAATTTTCCAATGGAGCTGCTCCAGCGCACCCGCATCGTGGAGATGTACGGCATTGCCAAAGAAATGCTGGTCGACACCCTGGAGGCATTCGATGCCGAAGACACCCGATTGGTGCGCACCATTTTCAAGCGCGATAAAATGCTGGATGCCATCGATACCGAGGCGCTGGACACGGTGACTGCCTGTATCAAAGACCATCCCAACGAAGTGCGCAACGCACTGTTGGTGCTTTCTATGATCCGCAGACTAGAACGTATTGGCGACCATACCAAGAATATCGCAGAGGAGATCGTGTTTTATTATGAGGCGAAGGTGTTGAAGCATAAGAAGCGGAAGAAGCAGATGGAGATGCCGGAGTTGGATCCTGATGAGTAGAAGGGGAAGCTATGAATCACAAATCCATCACATCCCAAGCCCCCGGCCGCATCAACATCATTGGCGAACATACCGACTACAACGAAGGTTTTGTGCTGCCTGCCGCCATTGATAAAAAGACCGTTTTCACCCTAAAGGAAAACGGAACCAAAGACAGGGCAAACATCCATGCCATTGATGTAGCGGAGACCTATTCCTTCAGCCTAAATAATTTCCAGGCCCTCGAAGCTGGCTGGCAAAACTATGTCATGGGCGTCGTGTCCGAGCTTCAAAAACTGGGTGCCAATCTCCCCGGATTCGACGGTCAATTTGAAGGCAACGTACCCATCGGCGGCGGCATGAGTTCCTCTGCTGCGCTGACCTGTAGCCTGGCTTACGGGTTGAATGAACTCTTTGCGCTCGGCCTGGACAAGTGGCAGTTGATTAAGGCTGCCCAAATGGCGGAACACCATTTCGCAAAAACAAAATGCGGTATCATGGACCAATTTGCCAGCATGATGGGCAAACAAAACCAGGTGATGTTGCTGGATTGTCGCTCCCTGGAATTCAGTTATTTTCCATTTGATTTGGGCGACTATCAGTTGCTGTTGTTGAACACCAATGTGACCCATAGCTTGGCTGCGTCTGGCTACAATACGCGCCGAGATGAGTGCGAATTGGGGGTTTCAACAATACAAAAATCCTTTCCACATGTAAAAAGCTTGCGCGATGTGTCGCTAGAAATGCTGCAACAATGCCGCGAAGCCATGCCTGCCACTATTTTCAAGCGCTGCCAACATGTTATTACCGAAAATGCGCGGGTATTGGAAGCCACTGTAGCCTTGAAAAACAAAGACTTTCAGCGCCTGGGTGATTTGATGTACCAATCGCATCAAAGCCTGCAAGATGACTATGCCGTCAGTTGCCCCGAACTGGATTATTTGGTACATGAAACAAAAGACAAGGACTACATCCTGGGCAGCCGAATGATGGGCGGAGGCTTCGGTGGCTGCACTTTGAGCATCATTGAAAAAAAACAGGCAGCCCGTTTCATCGCATTGGCCGCTGATCAGTACAGGAAACAGTTTGGCATGGAGCTTTCGCCATATTCGGTTTCCATTGAAAACGGGGCAGAAAGCGGGAAATAAAATTTTTGTCACTATCTTTCGACCATCCAGCAAATAAATATTCAAAGATGGCCAAACTACTCCTCCTCGCCTTATCAATCTTCACCCATTCTCTTTCCGCACAAGTCGTCATCAATGAAATTTCTGCCGCCAACCTTCTCGGCATCGTGGATGACGATGGAGACCGAGAGGACTGGGTTGAACTGCACAACACAGGAGCCATTCCGGTGAACCTCAGCGGTTGGTTTTTGAGCGACAATCCGGGCAAGCCCCAAAAATGGATCGTCCCCGCCGGACAAACCATTGCTGCGGGAGGATATTTGATGATTTATTGCTCCGGCAAAGACAAAGTGGCAGGCGGATTTATCCATACCAACTTTAAATTAAGCCAGACAAAAGGCGAATCAGTCATATTGACCCAGGCGAATGGCACACCCGTGGATAGCTATACTTTTGCCATTCCGAATCAAGGAAACCACAGCTATGGCCGTTCTCCGAATGGCAGCGGAACCTGGAAAATTTTCCTTACGCCAACCCCCAACGGTGCCAATATCACCAATTCCTACGCGTCTTATGCCCCAGCCGTACTGGCAACATTGGATGGCGGTTTTTATACCGGCGGTGCCAGCGTCAGCTTGAGCACCAGCGCAGGTTTTACCATTCGGTACACCACCAATGGGACCGAACCGACCAATGCATCCACGCTCTATGCTGCACCGCTGAATTTTACCACCACCACCGTATTAAAAGCCCGAGCCTTTAGCGCCAATAGCCAGATACTGCCGGGTTTTGTCCTCGCAAATACTTATTTTATCAATGTGACGCACACCATTCCTGTGATTTCTGTCGCTGGCGACAATATTGCGGACTTGATGAGCGGCAATATAATTCGCCCCTTTGGCTCCTTTGAGTATTATGAAAACCAGGTGCTGGCCGATGAAGCTTATGGTGAATTCAACAAACACGGCAACGACTCCTGGGCCTATGCGCAGCGCGGCATCGACTGGATCACCCGCGACCAAATGGGGTACAAAGACGAATTGAAATACAAGTTTTTTGCAGAACGCAAGCGGACAAAATTCCAGCGGCTCATCCTGAAAGCAGCTGCCAACGACAATTATCCGGCCCAAAATGGTGGCGCCCATATCCGCGATTCTTATGTGGCTAACCTGGCCATTCATGGTGGCTTGGACGTGGACGCCCGCACGCACAAATCCTGCGTCCTGTATGTAAACGGTGCCTATTGGGGCGTATATGACATGCGGGAAAAGGTGGACGATTCCGATTTTACATCCTATTACTACGATCAGGACGAACCCTATATTGATTATATAAAAACCTGGGGAGCTACCTGGCTGGAGTACGGCACTGGCACCGATTGGTACACGCTTAAAGCCTTTATCCTGGGCAACAACATGGCCGTTCCCGCCAATTACGATTTTGTCAAACAACAATTCGACCTGCAAAGCCTGGTGGATTACATCATTATCAACCAACACAGCGTTTGCAAAGACTGGCTGAACTGGAATACCGCTTGGTGGCGGGGCCGCGACCCTAATGGCAGTGCCAAGAAATGGCGGTACACCCTTTGGGACATGGACGCCACATTTGGGCATTACATCAATTATACGGGTGTCCCCAACACTACCGCATTCGCCGACCCCTGCGATGTGGAACAAATCCCCAATTCGGGTGACCCTCAGAATCATATTGATATTCTGATGGCCTTATTCAACAACCCTGAGTTCAAGGCTTTGTACGTAAACCGATACGCAGACCTACTAAACACCGCGCTTTCCTGCCAGTACATGATCGCCTTGCTGGATTCCATGACCAACACCATTGCCCCTGAAATGGTGCGGCAATGCGCGCGCTGGGGCGGCACGGTGGCTGAATGGAACAGTAACGTCCAAAAAATTCGCGACTTTATCAATGCGCGTTGCCAGGTAATTGATACGGGCATTGTCGATTGCTACGACGTGACCGGGCCATTCCAACTGACGGTGAAAGTTTCTCCCCTTGGGTCGCCCAATGACGTAAAGGTCAATACCATCACACCGGCGGCATATCCCTACGTGGGCGATTATTTTGGGGGTGTCAACATCGACCTGAAAGCCAAGCCTGGAACGGGTTGGCAATTCGATCATTGGGAAGTCAACGGCAATGTATTTGGCCCCGACCAATTTACAGCGGCCATTTTACTGGCTTTCGAGCAAAATGGCGAAGCAACTGCCTTTTTCGTGCCACTGGTGCCTTGTACAGAGCCAGCAGGATTAGTTTTAACAGAGAACAGCACCATCACAACAGTGATAGATTGGACGGGGCCGCTGTCCGCCTCAAGCTACCATATTCGGTACCGGAAAGTAGGAACGCCCGTTTGGACGGATGTTGCCGCACCCTCAGCCAAAGGGCAATTTGACAACCTTCCCGGCTGCACCGACTATGAAATGCAGGTCCGCACCATTTGCCCACAAGATTCCAGTGATTTTGTTGGTTTTGTTTTTACCACACCCGACCAAATAATTGGATTTGGCATGGCAGATGCCACCATTTGCAATACCAACGCTGCTGTGCTGGATGCCACTTTCTCCGGTGCAACGTACTTGTGGGACAATGCCGGCACAACGCCCACACGAAGCGTGAACAGCCCCGGCACGTATTGGGTGACCATTAAAGTTGGCGGTTGTACACTTACAGATTCTGTGCTGGTGTCACAAATCAATGCTAGCACGACGTTACAGCCAGTGCTATGCCCGGGTGAAACCTATCTTGTCGGATCTGAGGTTTTTGATCAGGCAAATCCCAACGGACAAGTTGTTTTGGCCAATGCTGGGTTCAACGGTTGTGACAGTATCGTAACTGTTAGCTTGCAGTATTTATCATTAAGTCAAAACCAGCTGTATCAGACGAGCTGCGACCCTTCCGCGGTGGGACAAGACACTGTACTACTGCAAAATGCCCTAGGCTGCGACAGCTTGGTGATAACCACCACAAGCCTTGTATCAGGAAGCCAGACCTCGTTGTCGGCAACGTCTTGCAACCCCAATCTCATTGGAACAGATACACTTTTGTTGACCAACCAATTTGGCTGCGACAGCCTGGTCATAACCACCACCACCTTTGATGCCAATGCCATTACGATCACCCCACTTTCTGCCAGCAGCTGCGACCCTGCCGCTGTGGGACAGGACACAGTAATGTTTCAAAGTGTAGCCGGCTGCGATAGTTTGGTCATCACCACGACTAGCCTCGTGCCATTCAATCAGACCACGCTCTCTGCAAGCTCCTGCAATCCCAACCTGATCGGGATTGATACCCTGGTGCTGTCCAATTATTTTGGTTGTGACAGCTTGGTGATCACGACCACCTCCTTTGATGCCTCGGCCATTCCAATTACCAACCTGTTTGCCAAAAACTGCGACCCTAGTAATGTGGGGATCGATACCACCATAATGCTCAGCGCGGTGGGTTGCGACAGTTTGGTGATTACCAGCACCAGTCTCGCACCAACCAGTCAGACTTCACTAACGGCAAAATCCTGCAATCCAAACCTGATCGGGATTGACACGCTGGTGTTGTCCAACTTTTACGGTTGTGATAGTCTGGTTATTATTAACACCGCTTTTGATGCCTCGGCAATTCCGATTACCAACCTGATTGCCAAAAACTGCGACCCTAATAATGTGGGGATCGATACCACCATGTTGCTCAGTGCAGTAGGTTGCGACAGTTTGGTGGTTACCAGCACCAGTCTCGCGCCAACCAGCCAGACTTCACTAACGGCAAAATCCTGCAATCCAAACCTGATCGGAGTTGACACGCTGGTATTGTCCAACTTTTACGGTTGTGATAGTCTGGTTATTACCAACACCGCTTTTGATGCCTCGGCCATTCCGATTACCAACCTGATTGCCAAAAACTGCGACCCTAATAATGTGGGGATCGATACCACCATATTGCTCAGTGCAGTAGGTTGCGACAGTTTGGTGATTACCAGCACCAGTCTCGCACCAATAAGCCAGACTGCCCTCGCGGCAAAAACCTGCAATCCAAACCAGGTCGGCATAGACACACTCATTTTATCCAATTACTACGGCTGTGATAGTTTGGTGATAACGAACGTCAGTTATGTGGGCCTTGAAATGGTGGCTTCCGCTCCAAAAATTCTGTGTTTTGAGGCAATAGATGGCATCGTTCGAATTGACAGCGTCATGACCGTCTACCTCCCTGTCGAGCTTGAATTGGAAAACCAACCTGCCAAGCTCTACACCGGAGCGCCAATTTCCTGGACGGGGCTTTCTGCTGGCATATATACGCTGCTAGCGACAAATACGGAAGGATGTTCTATTAGTCAGGACATCGAAGTTATTGAAAGCGACCCGCTGCAACTCGATTTGGGACTACAGCAAGTTTCCCTGCATTATGGCGACAGCGTATGGGTGGAGCCTATGGCAGATTTCCAGATAGCGGTGGCGGAATGGTTGCCTGTGGACGGTGTGCGTTGCCCGAGCTGCCTTGCTACCTATATTTTTGCGGACAAAACGGGTCAGTACACGCTTACGGTATTCGACCCCAATGGCTGTTCAACAAGCGCTTCCCTGCAAATGAAAGTCGACAAAGGCGTTCAGTTGTTTGTTCCCAATGCGATACACCTGGGCCGAACAGGGCCGAATTCCCAGCTGAGCGTCTTTGTTGGGCCGGAAGTGCTGCGCATTCCCTCCCTGCAAGTCTTCGACCGATGGGGCAATAAAATTTTTGAACAAAAGGATTTAGCGCCCAATAGCCCCAGTACATGGGATGGCACCTATCGGGGGAAATTGGTAAACCCGGGCGTGTATGTTTGGGTTTGCGCGCTGGAAACAATAAGTGGCGATACGGTGCACATGAGTGGTGATTTTACAGTGATACGCTAATTGGGAAACGCGTAAAAACATGAGCCATCGCGAAAATTCGGGATGGCTCATGTTTTTAGCTGGAAGGATTAGATAAAAGGATGCATTCGTTTATACATGTTCGTCAGACCACGAAAAGTGGTCGGACGAGGGTGATTTGGTCTGACGAATTTTCTTCGTCCGACCAATAAGTATGCACAGATGCTTAAATCTACCCCAGTTCTCATTCCAATAAAAATAAGTGATGACTCCTTTTTCACACGGCCTTAAACATCCAGCAAGCCATCAGGCAAGTCCATCATCACTTTCTTGTTTACCGCATCAACTTCCACAATTAACTGCTCATTCAGCGGAATCAGCACTTCTTTTCCCTTGAAGCGTAGAAACGCCATTTCCTGTTGCGGCATTTCAAGCACTTCATCAATGGGGCCAATTTCGCCGATGGTTTTATCCAGCATCATAAAGCCGACAAGGCCCTCGTATTCCAGGGAGTCATCGGGGACTTCATATTCGCGCTCTATTTCCGTCAGGATATCCTGTTCCCGCAAAAAAATCTCCCTGGCCTGCAACACTTGCGCTGCATCCCGGCTATCAACGTCTTCCAATTGGACGATCATTTCGCCTTTTCCGCGGACATTGGCAATAAAATAGGGGATTTTTGAGCTTTTGACCGCGATGAAAATGCGCTCATTTTTCATAAAATCTTCCAGGTACTGCTCCTCAATGCCCATTTTGATTTCGCCTGTGAGCCCGTGGGCTTTTTTGGTGCGACCAATGCAGACGTATAATTGTTCTTTGCTTGCCATATTTTTTAATGTGATAATTTGATAATGGGATAATGTGATAATGGGGGCAATGTGATAATTTGATAATTCGACAATGTGATAATTTGATAATGGGCGTTGCGTTTAGGTCAAGCTGTGAATTAAACGAAAAGCACACAAATGGATTCGGCAATCGGCCCTTTCTTTTTTAACAACAAACACCAAGCTGGAAATAATTTTAATCTTTACAAATCGAAAAATCAGCCACAATAACGCACAAATCGCGTAAAAACTTCAAATCGTAAATCATCACGCGTCAATGGTCAATCAAAAAAAGCCCAGTGAGATGTCTAAAAAAAGCCCCCGTTTCTGCGCTGCATTCATACGCCAACTTGTGGGCTCGCCACTAGTTGAATTCGAGAACAGTTTGGAGAAGAATATAGCCTTTTTCAGCTTTTAATTCCCAGGGGCGGGTTTGACAGTCGGGCGGCGGTGGTATTTGCGCACAATATTGGGAATCGAGTATCCACTGTTCGCGCTGAACCAATCCTACGTGCTTGGCGTACCACGCTCTTGAAAAACGACGCTCTATGACATCGGTGTAATTGGCCTCCGTAATGATTAAGGTAGAATCAAATACGAAACCCCCAATGGTAGCAGGCACGTCGATGGAATCCACCGCATATTCCCAGTTGATAAACGGCCTCATGCGCTCGCCTGCGATTTCAATTTCCCGGTTTTTATCAATCCAGAGATTGCCATCCCAGGCGCTGCGCCGGTCCATTGGAAACAACATTTTCAGAAAGCGGAGATTTTGTTCGGTACGCACAGCTTGTGTGTTGGTACGACTGGCTGAACCGACAAATTTCAATACCCAAGGGTCACTTGTTGCCTTTCGCTCGTATCGCTCCATGATCCATTGCCATTGTCCTGTATTGTCGAGCAATGAATCCCCGACCATTTCCTTTACAAAAGTGCTGGATGAATCGCGGGCAGTTCCGCCGGGTGCGGGATCGAATACCAGGCTATCAACCCGGTACACAACATAGTGCCCATATTTTAGGGGGAAATATTCCAATTGCGAATTGTCAATGGGCATGGGTTCCTGGGTCTGCCGTTTGGAACAAGCGGCAAGCAACAGGAGCAAACAATACAATAGAAAACTCGCTTTAGGCATCGGAAGACGATTTCGCACAAAGGTAAGGCTCATCGGGGACTATATCAGACGGGCTTGTGCTTCCCAAAGTAGGGCAAGTCCATATCTTTTTCAGATACAAGCACTTGTGTCAAATCAAACTGCCAGTCGATGACCAAAGTTGGGTCATCAAAGCGCAGGCCTCCTTCTTTATCTTTGGCATAAAAATTATCGCATTTATAGCAAAACTCTGCCGTAGGGCTCAGCACCAAATAACCATGTGCAAATCCTCGTGGCACCAAAAGCTGGCGCTTGTTCTCCGCAGAAAGCCGAATGGAATACCAGTGGCCGTATGTTTTGGAATCTTGCCGCAAATCGACCACGACATCGAGCACTTCCCCTTCTGTGACACGCACCAATTTAGCCTGTGCCATGTCGCCCGTTTGGTAATGCAGGCCCCGCAATACTCCTTGGGTTGACCTTGCCTGATTGTCTTGCACAAAAACATTGGTCACGCCAGCGGCTTCCCAAGCGCGTTGGTTGTAGCTTTCAAAAAAATAGCCCCGTTCATCGGCAAAGACACTGGGTTCAAAAATCAGGAGTCCGGCAATGGGTGTTTCAAGCACGGGCATTGTTGAAAAGATAAGTTTAGGAGATGAATTTATTAAAAGGATTGTATCAAGTGGTTGGGCAAATAAAGGCTCCTATTTTATTTTCATACTGAATGCCAAGCAGTCGTGGGGTTGCGAGCGGAGCCACGACCCAGGGGGGCTGATACCACTCACAATAAGACGGGGGCGGGGGAGGGCACCCCAGCCGGGGGTACGGGGGGAGTGCAAGATGATTCCCGCCGAGGGAAAACCAAAGCCCCACCCCCA